>JBMFWV010000014.1:0-51355 GCA_049964915.1 Rhizomicrobium sp.
TCAAGAAAGCGGATGCTGATGGCGGCCAAAGCGGATCTCCTCGAGAATCACTGCTCCCCGAGCGAATCACACCCCTCCCGTCAACTCAAAATCCCCGTTAACCCGAGTTCGCAGCCGTGGGGAGCCAGCACTGTGAGGTTGCGCACACATTTTGGCTGTATTAAAATATTTCAAAAGGGTGCGTCGGACGGCGGTCCAAACGGGCTGCGCTGGCAACTGACCCCGGGAGGGTCTGCGGCGCAGGGCGGGGTGCATAGGGAGAAGCGGAACCAAATTGAGGCCCTGCTAGCCCTCGGCCAGCAGGGCAAGCGGGGAGGCATGGGGCAAAACGGGCTGGGGCACGCCGCAGTGAAGCGGGCTCCTGAGCACGCTCTAGAGGCACGCTGGTTTGCGGTCCAGTGCCAGCCCCATCGCGAAAATGCTGCGGCCGAACATTTGCGCCGCCAAGGTTACCGTGTCTTTCTGCCCCGGCAGCGGCGCGCTGTTCGTCACGCCAGGCGCATCGAGACTGTGCTCAGGCCTTTTTTCCCCGGTTATCTGTTCGTGGAACTCGACACCGCCAGGCAATGCTGGCGGCCGATCAACAGCACCTTCGGGGTTGCGCGACTGGTCACGGCCGGTGAGCGACCAGCGCCGGCGCCGGTCGGGATCATCGAAACGCTGCGCGCATTTTTTGATGACGCTGAGATCTATGACGGCGTCCCGGAGCTTGTGGCCGGACAAAGGGTGCGGGTGGTGGCTGGTCCCCTTGCCGATTTGTGTGGCGAACTTGTGCACCTGGATGCACGGGCGCGCGTGCGCGTGCTTCTGGATGTGATGGGAGGATCTGTGCCCGCGTTGCTTGCGCGTGGCGCGGTGGTTCCCGAGGAAGGGTATTTCTGAGGCTGGGGCGTGTACCTGGCCCGCTTTTGGTTGTGCAGCATCTCGGGTGAAGCGATTTCACCCGAACGGCGGTAGCATGTCTAAAGGCTACGTAAATCTAGACCCGCGTCTGTGGCAATGCCCTCACCAGCGAGGGTGTACAGGCGCTACAACAGGACGTCGTTGATGCACATACGAAAGCGAATTCTGGTCACTGGCGGGGCCGGCTTTATCGGTTCGCACCTCTGTGAAGCCCTCCTTGATCGGGGCTATGAGGTGCTCTGCATCGATAACTTCTACACCAGTGCGCGCGCCAATGTGGAACATCTGCTCTCCAATCCGCGCTTCGAGCTGATGCGCCATGACGTGACCTTCCCGCTTTATGTTGAAGTCGACGAAATCTACAATCTGGCCTGTCCCGCGTCTCCCATTCACTACCAGCGCGATCCGGTCCAGACTACGAAGACGAGTGTGCATGGGGCCATCAACATGCTGGGCCTGGCCAAGCGGGTCCGCGCCAAGATTTTGCAGGCCTCCACCAGCGAGGTTTATGGAGATCCGGAAATCCATCCGCAGAGCGAGGAATACTGGGGCAATGTCAATCCGATAGGTACGCGCGCCTGTTATGACGAAGGCAAGCGCTGTGCCGAGACCTTGTTCTTTGACTACAATCGCCAGCATGATCTGCGCATCAAGGTGGCGCGAATCTTCAACACCTACGGTCCGCGCATGCATCCCAATGACGGGCGGGTGGTCTCCAACTTCATCATGCAGGCGCTGAAAGGCGCTCCCATCACCCTGTATGGCGATGGCAGTCAGACCCGATCGTTCTGTTATGTCGATGATCTGGTTGACGGCCTCATTCGTCTGATGGAATCGGCTGACACGCTGATTGGCCCGATCAATCTTGGAAATCCGGTTGAATTCACCATCCGCGAACTCGCCCAGAAAGTGGTGGCTCTGACCGGTTCGGCCTCGATGATCGACATGCGACCGCTGCCCCAAGATGATCCCAAACAGCGCCAACCTGATATCACCAAGGCGAGGGCCCATCTGCAATGGGAACCGAAGGTGCCGCTGGAACAGGGGTTGCTAAAGACCATTGACTATTTTACGGCGCTCTCGCCCACGGGCTGATGACGGCCACAAACGCTCGTTGTCAGAGCGCAGTCACAGCGATACGGCAGGCTTGTGCGCAAGAGTATGAGCGAAAGGCTGCGATATGTCCCAGCGCAGGATCTGGACGGCCGGCGTGGCCCGGGGCGTTGTGCGGTCATCCCGGTCTTAGATGACGAATTCTTCATTTCGCGAACTCGCCGGCGCCTGTCGCTACTGCATGATCATGCGGTAATAGGCAGACCATGTCCGTGAGCTCCGCCGCAGCTGATGCAGTTCGTGCCCTCGTCGTGATTACCCATCCCGATGACGAGCTCTTCATGTCCGGAACGCTCGGGCTTCTGTCGCAGGCAAAGATTCCAGTCAGCCTGATCTGTGTGACCCGTGGTGAAGCTGGCAGCGGTCCGGGTTATCTTGCCGGGTTGCACACCGATCTTGGGCGCATCCGCGAAGGCGAGCTGATGCAGGCCGCGAAAATACTCGGTGTCGAAGAGGTTCATGTCCTTGGCTTTGCCGATATCCATCCCAAGCTCTTCGTGGCGGAGAGGGACTGGGACCTGGCCGCGCTCTGCAACTGTATTCAAAGCATCATTGCCCATGTGAAGCCGACGCTGGTGTTTTCGCATGGTCCCCATGGTGGTACCGGTCATCCCGCTCACAAGGCCGTCTATCACGCCACCCGCTGTGCGCTGGAACAAGCTGAGAGCACGGCCTGCCATTACTCCTTCGCGGCAATGACGCCAGCGAGGTTCTACAGTGAGTATTTCGACGACGATTGCGACTTCTACATCGACGTGCGCAGCATGGCGCCCTTACGGGAGCTCAGCTTCAGCTATCATCAAAGCCAGCTTCAAGTCGGCGAATTCCTCAGCCCGCCATTGCCGCGCACGCTGCGTAAGGTGTTGTCGGCGCTGTTCGGCTATTTCTTCTGGTTTACTGAGGCTGGCAGGGTGCGCATTCCCACCCTCAGCCTGGCGCAATTTTTCCGCCGCTATCCCTACGAAGGGTTCGTAATGCGCAGGCCCGGGGCGCCCGGTGGGGCCCGTCTCGAGCAGATCCTGAAAGACTATTGCCGTCACAACACCGCGTCCAAGGATGGCAGCAAGCCCAGAGTGGAGCGTGAGCGCGATCTTGGTGCGACCGATGACGGACGATGACCGGCTTCGACGGCGCCGGCTTGCCGGCATGATCGCAGGCAGCGCGGCCCCGAGAATTTACAGCTGCAGCCCTTACACCAGCAGACGATGAAGACGGTCTCAGGTCATACCAACCCCTTTGGGGCACAGTGCGGTGATGTGCGGCATTAACGGCATCTATGCCTATCATCGTGCCGCCAGCGCACCCAATGCGCGTGAATTGCTGGCGACACGCGAACACATGCTGGCGCGCGGGCCCGACGGCTGTGGCCAGTGGTGGAGCCGTGAACGGCGCTGTGGCCTGGCCCATCGTCGTCTGTCCATTCTCGACCTGTCCGACCGTGCCTTGCAGCCTATGGTGGCGGGTGAAGCAGGCCACGTCGTCGTCTTCAATGGCGAGATCTATAATTACCCCGAGCTGCGAGCCACGCTGGAGGCAGACGGGGTTCGCTTTGAGACCAGCAGTGATACCGAAGTCCTGCTGCAGCTTTATGCTCGCCACGGCCGCGCGATGCTGGAGCATCTGCGCGGCATGTATGCCTTTGCGATCTGGGACGAACGGCGCAGAGGACTTTTTCTGGCGCGTGATCCTTACGGTATCAAGCCGCTTTATACCGCCGATGATGGCTGGAGCTTCCGCTTCGCCTCGCAGGTCAAGGCGCTTGTCGCCGGACAGGCGGTCTCCAGCGAACCCGAGCCAGCTGCGATTGTGGGTTTTTATCTCTTCGGACATGTGCCGGAACCCTTCACCCTTTATCGGCAGATCCGCGCCCTTCCCGCGGGCCATTGGCAATGGGTTGACGAAGCCGGACCAGGCGAACCTCAGCCCTTCGCACGACTTAGCGAGGTCCTGGCGCACGGTGCCTTAAGCCCGCAAGCCCCTGAAGTTCTGCCGACCGCGCTGCGTATGGCAGCGCGCGAGAGCGTCGGAGCGCATCTGCTGGCCGATGTGGAAGTGGGACTGTTTCTCTCCTCGGGCATCGATTCAGGTGCCCTGCTTGGTCTGATGCGTGATGCGGGACAGGACAGGATCCGTGCCGTGACCCTTGAGTTCGGAGAGTTTGCTGGCAGTGCCGAGGACGAGGCTCCGCTGGCGCGCGAGGTGGCCCGTCACTATGGCGCGCAGCACATTGTGCGGCGCGTCGGCGCAGAAGAATTCCGCGAGGATCTGCCGCGCATCTTTGCCGCCATGGATCAGCCCTCGATCGATGGCATCAACACCTGGTTCGTAGCCAAGGCTGCGCGCGAGGCCGGGCTCAAGGTTGCGCTCTCCGGACTGGGCGGGGATGAACTGCTCGCCGGCTATCCCAGTTTTAGCGATTTGCCGCACTGGCGCCGTCGCTTCGGCGCAGTGGCCCAGATTCCGTTTCTGGGCTGCGCGCTGCGTGTTCTGGGAAGCAAGGTCTTTCCCGCACGCGCCCGCTCGCAGCCCAAGGCCCTCGCGATGCTCGAATATGCCTCGAGCCTTCCCGGAGCCTATCTGCTGCGCCGCGGCCTTTTCATGCCGCACGAGCTCCCAGCCCTGGTGGGGGAGGAGATGACGCGTGCGGGGCTTCGCCGCCTGCGCCCCTTGCAGCGTTTGGCAGGTCAGCTTGACCCGGATCCCTTGACCATGACCGGACGCATCTGCGTTCTGGAATCTTCAAATTACATGCGCAACCAGCTGTTGCGTGATGCGGACTGGGCAGGCATGGCGCATAGCCTCGAAATCCGTGTGCCGCTTGTTGACTGGCAGTTGGTCCGCGCGCTTGCCCCGCATATGGCCCATCTGACAGCGCAGAGTGGCAAGCAGGCGCTGGCTCGTGCGCCAATGACCGGCCTGCCGGAGGCGGCGCGCCTCCGTCCCAAGAGTGGCTTTGGTGTGCCGACGGCGGCTTGGATGATGGCGGGCGATGGTGTGTCTGCCATGACGAACAAGGGGTTGGTTTCGCGACAGTGGTCCAGACACGTCCTCAGGCAGGCACTTTAATGACGCGCATGCTGGCGATGGTGACGGATGGCTTTGGCGGACGCGGAGGCATCGCGCGCTATAATTGTGACTTTCTCTCTGCGCTCGCAGGCGCGGGTTGGCAGATCACGGTGGTGCCGCGCTATGCGCCAGATCCAGAAACACCGCCCTGTGGCGTCACGCAAACCCCAAGCCATGCCGGCCGTCTCGGCTATGCTGTGCGCGTCTGTTTCGAGGCCCTGCGCGCACGGCCACAGGTGGTATTCTGCGGTCATCTTTTCATGGCACCGCTTGGGCTGATCGTCGCGCGGCTCGCCCGAGCACGGTTTGTCATCCAGACCCATGGTATTGAGGCCTGGCAACCACCAGGGGCGTTGGTGCGGGCTGCGTGCGCTGACGCCCATCTCATCCTCAGCGTCTCGCGTTATACCCGTGCCCAGGTCCTCATTTGGGGAGAGCTTGCGCCGGAACGCGTGCGGGTTCTCCCCGACACTTTCGGTGCATCCTTTGCTCCGGCCACGGCGAGCAATGGCGACAATCTTGGTCTTGATGGCAAAAAGGTTCTTCTGACGGTAGGGCGCCTTGACCGACGTGAAGCCTATAAGGGTCATGACCGGGTGATAGCCGCCCTTCCAGGCTTGGTTGCCGGAGGTCATGACGTTTACTACGTTGTGGCGGGAGAGGGCGATGATCGACCGCGTCTGGAAGCGCTTGCACGGCACCACGCTGTGATGGAGCGGGTGAGATTTGTTGGCGCGGTGCCAAAAGACAGGCTGGTCGAACTTTATCGGCGCGCTGATCTTTTTGTCATGCCCTCAACGGGCGAGGGTTTTGGCATAGCCTTTGTCGAGGCAATGGCATGTGGTACGCCGGCTTTGGGTCTGGGAGTGGGCGGCGCCAAGGATGCGCTGGGCGATGGAGAGCTTGGCACCATGGTTGCGCCCAATGAGGATCTGGCCGCACGCATCGCAGCCCAGCTCAGTGCGCCAGGGCTCCGGGGCGCTCCATTGTCCGCTGCGGTCGAGGCCCGCTTTGGTCCAGGTCAGTTCGTTCCGCACGCGCGGCTCCTGTTGGAACGGCTTGTGGCGGACGACGTAAAGGGTGCGATGGCCGAGAGAGAGGGGCATGGTGGACGCTAAGCCAACAAATGGACCCGCGGCTGCGCGTTCCAACGCGACGCGCACCTTGGTCATCGAGCCAGGACGCTCCGAGCGCCATTACTGGCGCGATGTGTGGGCCTTTCGTGAGCTTTTCACCATACTGGCCTGGCGCGATGTCTCGGTACGCTATCGTCAGACTGTCGTCGGAATTGCCTGGGCGCTGCTGCGTCCGCTCCTGACAACCCTCATCTTCACGGTGGTGTTCAGCCGGGTGGCCAAGCTGCCCAGTCCGGGAAGTGCGCCCTATCCCGTCATGGTCTTCGCCGGCATGCTGCCCTGGTTCCTGTTCTCCTCCATACTGACAGAGGCCTCCACCAGCCTCGTGATGAATTCGGATCTCATCCGGCGGGTCTATTTTCCGCGCATCATTGTGCCGTCAGCGGCGGCGGTGGTGGCGCTGGTCGATTTTTCCATCAACCTCGTGCTCTTAGCGGCGATGATGCTGTGGTTTGGGGTGGTACCGAGCTGGCACATCCTGCTTCTGCCTGTCTTCATGGTGCTTGCCGTCATGGCCAGCCTTGGGCCTGCCCTTTTTCTGACCTCACTGAATGTCAAATATCGCGACGTGCGTTTCATCATTCCGTTCATCGTGCAGTTCGGTGTCTATGTCTCTCCAGTGGGCTTTTCGAGCACCGTTGTGCCCTTACGCTGGCGCTTTCTCTACAGCCTCAATCCTGTCGTTGGCGTGATCGACGGGTTCCGCTGGTGCATCCTCGGCCAAAAAAGCGCGATTTATCTGCCGGGCTTCATCCTCAGCCTCGTGCTCGTTGCTTTTTTCCTGTGGCTGGGGCTGCATTATTTCCGCCGCACGGAAAAGACCTTTGCCGATGTCATCTGAAGGGCAATGCGGCCATGGCTCGAGCCATCATCGCATGGCAGCGCCAACAGTCTTTAGCCAAACATTCGTGACAGGAAAATCATGAGTGACGTCGTTCTGCGAATTGAAAATCTTGGCAAAAAGTACGTCATAAGCCATCAGGTGCTGAACAAACACTATGAGTTGCTGCGTGACATCATTACCCAAAATGCCCGCGAGGCACTGGGCCGGTTGCGCGACAGAGTGCGTGGCGCCGCCACCTCGTCCATGAAGCGCGAGGACTTTTGGGCCCTCAGGCACGTTGATCTGGAGATCCGGCAGGGCGAAGTTCTTGGAGTGATTGGGCGCAATGGCGCGGGCAAATCAACCCTCTTGAAGCTGCTGTCCCGGATTACCGAGCCAACCGAGGGTCGGGTCACCATTACCGGGCGCGTGGCAAGCCTGCTTGAAGTTGGTACCGGCTTTCATCCTGAACTGACCGGCCGTGAGAACGTCTTCCTCAATGGCTCGGTACTTGGCATGGAGCAAAGCGAGATCCGGCGCAAATTTGACGAGATCGTTGCCTTTTCCGAAGTGGAAAAATTTCTCGACACTCCGGTTAAGCGCTATTCCTCGGGCATGTATGTGCGCCTTGCATTTGCGGTGGCAGCCCATCTGGAACCGGAAATTCTCATCGTCGATGAGGTTCTGGCGGTTGGTGATGTGGCGTTTCAGAAAAAGTGCCTGGGCAAAATGAAGGACGTGGCGGGCGGGGGGCGTACTGTGCTCTTCGTCGGTCATAACATGTCTGCGGTCAAAACGCTCTGTCACACTGGCATTGTCCTCAAGTCGGGGCAGATCCTCTTTCGTGGCAGTGCTGAGAATGCCGTTGAACAGTACCTCGAGCACACCAATGCCGAAAAATCCTACTTTGTGGACGTTGAGGGGCGGCCACGGCGGGTCAAGTCCGGCTGTGTCATCACTTCGGTCATGGTGCAGTCCATGGCGCTCAAGACCACACGGTTTGCGATTTCCGAAGACATGACATTCACCTTTACGGTGAGACTCGACGAACAGAATGCGCAGATCGGCGTCAGTGTCTTCGTACTGCTCTTGGACAGCGAGGACAAAGTAGTCCTCTCGTCGTTTCAGAAAGACAGTGATACGCCCTACATTTATGGCCGGACGAGCGAGGTCAAGCTCGCCTTTGCCGCTGACATCCGGCCCGACAAATACATGGTGGCCTGCGGTCTGATAAGCCGTTCCGGCGAAGCGATCGACTGGGTCGACGAGGTGCTGCAGCTTGAGATCATGCCAGTGTTCATCGATGGAAAGCCGTTCGATGACCGACAGGGCATCGGCTATGTCCGGCCCCGTGTCAGCTATGAACGCCAGAGCCCGCCGGGCCTGGACAGAGGGGCGGAGTGAAGATAGCCCTCACGGCTGATCCGGAACTGCCGGTGCCTCCGGAGCTTTACGGAGGTATTGAACGCGTTGTCGACATGCTGGCGCGCGGGCTGGCTGCGCGCGGTCATGAGGTGACGCTATTTGCCCATCCTGACAGCCGGAGTGCCGGTCGGCTCGTGCCCTGGCCGGGGCGACGCAGTACCGATCTCTTTGCCTCTCTTGTCAACGCAGCAACCCTCGCCCGGGGCCAGTTCGAAACCCGCTTTGATCTTGTGCATTCGTTTTCGCGCATTGCCTACATGATGCCGATTCTGCCCTGTCGTGTTCCTAAACTCATGACCTATCAGCGGGCGGTCACGCCACGCACGGTCAAGCTGGGCTATCAGCTCTCGCGCGGCAGCCTCGGCTTTACCGCGATCAGTGACTGGATGATGCAGGAGGTGAAGCATATTGGTTCCTGGACGGTGATACCGAACGGGGTGCCGCTCGACACCTATCAATTTGTGGCCGAGGTGGAGGAAGATGCGCCGCTCGTCTTTCTTGGCCGGGTGGAAGAGATCAAAGGTCCCCATCTTGCCGTCGAGATCGCGCGCAGGAGCGGACGCAGGCTCATCATCGCCGGTAATATTCCGGACGACAAACGGGCATGGGTCGAGGCGAATGTACTTTGCGCGGTTGATGGCGTGCGCATTCGCTATATCGGGCCGGTCAATGATCGCGAAAAGAACCAGCTGCTTGGCAGCGCCGCGGCCTTCTTGATGCCGATCCTGTGGGATGAGCCTTTTGGCATTGTCATGGCTGAAGCCATGGCCTGCGGCACGCCCGTCCTGGGCCTGGCGCGGGGCGCAGTCTGCGAAGTTGTCGCGGACGGTGTGACCGGCTTTGTCCGGGACGATGTCGCCGGGCTGATAGCGGGCGTTGCGCGCCTTGGAGAAATCTCCCGCGCGGCTTGCCGTGGGCGCGTGGAAAAGCTTTACAGCGATCAGGCGGTGGTGGACGCCTATGAGCGGCTCTATCGCGCCCGGCTGCAGCCGGCGCAATTTGGCGAGCCTGCGCCATGAGTATTCTGGTGGGCTTCCCCGGAACCGGCAGATTCGCGCAGCAGGTTGCGCTGGCGATGCTTGAGGAGGGCGTGCTCGAAGCCTTTGTCACCACCTTTGGTGTCCACGCCGATGATGGAGTGCTAAAGGCCTTGGCGGCGCTGCCAGGCAGCGCCCCTGAGCGGCTGCGTCGCGCGCTTGCCCGCCGCAGCCTCGAGCTGTTGCCGGCAGAGAAGATCATCCGACGCGGGAAGCTCGAACTGCTGCGGACCCTCGCCCTTCAGGCCAGATTTGGTCCACACACGGTCGACAGACTTTGGGATCTGATGGCGCATGATTTTACCCGCCAGCTTGGCAGGCTGGTTCGCGCCCGCTTCCCCTACGCGATTTACGGCTACGAGTACACGGCGAAGGAGGCTTTTGAGGCGGCTCAAGAAACCGGGACAATCCGCATTCTGGATCTGCCCTCGCTCAGCAGTGCCGGCCTTGAGCGCCTCTTGGCCCGTGAGGCCGAGCGTTTTCCCGAGCTGCGGTCTGACGAGGATCGCTATTTCCGCCTTCGCTTTCCACAAAGGCAGGCCCGTCGCGACGCCGAGATCGCGGCGGCGGATCTCATCGTCTGTAATTCGACCGTGACCCGTGACTCCCACATTGCGGAAGGCGCAGATGCGGCACGCATGATCGTAGTACCTTTGGCCGCCCCACCCATCGTTGCAGACTTGCGCCCGCGTGACCGTTCAGGGCCCTTGCGCCTGATCTGGGCAGGAACCTTCGGCGTGCACAAGGGTGCGCATTACCTCCTGGATGCCTGTCGCAACTCAAAGCTTGCTGGCGTTGTGATCGACGTCTATGGCACCATCACGCTCCCGGCCAAGGCCTGCGCACAACTTCCCGACTTCGTACAATTTCATGGTGCAATCGGCCATGAGGACCTGCTGCAGCAATTCGAACGGGCCGATGCACTGATCTTCCCAACGCTTTCTGACGGCTTTGGTCTTGTGGTCACTGAAGCATTTTCCCGTGGTCTTCCGGTGATCACCACCGATCGCGCGGGTGCTGCCGATCTCATCCGCCCGCAGGAAAACGGCCTCATCATTGCCGCGCATGATGCAGATGCGATCGCGCAGGCGATCCTGTGGTGTCTTGATCATCGCGATGACCTGAATGCGATGCGCCCGGCTGCGCTCGCCAGTGCTAAAGCCCGGCAGTGGCCGCAATATCGCCGTGAGTTCATGACAGCGTTGCGGGAGGGTCTCGCTGCCCAAGGCTTTTCTTGGCCATCCGCAAGCGCGGATTCACTGTCTCTCCGCAAGCACCAGGTGGCATAGTGGCTACGATTACTATCATCACGCCAAGTGCGCTGGGTTCAAATCCACGTGTCGTGAAGGAAGCCGAAGCCCTGGTACGCAGGGGACACAGGGTTCATGTGCAGTCGGCCCGTTCCTTGGAGATTGTTGATCGTCGCGATGATGCGGTCCTTCGCCATGCAAATTACACCAGCACGCGTCTTGATCTGCGTGCGCTTCCGAGTTGGCGCCTGCGCCGGCTGCTTCAGATTGGCGCACGCTACGGCTTTGCCGCGCTCAAGCTTGACGCGCTGGCACCCTGGGCGCTTAGCCCGCTTGGGCCGTTGCTGAAGCGGGCACTGTGGCAGTCTTCACCGGCAGACCTATATATCGCCCATTATATCGAAGCTCTGCCCGTGGCTGCGGCGCTCGCTGCCCGTTATGGTGCAGCCTACGCCTTCGATGCCGAGGATTTTCATGTGGGCGAGCAGGTCGATGGGCCGGGCGTGGCGTTGCAGCGGCAGATCCAGCGGGCGATCGAAGTTCGCTATCTGCCGGGGGCGCTTTATGTCACCGCAGCGGCGCCACGGATTGCACAGGCCTATGTTGACACCTATGGCATTGCCTTGCCGACGGTCATCCTCAACAGCTTTCCACGCGCAAATGCGCCATCAGCACCCACAAACGCAGGCAGTGCCTGGCCGGGGCCGAGCCTCTACTGGTTTTCGCAGACCATTGGCTTTGGACGCGGGCTCAAGACCGCGATCCGGGCGATCGCGGAGGCCAGAAGCCAACCCCATCTTTATCTGCGCGGTACGCCCGCAAAAGGCTTTGACGACGAGCTGAAGGCTGTGGCTGAGGAACTTGGGGTGGGCGACCGCTTACACTTTCTGGAGCCGGCGCTGCCCGATGATCTCGAACGGCTGGCAGCAGAATTTGACCTCGGTTATTCGGGTGAGGAGGGCGTGGAAACGAACCGCCAATATACACTCGGGAACAAGATATTCAGCTATCTTTTGGGCGGAGTGCCTTGCCTGGCAAGTGGCACGATGGCCCATCTTGAACTGGCGTCACAGCTCGGCGATGCCATGGCGACCTTTCCGATTGCCGATGCCAGCGCCCTGGCCGCGCTCATCGACAGCTATCTGCTGACGCCGAAACGGCTCGCAAAGGCACGCCAGGATGCCTGGCAATTGGGTCAGACCCGTTTCAACTGGGATCTTGAAGCCGAGCGTCTCGTTGCGCTGGTCGAGGAACGGCTGGCCACGCGTAATGCGGGTAGCTTGAGCGGGATCGCCTCATGATCTGTGATGCCGCAACGCTGCCCGACGAAGTCGCGGCGAGCAGCGAGATACTCATCATTGGCTCAGGGCCGGTGGGGCTCGTGATCGCACGCTATCTCGCTGAACGCGGTGTTGCCGCGACGGTGCTGGAAGCAGGCGGCGAGTTGCCCAGTGAGGCCGATCGCGATTGCCTGAAAATCGAGTGCTCAGATCAGATCCTCTCCGGCGCCGAGCTCGGCCGCACCCGGCAATTGGGCGGCGGGCTCAATCTGTGGGGCGGTCAGCTGGCGCGCTTTCACGCGGCAACGCTCGATGCGTCGTCTTCCCCCTGGCCCATCGCTGCGAGCGAGCTTTCTGAGGCCTTCGACACCGCGGCCCGGCTGCTGGGTGCAGTACCTGGGGCGCTGTCACCCCCGCCACCGATTCAGGCGATGCGCGAGGGCCTGGCGCGTCACGAGCTTGAAGCGATTGCCACGAGCTGGCTTGCGGCACCTAAATGGA
Source organism: Rhizomicrobium sp. (assembly GCA_049964915.1). Lineage (GTDB taxonomy): Bacteria > Pseudomonadota > Alphaproteobacteria > Micropepsales > Micropepsaceae > Rhizomicrobium. The sequence goes on from JBMFWV010000014.1 coordinate 12,535, forward strand.
CCCGCGCGGTGTGGTCCGAGCTGCGGCGCGCGACAGGCCTGCGTATCGTTCTGGGTGCAGCCGTGCGCGCTATTACACTTGATCGTGTGACGGGCGAGGTGCGGGGGGTTTTGGCCAGCACCCGAGGCGGTCGACAGCTGTCGTTTTCTGGCCGCACTGTCATTATCGCCGCCGGCACGATTGAATCGGTTCGCCTCCTGCTTCAGCCCGCGGCAGATGATCGTCCGCAACCCTGGCATGACCTGCCTTGGCTTGGGCGCGGCTTCAGTGAGCATCTGGAGGCGATGGTGGCACGGATTGCGGTCAGCTCGCCATCGCGACTCGCAGATTTCTTCGATCCGGTGGTAGGGCAGGGCAGCAAGCAGACCTGGAAGCTGTTTGGACGCGTTCAGCTCTCCGAGGCTGAGGATGGCTGTGGCGTGGTGATGCTGAGTGCCCCGGGGAATCTGCGTCACTCGCTGGCAGAGCTGCGTCTTTTGTTGCGCACACTGACCCCGCGCGATATGCCGCGCTCCATCCCCAGATTGTTCACGGCTGCCGCAAGCAGCGCGCGCGAGATCGGGCCGCTCGCCTTCCGCTATCTGCGCCATCGTCGTATCGGTTCGTATTTTCGGGGCAGCCCCAGCTTGCGGGCGTCGGTCGAACAAAGAGCGCGCTTCGATAACCGTCTTGAGCTCGCCGCGAGCTGCGATGCGCTTGGCATCCGGCGGGCAACGCTGCATTGGCATGCGGGGCGCGAGGAGGGCCTGGTGTTTCAAAGCCTGGGCAGACGCGCGGCAGACTGGCTTGAAGCTGAAGGTATCGGTCAGGCCGTGCTCGATCCACGCCTGGTTGAGGACCCCGAAGGCTTTGCGCAGTCTGCTGATGAGGGACTACATCCTGCGGGGGGCGCGCGCATGAGCCTCACGGCGCGCGACGGGGTGGTGGACAGAGATCTGCAGGTGCATGGCGTAAAGGGGCTTTATGTTTGTGGGGCCTGCGTGTTTCCGCGCATGGGTTATGCCAATCCGACGTTGCCGGCGGCAGCTCTTGGCATACGTCTGGCGCAGAAGCTCGCCGCGGCGCAGACAATGCCACAACGAAGTGCGGCATGATCGAGCGGATCCTGTTTGGGTGCCACAATCTCACGGCGGGCAGTTCCTCCGCGCGCGCGAAGCGTCTGGTCGATGCTGCGCTCAGTCTCGGGATCCGGCGTTTTGATGTCGCCCCGTCCTATGGTCTTGGCACCGCCGAAGCCATGCTCGCCCGGGCCCTGGGTTCAAGGCGCCACGATGTCGAGATCACGAGCAAATTCGGTATCCTGCCGGCACCGCTGGGCTTTGTTGCGGCATGGATGCGTGAACCTTATCGCGCATTGCGCAGCCTGCGCTCCAAAGCACCGGGGGTGTGGCTTGAGGCGCCAGCGCCGGTTGTAACGCGCAAGCTGCAGGCGCCACCCGCTTTTCCGTTCAGCGCCAGCACTGCCGTGCGGCGCAGCCTGCACCGGCTTGGTGTCGATCACCTCGATGCCGTGCTCATTCACGAACGCATCGAAGGGCCGTTCGCACTTGGTCTTTGCGATGAACTCGCTGAGCTCAAGCATCGTGGGTTGATCGCAAGGTGGGGCGTGAGTGGAGCGAGCGCAAATGTGCAGGATATGATTCGAAGCGTTGGAACGCCAGATATCGTGCAGGTGGCTGTCGATGATGTCGAACCATTCGAATGGGTGCCGGAGCTGCGCCTGTTCAATTTGCGCCAGCGCGCAAGTGGGACCTCAGCGGCCGAAGTTGCAGAGGGGCTTGCAGCGCAGACGCGCGCGCTCCTCACCGCGCGCGCCAAGGCCGCGGTGCTGTTCAATACGAGTTCGGTTGTTCACCTCGAACTTTTCGTGAAGGCGCTTTTGGGCTGATATGGGCAAGGTCCTGCTGGTGTCGCTGGAGTTTCCGCCAAGTTCGGTCGCAAGCGTTCATCGCGCCCGACACTTGGCCAAATATTTGCCCCGCTTCGGCTGGCATCCCGTGGTCCTGATGGTGGATGAACGCCTGCAGAAGGAAGCGGTTGACTATCCCCTGGCCGAGCTCGTCCCTGAGGATCTTGAGATCCTTCGCATCGGAGCTTTGCCGCTGTCTCCGCTTCGCCGGCTGGGCATCGGTGATATCTCACTGCGGGCTTATTTTCACTTGCGCGCATCCCTGGCCCGGCTGCTCGCCGAACGGCATTTTGATGTCGTGTTCATGACTGGCCCTCCTTACTATCAGATGATGCTGACCGGCTGGATCAAGAGACGCTTTCATCTGCCGGTGGTGCTCGATTTTCAGGACCCCTGGGTGTCGCATGTGGGTGGGCTAGAGCCTATCTGGTCAAAGGCGGGGGTGACGCATGGTCTGGCAGTGTTGCTGGAGCCGCGTGCGGTGCGCTCTGCGGCCTTCATCACCTCAGTATCAGATCGGCAGAACGAGGAAATGGCCGCCCGCTATCCCTGGCTTGATGGGACGCGCATGGCGGGGATTCCCATCGGTGGCGATCCCGATGATTTTCGTCAACTGGCGAGGGCAGAAGGGTCGCAGGTGTCACGGGAGGTCACAGTATCTTTCGTCGGTACCGTGACGCCACGGGCACTCAAGGTGCATGAGGTGGTGCTGCAAGGACTGGGTCAGCTGCGTGCCGAACAGCCGGAGGTTGGGTCGCGCTTGCGTCTACGCTTTGTCGGTACCAGCAACCAGCCCGATGGCAAGCTCCACAGCATCCGCGATCTGGCGCTTGGCCTCGGACTTGCCGATGTGGTGCGTGAGGAGCCGGCACGGGTGCCATTTCTGGAGGCCCTGCGTCTTATGGCGAACAGCGATGCACTTTTGCTCATCGGCTCGGATGAGCCACACTATACGGCCTCGAAGATCTATCCGGCCTTGATGGCAGGACGACCCTTTCTTTCGGTGTTTCATGCGTTGAGCAGTGCCCATGCCATTTTGGCCCATGCCGGTGGCGGCATTGCCCTCAGCTTTAAGGATCCGGCCTCGCTTGCAACGCTGCATAAGCAAATCGCCAGGGCCTTTGCAGAGCTTGTGACGAAGCACGGGGATCTTGGGGTGGTGGATCCCAAGGCCTATGCGCCGTTTACCGCGGCGGCGGTGAGCGAACGCTATGCGAAGATCTTTGACCGGGTGAAGGCTGAGGGCCAGGTCTAGGCATGCGCCTTGCCATCGTCGCCTCTCATCCCGTCCAATATTACGCACCGATTTATCGCGCGCTTTCCCAGCGCTTTGAGCTGACAGTGCTTTATGGCCACCAGGCGACTCAAGCGGATCAGGCAGAGGCCGGGTTTGGGGTTGGCTTCGCGTGGGATGTCGATCTTTTGAGCGGCTATCCGCACAGGTTTCTGCACAATGTCGCAAAGGAGCCCGGCCTCGGCCATTTTGGGGGGGTGGATACGCCTGATGTGGGGGCGCATCTTGAGGGTGCCGATGCGGTGCTGTTGATGGGCTGGAATCTCAAATGCTTTCATCAGGCACTGTGGGCGGCCAAGCGCCGGGGCATCAAGGTCATCGTGCGCGGGGATTCGCAGCTGGGCACCATGCGTGCCACGTGGAAGCGTCTGGCCAAGGAAATAGTCTATCCGCTGTTTCTGCGCAGCTTTGATGCGGCGCTCGTCGTGGGCGAGCGCAACCGGGCCTATTGGCGCCATTACGGCTACCCGCAAAAGCGCCTGTTCTGGGCGCCCCACTGTGTCGACCAGTCGTGGTTTTCAGCCCATGCCGCTGCACCTGCAGGCGCGCGCCTGCGCGCACAGCTCGGTGTTACGCCCGCTACCCGTCTTGTCCTATTTGCGGGAAAGCTTGTGGACTTCAAACGTCCCATGGACGTGATCGCGGCAGTGGCCCGGATGGGCGAGGAGGGCGAGCTTCCGGACGTGATGGTCGCCGGTGCCGGGCCACTTGGCGACGCGCTCAAGGCCCGCGCCAGCGAGCTTGGGGTGCGCCTGCACCTTCTGGGCTTCTGCAACCAAAGCCGGATGCCCGCCGTCTATGCCGCCGCCAATCTTCTTGTGCTGCCCTCGGACGGGCGTGAGACCTGGGGTCTTGTGGTCAATGAAGCCTTGGCCTGTGGCTGTTCGATCCTCGTGTCCGATGAGGTCGGCTGTGCGCCGGACATGGTGGCAGTCCTGGGTGAGGGAGCCTGTTTTCGCTGTGGTGACATCGCGGACCTGGCCGCTCACATGGGGGCAGCCCTGGCTCGACCGCTGAGCGAGGAGCGCCTGTCGCGCGCCCAAAGCCGATTTGCCATCGAAAGGGTGGTGGAAGGGGTGGAAGCTTGTCTTGCGGCTTTGCTCCCCCAGCTCAAAGCATGATCATCGTAAAAAGTAATGAACAGCGTTCATGGGAAATTGCGCCGATATTTGACCCGGGGTTGACCAAATTAACCCTTTTTATGATATGGGACCGGCGATCGGACCCGTGCCTGCCATCCGACCAATGGGGCAGAGGTCAGTCCGGATGGTCTGCTGAGCGGTTTGCCGCGGTGCAGCGTCGCGCTGAAAGTCATTCATGACCCAGGAATTGTTGCTCTACTGCGTGCTGTTTTGGGTATTGATGCGCATCACCCAGGTGTGGCGGCACGTGGGCGCGTTGTCTGTGGCCTATTTTCTGACGTCATCGCTCAACTGCGTGCCAGGTGTGCTCGCCAATGTCGGCGGCACCCCGACTGATCCCATGTACCAGCAAACCTATCTGGGCTTTGCTGCGACCTTGATCGGTCTGACGGCGTTCTGCTTCGGCACGCTCGTCGCCCGGCTGGTTCCCGCCAAGCCCGTCAAGGGTGGCTCAAAACCGAAGCTCAAGGTCTACAACCGCATCAGCTGGCGCATGATCAGCGTGGGTGCGTTTTGCTATTTCGTGCTCATTCCTCTGTCGTTTCGAGTGGCTTCGCTGACCTCACTGGTCTCGCCTTTGGGTACGATGATGATCCTGGGCTTCTGGGTGAAGCTGTATGCCATTCCGCCCAATGGTGGTGGCGGACGCGTCGCCAAGGTTTTTGCCATGCTGCCGGCATTGCCGGCCTCCACGGTGGTGGGGGGCGGCTTTCTTGGCTACGGCACCAACTGGCTGGTGACGGTGGTGACCTTTCAGTTCACCCGCTCGCGGGCGCGCTGGCTTTATTATTCGCTCGCGCCGCTGGTGGTTTTTATGGGGCTCTCCCTCTTCGTCTCCTACATGGCCCAGCGCGCCTACATCCGTGAGCTGGCCTTTCAGAATAATGCCAGCGCCATGGCGGTGGCGGATCGTGCGTCGAGGATCTTCACCGATTTCAAGTTTCTCGATTTGTCTGCGCCTGCGGACAAGGCTGCTTTGAACGGCCGGCTCAATCAGAATCTGCTCATTGCCGACGCTATCCAGCGTCACGATGAAGGCCTAACCCGCTTAGCCTATGGGGCGACAATGCCCTTGTGGGCGCTCGTTCCACGGGTGATCTGGCCGGACAAACCGAATATTGGCGGCGGTGGCGATGTCGTCAGCAAATATACCGGTGTCATCTTTGCCAACGGCACGAGCGTCGGTGCCGGCCAGGTGCTCGAATTCTACGTCAATTTCGGATATGCCGGCATTGTCGGTGGCTTCATGCTGTTTGGCTTCATTTTGATGCGAATAGATGGAGCGGTAATGCGCGCGCTTGCCGATGCCGACAGTCGGCGGCTTCTCGCAGTGGCCATGCCCGGTCTTGCCATGATCAATCCTGGCGGCAATCTCCTTGAAATCATGGTGGCCGTTGCTGGAGCAATGGTGATGGCAAATCTCATTGGAAGAAGCGGCTATTTCGATCTGAAGCCGACGGCGCGAGAGCTCGCGGCGCAGCGTGCGGTGCCGGTATTCTGGGCAAACCAAGGTCCTGATACATCCGGACCGCTCGGCATCTGAACGTGGCAAAGCGTGGGCCCGAAGCGAAGGCTGTACGTGTCCTTGAGACCATCGCCGGTCTTTCGCCGCGCCATGGCGGGCCCTCCTACAGCGTGCCGCGATTAAGCGCCGCGCTAGCGGAGGAGGGCCTCGAGGTCAGCCTGCTTGCCGTGGCCGACGCCGGTGCTGCTGCCTCACACGCTATGGAGCAGGGCTATCGCGAAATTCGTCGCCCGTGGGATTTTGCCAATATTCCTGGACTCAGGGCATTGCGCTGGTCCTCGGGCTTTCGCAGAAGCGTCCATCAATTGGCCCGTGCCCATGATGTTCTTCATGATCATGGCCTTTGGCTCATGCCCAATCTGTGGGCGGCGCACGCGGCCCGCGTGGCTGGCATCCCTTTTGTTGTATCGCCGCGCGGCATGCTGAGCGAGGCGGCGTTAAGCTTTTCCGCCGCCAGGAAACGGCTCATGTGGTATGGCGCGCAGGGGGCCTGCCTCAGGCAGGCCGCATGTCTGCATGCCACGAGCGCCGCTGAATATGTCGAGATCCGTCGCCTTGGCCTCCGCAATCCGGTGGCGATCATCGCCAATGGCATCGATCTGCCGCAGGAGCTGGCAGCGCATGACGAGACCAGGGAGCACTATGTCCTGTCTCTCGGCCGGCTTCATCCCAAAAAGGGACTGGACCGGCTCATCCGCGCTTGGTCTTCCATCGAGGCAGAGGTGAGCGGCTGGCGGCTGCGCGTAGTGGGGCCCAGCGAACAGGGCTATGGCGACGAACTTATCAGGCTCGCAGCAGAACTCGGCTGCAGCAAGGTCAGCATCGAAGGAGAGGTCACGGGGCAGTGCAAATGGCAGCTCTATCGTGAAGCCGGCCTCTTCGTCCTGCCCACGCGCAACGAAAATTTTGGCCTCAGTGTGGCCGAGGCGCTGAGCTGCGGGGTCCCGGTCATTGCCAATCGCAATGCGCCTTGGCAGGGACTGGTCAGCGAGGCCTGCGGCTGGTGGATTGATGATGACTGGCAGGAGCTCGCGCATACGCTGACAACGGCGATCTCTTTGTCTGATGACGAGCGGCGCAGCATGGGACGCCGTGGACGGGAGTGGATGGCGCGCGGATTTTCCTGGCCCGCGATCGCACAGAGTATGGCAGAGGTCTATGACTGGCTTGCACAGGGTCCCGAGCGACCCGACTGTGTACGGATCGACTAAGAGGGGCCCACGCGGACTTTGCTCATGATGACGCTTCCGGCATCGGCGGCATCCGCCTCCCCCATCAGCACTGATCTGACGGTGATGATTCTCACCTTCAACGAAGCGCCGAACCTCGCACGAACGCTCTCCCAGTTGACCTGGGCCAGACGCATCGTGCTGATCGACAGCGGCAGTGGCGATGACACTCTAAAGATCGCGGCGGCCTTCAAACAGGTCGAGGTCTTCCAGCGCTCCTTCGACAGCTTTGCTGGCCAGTGCAATTTCGGGCTGGGGCAAATTCGTAGCGGCTGGGTCCTGTCGCTCGATGCCGATTACGTGCTCTCCGATGAGCTCGTCCACGAACTTGAAGAGCTGCGAGACGTCCAGGCTCGCGGCTTTCGGGCAAGTTTCATCTATTGCATCCACGGGCGCAGGTTAAGAGGCACGCTTTATCCGCCACGTACGGTGCTCTATCGCCGCGAAGGGGCGCATTATGTCGACTGCGGCCACGGCCACAAGGTTGTTGTGCCGGGCGCGCTCGGGTCTCTGAAAGGCGTCATCTATCACGACGATCGCAAAGCGCTTGCCCGCTGGATGGGCTCGCAGATCCAATACGCCCACCGTGAAGCGGACTATCTAATGACGACGCCACGGACACAACTGTCATGGAATGACCGGATCAGGCGCACCTGTGTCGTCGCGCCCTTGATCATCTTGCCCTACGTCATGCTGCGCAAAGGCTGTATTCTCGATGGTGTTGCAGGCTGGCGCTATGGACTTGAACGTCTGTTTGCCGAGATTGCCATCGCCCTGGCGCTGCTCGAGCGTCGTCTTGTTCCCGCGACTGGGACGGAGGGCCCCCGGGTATCCGGGCTCGCAGCGCCGCAAGAACGGCATCCGAACTCTTCGGAAGAACCACAATGATCATATTGGGACTGAATGCCTTTCATGGTGATTCTGCGGCCTGTATCGTCCGTGACGGTGTGCTGATCGCAGCTGCCGAAGAAGAACGCTTTCGCCGCCTGAAGCACTGGGCGGGTTTTCCCGCGCAGGCGATTGCCTATTGCCTGAAGGAGGCAGGCGTCGCGCTAGGCGACGTCGATCATTTGGCGATCAACCAGAACAATTCCGCACATCTTTGGCGCAAAGTGCTTTTCATGGTCGGGCGCCGGCCGAGCCCCGCGCTGATCCGCCAAAAACTTCGCTTTCGTGCCGAACGCAGCGGCATCGACGTGCTTTTGCGGCAGGAATTTCCCGGGCAGGCGTTTGCTGGCCAGATTCACCAGGTGGAACATCATCTCTGCCATCTTTTCTCGGCCTATTATGTGTCCGCGTTCGAAGACGCCGCCGTGGTGTCGGTCGATGGCTTTGGGGATTTCGCCAGTGCGGCCTGGGGGCATGGTCAAAGGGACAGTTTGCGCGTCGATGGCCAGGTGTTCTTTCCTCATTCCCTCGGCGTCTTTTACCAGGCGTTCACCCAGTATCTCGGCTTTCCTCATTATGGCGACGAGTACAAGGTGATGGGACTGGCTCCTTATGGAACGCCCTCACTGCTCGCGCAGCTGCGCCAGATCGTAGAGTTGAAGAGCGATGGCAGATTCGCTCTCAATCTGCGGTACTTTCGTCATCACATCGAGGAAGTTCCGTTTCATTGGATGAGCGGTTCGCCGGATGTCGGAGAAAATTTCTCGCCTGCGCTGGAGGCACTTCTTGGCCCGCGGCGCCGGCCGGATGAGGCGCTCGAACAAAGACACTTCGATCTCGCCCGATCGGTGCAGGCGATGTATGAGGAAGCCTTTTTCAACCTCATTGACGCCGTGCAGCGCCGGACTGGCGCCACTGACCTTGCCCTCGCCGGTGGCTGTGCCGCCAATTCGGTAGCCAATGGCAAAGTGCGCCGGCAGACGCGGTTTCGTCGCGTCTATGTCCAGTCCGCCGCCGGCGATGCTGGCGGAGCGATCGGTGCGGCCTTTGCGGTGTGGCAGAAACAAGGCGGCAAGCGCAGCTTTCGAATGGACCACGCCTATTGGGGGCCCCATTTTGATGCGGCCGAGATTGCCCAACTCGTAGCTGGGCGCAGGGCCCAGCTCGATGCCAGCTTGTGCCGGACGACCACCATCGCGGAGGAGGCCGAGCTCTGTCAGCGTACCGCCCGGCACATCGCCGACGGCAAGGTTGTCGGCTGGTTTCAGGGGCGCATGGAGTGGGGGCCGCGGGCGCTCGGCAATCGCTCCATCGTATGTGACCCGCGGCGCGCGGACATGAAGGACATCCTGAATGCCAAGATCAAACGCCGCGAATCGTTTCGTCCCTTTGCGCCTTCAGTGCTGGATCGTGAAGTAGCCAACTGGTTCGAAGAAGATGATGCGGTACCGTTCATGATGCAGGTGTTCCAGATTCGCGAAGACAAGCGGCCGCGCATTCCGGCTGTCACCCATGTCGACGGTTCTGGACGGCTGCAGACCGTCAGCGCGGCGACAAATCCGCGCTATCATCGGCTGATTGAGGAGTTCTTTGCCCTGAGTGGCGTCCCCATGGTGCTCAACACCTCGTTCAATGAAAACGAACCGGTGGTGTGCCGTCCTGAAGAGGCACTGGAGTGCTTCCTGAGGACACGGATGGATGTTCTCGTCCTGGGCGATGTCATGATCGAAAGACAGTCTGAGGCCTGAAAAGCGCGAAGCGCCCGACGGGGCGCCTTCTGTAGTCAGAGGGATGGCGTCCAGGCTGCTTGCCCAGTCTTGCCGGCACCGAGATGCCGTGGATCCGTATCGCAGAAGGTGGTGATGGTCGGCTTCCACATGATGTGATGGCACGGCAATGATCCGGGCATTGGGTCGCGGCGTAAGTTCAGGTCAGGCAAGAGCTGTCGGAGGGAAGGTTCATATTTTGACCGGTGTTCATAGGGCAGGCGTGTACCGGTTGCTGAAAGTGTTGAAGGCGATGGGTTTTGCCATGAGGACTGCGAAGAAAGGGTAGAATATGCGACTGGCATTGGTCTGCGGCGCCGGGGGCTTCATCGGCAGCCATCTTGTTCGGCGTCTCAAGCAGGAAGGCTTCTGGGTGCGGGGCGTCGATCTGAAATATCCCGATTTCTCGGAAAGCTGGGCCGACGACTTTGTCATTGGCGATCTGCGCGACCAGCGCGTGGTCGCCGCGGTCGTCGACCGTAAGTTTGATGAAGTCTATCAGCTGGCCGCCGACATGGGGGGGGCCGGCTATATTTTCACTGGCGAGCATGACGCGGAGGTCATGCATAATTCGGCGACCATCAACCTCAACATGGTTGAGGCCTGTCGCCTTGCTGGGATCAAGCGCGTGTTCTACTCGTCCTCTGCGTGCATCTATCCGGCCTATAATCAGGAGGATCCGGATAATCCCAACTGTGCCGAGGGTAGTGCCTATCCTGCCGCGCCCGATAGCGAGTATGGCTGGGAAAAGCTTTTCAGCGAGCGCATGTATCTCGCCTATAACCGCAATTACGCCATGCAATGTCGTGTCGCCCGCTATCACAATATTTTCGGACCGGAAGGGACCTATGATGGCGGTCGCGAAAAGTCTCCCGCCGCGATCTGCCGCAAGATCGCCCAAGCTTCTTCGGGTGGCAGTATCGAGATCTGGGGTGATGGGCTGCAGACACGCTCTTTTCTTTACATTGATGAATGCCTTGAGGGCTCTCTGCGGCTCGCCCGCTCCGAGCTCGAGGGCCCTTTCAATATTGGCTCCGAGGAAATGGTCACCATCAATCAGCTGGCCGCGATTGTGATGGATATTGCCGGCAAAAAGCTTTCGATCGAACATGTTCCGGGGCCTCTTGGCGTGCGCGGGCGCAATTCTGACAACCGCCTGATCAAGGAAAAGCTTGGCTGGGCGCCGAGCCAGACGCTCAGGGCAGGTCTTGAAAAAACCTATGCCTGGATCGAGGCTGAGGTACGCAGGCGCGCCTTTGCCAATCATCCCTCGGCATGACACAGAACGCTTTCAATCTCGTCTATGTGGTTGATTGGCTACCGCCGGAATTCGGGGCAGTTGGTCAATACGCCATGCTGTTTGCCCGTGAACGCGCTGCGCGCGGCGAAGCGGTGTGCCTGATTGGCCTGGTGCGTGGACAAGGCCACACTGCCACAGAGAGCTTTGCCAGTGGCGGACGACTAGAAGTCCGCCGACTTAAGTTCCCGCCAGTGAATCGCGCCAATTGGCTGGGACGGCTCTGGTGGGCCATGGGCGCAAATTGGCGGCTGATGCGCGAAGCCTTGCGCACACCAAGGACGGCGGTCACGGAGCTGCTCGTGACCGGATCCCCGCCCTTCATGTTGTGGTTTGCCGTTCCAGCTAAATGGTTCAGCGGCATGCGTCTGTGCTACCGCATCACGGATTTCTATCCAGAGGTCATCGCGGCCGCCCGCGAGCGCCGCTCGCTTCTGCTCGCGCTTCTGACGCGACTGACCTGGTGGTTGCGCCAGCGCGTCGATCGCTTTGAGGTCTTGGGAGAAGACCAGCGTGCGCTGTTGGTACGCGGTGGCATTTCTGCGCAGAGGATTACGCTCAAGCGCGATCCTTCGCCGGTGGTGGTCAGAGGGGACGAGACGCCGGCGGACATGCCTGCGGCACTGCGCGGCCGTCGGGTCCTGCTTTATTCCGGCAATTACGGCGTCGCCCATGAGGTGGAGACGGTGTTTGAGGGCTACCGTCGTCATCACCGCAAGGGCAGTGGTCGCTTCGTGCTGTGGCTGAATGCGACCGGGGCCAATGCGGATCGGCTGGAGGCGCGTCTTAAGGCCGAAGGATTGGCTTATGCCCGCACCGACCCCTGTCCGCTCGAAATGCTACCCCATGTGCTGGCCTGCGCCGATGTGCATCTCATTTCCTTGCGCCCTGCCTTTGCCGGTTATGTATTGCCTTCAAAGGTTTACGCCTGCATTGCGTCGCGCCGGCCGGTGCTGTTTGTGGGCCCGAAGGACTCTGATGTTCATCTGCTGTGCGCACAGCAGGCCAGCTTGTATGCGCGCATCGACATTGGCGATGACCAAGGCTTCGCAGCGGTACTGGACCAGTGGGCGCAAGACGAGTTCTGCGCTGCTGGCCACGCCGATGCCGTCGTAAAAGCGTAAGTGATGCGATGACGCTGGACAGCTTTGCCCTTTAGTCCCCATCGCAAGAGGATTATAGAGCCCCCCTTTGTGGGACGAGGAGGGGTCGAGCCTGGTGATAGGACATTGGCGCGCTTGCGAGGCGAATCGCGTGTCTGCTGCGGCGCCTGGCCATGGGCACCGCAATGAGGGCGTTGGCGTTGTCTGAGGTAGTGGGTGGCATAAGAAGGTAGAGATTTGTCGGGACACGAGCACATCGATAGCCTCCAGCGTCAGGGTCTGCGCGGTCTGATTTCCGGCTGGTTCGCCGGCCGGAAAGAGAGCCCTTTCCGCCGCCAGAGGCTGCGTGCCGGTGAGCGCGTCTATGCAGTCGGGGACATACACGGTTGTTCGCGTCAACTTGACGCACTTCTGGCCCGTATTGCCGCAGATCCAGCGGAGGGGATTTCTCGGCGTTTTCTGGTGTTTCTCGGCGACTATGTGGATCGCGGTCCCGATTCCAAGGGGGTCATCGACCGGCTGCTGAGCCCTCCCGCGGGCTTCGAAGCCATCGCGGTGCGTGGCAACCACGATCAAACCCTGCTCGATTTTCTGGTCGATCCGGCGGTCTATGGGGTGTGGCGGGAATTTGGTGGGCGCGACACACTCGTGAGCTATGGAGTGACACCGCCTTTGTTCGACCAGATCGAGGATTTTGAGAGGGCTCGCAATGATTTGGCCGCGGCCCTGCCGGCCGCGCATCGCCGGTTCCTGGAAGGCCTGGTGGGGAGTTTACGCATCGGCGGCTACTATTTTACCCATGCGGGAGTGCGCCCCGGGGTCGCGCTCGAAGAACAGTCACCCGAGGATCTGATGTGGATCCGTGATGATTTTCTAAATTCCCGGCAAGATTTTGGCGCGGTTGTCGTGCACGGCCATTCTCCCACACCGCAGCCGGTCGTGCGGCCCAACCGGATCGGGGTTGACACTGGCGCCTATGCTACCGGCTGCCTTACCGCTGCCGTATTGGATGGAGATAAGTGCCGCTTTATCAGCGTGCACTAGGTCCGGCTGTGCAGCTTAACAACATGAAACTGGTTTCGTGCGCGCGAGCGTGTAGCATCGTCTTAGCACGAAAGGCGTAACAGGAAGCTTTGATGCGTCTCTGGCGTGTACTGACGAAAGTCCAGTTTGGGCTCGTTGTAGTCGCAGGTCTGATGGCAGCCGGTGGCACGGCGCCGGCAGCGGTGCCGCCGCCCGGCCAGACTGTGCACCTCGCCGCAAGCGCGGCAGAGGCATCCTCGAAACTCTCTCCCTGTGCCGCGCGCGCAAATCTCAATGAGGTCGCCGATGCTGCCGCTGGGACGGCAAGCGCGGCGCCAGCGGCTGGGGCAGATAGCGCCAGCGACGCGGCAAACGCTGGCAATAACACCAAGGTGGCTAAGACATCGTCCGATGCTGAGGCGGCCTATGTGCTGGGCACAGGCGACAAGCTCCACATCAACATTTTTGGCCAGCATGACCTCGACGGCAATTATCTTGTCGACGGCAGCGGGAACATCCAGTTTCCGCTGATTGGCCAGGTCAAGGCGGCGGGCAAAACCGTGCCGCAGCTGCAGAGCACCCTCACCGCAGCGCTGTCTAAGGGCTTTCTCGTCAACCCCAGCGTCAGCATCGAGGTCACGAGCAACCGGCCATTTTACATTCTGGGCGAGGTCAAGGCGCCGGGGCAGTACCCCTATGTGATGGGAATGAGTGTCATCACGGCAGTTGCGCTGGCAGGTGGCTATACCTTCCGGGCTGACGAATCCGATGTCTATGTGCGGCGGCCCGGGTCCGACAAAGAGGTAGAAATGCCTGCGAGCGAGAAGACTAAGGTGGAGCCGGGCGACATTATTCGGGTTCCGGAGCGCTTCTTCTGACGTGGCCGGTCCCACGTTGTTATTATGTTGTTGTGAGCAGGATGACTGTTTCGTCATGTTTCGTGCGCGGGATTAACCTTTTCGGGCAGATTGCCCGACACCATCATTTCTTCCGGAAAAGCCCGGTTTTCGGCGTTTAAGGCCGAACCATGAGGCCCGATTCATGATCTAGTGGCGACATGATGGCGTAGAGTGGTTCCATCGCCGGGCTATCCACTAGCTAAATTCAAAACAGTGGACTATAGCACGGCGAATTGTGCTATTATTGGCATTCGAGGTGACAATATCTGTTGTCACCATTTTTCGGCAAAGGCCGAACCAGGACGAAAAGGGGCTTGCCGTGATGCGGGCAAGACAGCGCACAATCAGAGTGAGCCTTGGCGCCATTACGCTGGCGGCGGCCTTTGTCGTGCTGTCCCCTCGTCCGTTTACAGAATTTGCCCGGGCCGATGACAGCGTGCTGAACGCGTCCCAACTGGCCACCACAAAGCAACAACTCACCGACGCGCTCAAGAACATAAGTCCAGCCCTCAAGGGGCAGGCCCGGATCCAGGCCATCACCCAGGCGATCGCTGCGGTGGCCACGGACTCCGTGGCAAGATTGGGCAATTCAGCATTGGCGACGGTAGTGGCTGCGGCCGCCAGCCTCGTGCCGGTGACCATCGCTGTGCCGGCCGTACTTTCGGCGGCGGTGACCTCGGGGGTGGCAGTTCCTATCGCCGTGGCGGAGGTCACGAGCGGGGCGATTGCTGGTGGGGCTTCGCCGACAATGGCGGTCCAGACCGTCATAGCGGCAAGCGCGCAACAAAATTTGCCGACCACGGACGTGGGCACGGGCCTTGGTGCTGCTGCGGCAACAGTGGCCCAGTCCAACCCAAGCGCAGCCGTCGAGATCAGCACCACCGTGGCCAATGTGGCGCCCTCGGGCATGACCCAGAGCTATGCGACTTCGGTGGTTGCCAGCGGCGGCTCGACGCAGCTGGCCGATAAAAGCGTCCAACCGCCCTCGGCGGTCGTAGGAGGCACAGTAAATGAGGTCAATACGGTCACGTTGCCGGCTTCCCAGCCTGCCGGGACCCAGAGCGGGGCGACCGCGGCCGGCGGCCAAGGCTCTACCCAGTCGATCACCGGAAACCCGAGTGTAGGTACCAGTAATGCGGCTTTGCCGCCCTGTAACAGCCCATCTTGCAGCTAGGGCCCGGTGGCTCTCGTGGTTTGGTTAATTTTTATGACGTACCTTTCGCAAGGTGCGGGAGCTTAAGTGATGCGGACGGACTACGCGTTGATGGCAGTTGCGGCGATGATGTCCGTAACCGCGGTCGGGCCGGCTTTGGCCCAGACCGAGGGTGGCCCCACGCAGCCGAACATGATTGGCAGTGCGTCCATCGGTTCCGGCTATTCCAGCGCGATTTCCGCCAGCCACTATACCGGGGCCCGGTTGCCGAGCGGACCCTATGCCGTCAAGGGCCTGCCCATGGGCGGCTTTCGCATGTTTCCGTCGTTGCAGATGGCGGTTTCTGGCGATGACAACGTCTATAGGCATCCAAGCGAGCCCGTTGGCGACATGTTCTTTTCGGAGAACCCGCAGATCGCCATCGACTCGGAGTGGGCCCGCAACGCCCTCGATTTCTTCGCGGGCTTCAGTGGCTACCAGTATTACCGCCGCCATTCCGAGGGGCATAATGACTGGAATGCGGGCCTCAGTGGACTGCTTGATATCAGCCGCGGCGTCACGCTGAAGGCAACCGGCAGCTACAATGTGCTCCATGAGTCCCGGATCTCGCCGGACCAGCCCTTCGTTGCCATCGTTCCGACCCTCTATCACGTTACCCATGGTGCGACGGAGTTCAGCTACCGGCCCTTTTCGCTCGGCTTTGCGATCGGGGGTACCTTCGATCGCTATGACTATTTCAATACTCCCCTTTTCGGCCTTCCTCCGCTCAGCAATACCGACCGCAACCGCACCGAATATACCGTTTACACGCGTGTCTATTATCAGTTCTCTCCCGGCTACTCGGTCTATGTGGAAGGCGCGGACGCGCAGGATGTCTACCAGCTGCATAAGGACCGCAACGGCTACGACCGTAACAGTCATGGCTATGCCGCAAACGCAGGTATCCAGGCCAAGGTCACCCAGCTGATCGTGGGCACTCTTTATGCCGGATATCTGAAGCAGGATTACAACGCGCCATTGCCCAATGTTGCCGGTCTGGATTGGGGCGCTAACCTCGACTATTTCTTCGATCCCTTGTGGACGTTTCATCTGACCGCATCGCGCAAGCTCAATGGTACCACCATTAGCCAGGCATCAACCGAAGATGACCAGTCAGTACGTCTCGCTGCCGATTTCAGTATGCGCCAGAACATCATGTTGAATGGCTATGTCGGCTACACCGACTCGCGCTTCAACGGTACGCCGCTCGATGACCGATATCTGACCGCCGGCATTAACGTCAGCTATCTGATGAACCACAATATGAGCATGAACTTTGGTTACGATTACCAGGATCGTGGCTCAAATGATCCGTTGCAAGCATTCACCGATGATGTCGCCCATCTCGGTATCAGTCTTTATCTCTAGTGGAGCCGCTGACGTGCCGACATGCCATCAGCAAATCGCAATGTCTGCGGAGGCGCAAGCTGACGAACAACGTCGTCAGCTTGGCGTGACGTTGAGATGAACATGGATCGGTCCTTCCTCCGCCAGTCCGCTTTGCCGCTCGATCAGGGGATCGAGGGTGGCGACAGCGAGAATGGCGGGATCAATCTTTCGGTGGTGTTGCGGCTCTTCCGCATGCGCTATCGTCTGATATTGGGTACGACACTGGCCGTCGTCGCTCTTGCGGCGGTGATGGTGTTCCGTATGACCCCGATCTACGACGCCTCAGCCTTCGTGATGCTGGGGGGACAGCACAACAAGATGATGGGCATCGACGCCGTGCTCTCGGGCCTGCCCACCGACTCCACGTCGATTGAAAATCAGATTCAGATACTTCATTCGCGCGAATTGATGGGCAGGGTGGTCAAGCAGCTGCACCTTGACCGCCCAAGTACGGAACCGCCGGCCAATCCCAGCCTGTTCAGCCAGATCCGCGCGGCGATCAATCCGCTGCACTGGTTTTCTCATCCGCAAAAAGTGGTGCTGACACCGGCCGAACAGAAGCTCGAACTGCGCGAGGCGGCGATCCAGCATTTGCTCGATTCGGAAACCGTGAACGAGGTCGGCGGTTCGACTGCGATGCAGATCAACGTAGCCTCGCCGATCCCTGAGATGGCGGCCCGCCTCGCCAATGCCATCGCCGAGCAATATGTCCAAGATCAGCTCGAGGCCAAATTTGCCGCCACCAACAAGACCGCAAAATGGCTTGCCAGCCGCCTGCAGCAGCTCTCACAGCAGATGGAGAGCGATGATGAGGCTGTCGAGGCCTATAAGGCCAAGCACGGTATCAACGACACCCCCGGTGGGGGATCGGTGATTGGTCAGCAACTTGCCCAAATCAACGCCCAGCTGATCACCGCCCGTTCCCAGCTGGCGGAGGCGCAGGCCAAATATTCGCGCGTCAAGCAGCTGCAAGCCAGTGGGCATGCCGAAGATATCGGACAGGTATTTCAGTCCGGGATGATTTCGACTCTGCGGGAGCAGGAAGCCAATCTCATGCGCGAAAGGGCGCAGCTGGCGACCGTCTACGGCCCTCGTCATCCGAAGATGATCGACATCAATTCGCAGATCAAAAGCATCAAGCAAAAGATCCGCGAGGAGGTCAAACGCGTTGTCGAAACCGTGGCCAATGACGTTGACGTCGCTCAGGCCCAGGTCAACTCCCTGCAGTCAAGCCTGAACAGTCTCGAGCACCAGACCCAGTCGCAAAGCCAGGCCATGGTCAAGCTTTCGGCGCTCCAGGCGAGGGCGAATTCGGCTCATCAGCTCTATCAGGCGTTTCTGGGCAAGTTCAAAGAAACCCAGGGTACCAAGAGCATGGAGACCCCCGATGCGCGCATCATCTCCCGCGCCGTAGTACCCTCGACACCCAGTGCGCCGGCCAAGGGTCATGATCTGGAACTGGCGATGATTGGCGGCATCGTGCTTGGGCTCGGCTTTGCCGTCCTCGCAGAGCGGCTTGATTTCGGCTTTCGTCGCGCGGCGCAGGTCGAGCGTGCCCTGGGCGTGCCAGTGGTTGGAATTCTGCCGGAGCTGAAGCGCGGCGCAAAAGCGAAAGCTAAAACCAATGTCGCCGATCTGGTGATCGACAAGCCCTTGTCTGCCTTTGCCGAAGCGGTGCGGGGTGTACATATGGGCGTGGCGCTGAGTAAGGGCGCAACCAAACCCAAGCTCCTGCTTGTAACCTCATCGATTCCGGATGAAGGCAAATCGACCGTTGCTCTCAGCATCGCGCGCAGCGCCGCGCGTGGTGGCCAACGCGTGCTTCTGGTCGATGCCGACCTGCGTAATCCCAGCCTTGCCGAGGCCATTGGCTTTGGTCCCATCGAACAGGGACTGGTCGAAGTCGTGGCGCTTGGGGCAGACATCGCGCAGTGCATCCGCAAGGATCCCAAGTCGAGCGTCCTCGTGCTGCCGGCGACCTCCATCAAATCCAATCCCCATGACGTGCTCGCGTCCCGTCGCATGGAGCGCTTGCTCGAGGCATTCAAGAAGCAGTTCGATCTGGTGGTGATCGATTCTGCGCCCTTGCTGCCGGTCATGGATTCGAAACTGCTCGCGCCTTTGATGGACGCAGTCCTGTTTGTCGTACGCTGGGAGAAGACGCCGCGCGAGGCGGTGATCGGGGCGGCGCAAATCCTTGCTGGGGTTAAGGCTCATGTGGCCGGCGTCGCGCTGACCCGTGCGGATATTGACCGTTATCGTAATTATAGTTACGGCTATCAACGCTACGATCATTACAGCAAATATTACGGCGAGTGATGGCAGCCTCCGCTGCGCTTGAGCGATTGACCCCCGGCCTTGCCTTTAGGGCCCGGCTGTGGCTGCAAAACACAAGCTTCATACTTTTTCTGATCACCCTGGCCTGGGCACCTTTTCCCCTCGGCAGCAACCGGCCATGGGCCTGGGCACTTCTCAGTGTTCTGATTGCGGTGAGCTGGCTTTTGTGGTGTGCCGGGCTTTCCTCACTAACCTCCGTACAGGAACTCTGGTACCGCCTGAAAGTACCGCTGCTCCTCGGACTGGTGTGCCTCATCTGGGCCTTTCTCCAGGTTTTGCCCATTCTTCCCCTGCCTGTGGCCAACTGGGTGTGGCGCGGGGCTGCGGGCCAGCTCGGCAACTGGACAGGCGCAGTGTCGATTGCGCCGTGGCGGACCCTCACCGAGGCGATGAAGCTCACGAGTTATGGGCTCGCATTCGCGCTCGTGGTGATGTTCAGCAGCCAGGGCCAGCGTGCCCATTTTCTCTTCAACGCGCTGATCGTGATTTGTGGCAGCTATGCTGCCTACAGCCTCGTCATGGCGGGGCTGCGCATGCCACAGCTCGAACTCTTCTATGCCGGTCACCGCGATAGTCACGCGCTGGCTGCGCCCTTCGTCAATCGCAACAGCTTTGCCACTTACGCGGCCATGGGTGCCTTGTGTGCGGGAGCCCGACTCGTCGAACGGGCAAGAGCGAACATCATCAGTTGGAGCGGTCCGCGCGCCTATACGCTGACCCTGATCCAGTATCTCTTTGGCCGCGGCGCGGTGTGGCTGAGCTGCAGCCTATTGTGCGTTGGCGCCCTGCTCGGAACGGCATCACGCGCTGGCAACGGTGCCTTTGTCGTTGGCGCGTTGGTTGCAGCCTTTCTGGCACGGACGCTGAATGCAGGAGAGCAGGGGAGGCGACGGGCGCGCTGGATTGGTATCGGGCTGACTGCAAGTTTCCTCGCGCTGGTCTTGATCGATGGTGGCCAGCTCGCCGATCGCCTCAATGACTTCAGTGCCGCGAGCCTGCGTTCTGGTGCAAGGCTGCAATTGTGGACCGCGGCTCTTGCGATGATTCACGACCGTCCGCTCAGTGGCTTTGGTCTTGGCAGTTTTGTGCAGGCCTTTCCGATTTATGATGTGCACATGATGCCCTTCATCATGAACAAGGCGCACAATGACTACCTCGAGCTTGCCGCCGGTTGGGGATTGCCGGCTGCAGCGCTGTGGTGGACGGCGCTGGGCCTGCTCTTGTGGCGCTGCCTATGTGGCATCCATGAGCGCCGCCGCCGTCGCCTCTATCCTTTGGTGGCGGTCGCGGTGGCATCCGCGGTGGGTTTCCATGCGATTTTTGATTTCAGCCTGCAGATGCCGGCGATTGCCCTGACCTTTGCGACCATTCTGGGCATTGGTGTCGCCCAGGCCTTTCCGACACGTGGCACATGAGCCCGCAGAGCCGAGCAAGTGGTAGTGCTTCTACGCGCAGGCGCCATCGGCTGATGCGGGTTGCTCTGGTGGCGCCGGCCCTCATCGTGATGGGTCTTGCACTGTACCAACTCGCTGATGGCCTGGGGCGGCGGGCGGCGGAACCTTTTTCCGAATATCTGGCAGCTAATGTCAGGCTGACCCCGCTTGCCTACATCGAGGCCGAGCGCGCGCTCTTGTCGACGCCAGACGTCGACGCTGAGGCGCATCTGCTTGGCATTGAGGCAGCCATGCTGCGCGGGGAAAGGGCCGCAGCGCTGCTGCCCCGGGCTAGGCTTGCGCTCGCCCGCGATCCTGCGGATGCGCGGGGCTGGGTACTCTACGCGCGGCTCAACGAACCCAAGGATCCGAAGGCGGCCAGTGCCGCCCTCAGCTTTTCCTTCCGACTGGCGCCGCGGGAATATTTTCTGATCGCTCCCAGGCTCGCAGCCGCCGCGCCGATCTGGCGGCGTCTGAGTGCCGCCGACCAGCAACTGCTCTTTGCCGAGGTGCGTGCGGCCGGCAGCGCCCCCAAGCTCCATGGGGCGCTGATTGCTGCGATGTCTGAACCAGGCGGAGATGCCATGGTGACGGCAGCCTATCAGGGACGGAGCCGGGCGCTGCGCCGGCTTAATCGTACGCTGAGTGCGCAAATTCTTGGCTTTTCCAACTGATCGCAGCATGGCGCTGCGGCGTATAAAAAGAAACAGCGCCGCTGGCGTGCCGTAGACCTGACCTGGTGTGCGGGGCGCGCGTTGTGCGCCCGACCGAGGACAGGACATGGACACCATCACCCCCCTCTTTACGATTTCGGCGACCGCGACAGGCGGGCGTAATGGCGTGACCGAAACCTCGGATCACGCCTTGCGGGCGGAGCTGTCGGTGCCCAAGGCGATGGGCGGGCCGCAGACGCCGGGCCGGGTCACTCCCGAACACCTTTTTGCGGCAGGCTATGCGGCGTGTTTCGGTGGCGCGCTGGATTATGTCGCTCGCCAGCAGCACAAGGACGCGAGCAGGGCCCGCGTAACCTGCGAGGTGGCGATTGGCCCACGTGCGCTGGGAGGATTTGGCCTTGCCGTGCACCTTGGGGTTGAAGACGAGCATCTTCCCCAAGCGGAACTTCTGGCGCTGGTGGAGGAAGCCCATGAAAAGATCTGTCCTTACAGCCATGCCACGCGCGGAAATGTGATTGTGGAATTGCGTGTTCGCGGCGCCTGAGCGACAGACTTAGCGACACGAAAGTCAACGTTGCAGAGCCAAAATCTGCTAGAGCCTCGGCCTGCAAGAAGCCGAGCCCCTCGGGCCAGGGCGGCTTGCTCACGACTGGATTGGACATGGACAAGGATTTAGGAGCGGTGCCTGACACAACCCCCTTGGCGGCGGGGCCGGCTGGCGAGGGGCGGACGGCCAGCTTCTGGCGACGCAACCAGCGTTTCGGCTGGCTCGTGCTTGGCATCGGACTTGTCGCTCTGGTGGTTCACTTTCTAACCCCGAGTGGGCGTGAGACCGGTCGTGACGGTCATTATGCTTCACTTGGTCCGGTTCCGGTTGGCGTGGCCGTGGCACGCCGCCAGAATGTGCAGGTCTGGCATGATGCGCTGGGTACGGTGACGCCTTTGGCGACAGTGAGCATCCGCCCGCAGGCCAGTGGCCAGATCATCAAGTTCGATTTCGGCGAAGGCGACATGGTCAAGAAAGGCCAGGTACTGGCCCAGATCGATCCGCGGCCTTATCAGGCGGCGCTCGATCAGGCCAAGGCCACACTCGCGCGTGATGAGGCCCTCCTGGCGAATGCACGCATCGACGAAGCGCGCTATGCCCGTCTTGCCAAGGTCAATGCGATCTCCCAGCAGCAATACGTCACCCAGGTGACGAGCGTAAAGCAGGATGAAGCGAGCGTCCTGGCCGACAAGGCCAATGTCGAGAGTGCGAGGCTGAATCTCGGCTACACCGAGGTGCGGTCGCCGGTCGCCGGGCTCGTGGGTCTGCGCCAGGTCGATCTTGGTAATCTGGTGACGGCCGATCAGACCAGTCCGATTGTGGTGGTGACCCAGATGCAGCCGATGAGCGTGCTCTTCACGCTGCCGGAAGACGACATCGAGACGATCCGCCTGCAAATGGCCAAGGGCCATCGCCTCATCGCCGAGGCCTATGACCGCGGCAATACGCGTTTGATTGCCCGCGGTACGCTTGCCAGCGTGGACAATGTCGTTGATCCCTCGACTGGAACAGTGAAGCTGCGGGCGATGTTCAACAACGCCGATGGCGTTCTTTTCCCCAATGCCTTCGTCAATATCCACCTTGATGCGCAAACCCTGCCTGATCAGACCACAGTGCCGACCACGGCGGTACAGCAAGGTGCCGAAGGCGAATACGTCTATATCGTCAATCCCAACCACACCGTATCGCTGCGGGTGGTTAAAACCGGGGTGACCGACAATGGTCATGTCCAGATCTTAAAGGGTCTCGCGCCTGGCGACACCGTGGTCGTCGACGGTGCAGACCGCTTGAGCGATGGTGCAAAGGTAAGCCTTCCTGACGCGCGTAGCCTGAAAATCCAGGTACCGAGTCCCGCACCACCCGGCAGCCGGCCGGCGGCACTTTTGCTTGCCCATGAAGGACGCAGCCGTGCCTCCACGGGGGCAAAGCTGACACCGCAGCAGCAGGCGTATCTGAAAGGTCTGAGCCCGAAGGCGCGCGCGGCGTGGCTTGCGCGCCATCACCGCGACCTTGCAGGACGGGCAGCCGCGACGGCCGGCGCTGCGCAGGCTGGTCGGCGGAACTGATCCGTATACAGAAGGATTAAGCCCTTGGGCCCTTCGGCTCTCTTTATCCGCCGCCCGGTCGCAACCTCACTCCTGATGATTGCGATCTTTCTGCTCGGGGTGGTTGGCTTTCAGTTTCTGCCGCTTTCGGCGTTGCCAGAGGTGGATTATCCCACCATCCAGGTGGTGACTTTCCTGCCCGGTGCCAGCCCTGATGTCATGACCAAGACGGTGACGGCGCCGCTCGAGACCCAGCTGGGACAGATGCCGGGACTGAAGGAGATGTCGTCGGTGAGTTCCGGCGGCGCCTCGGTCATCACGCTGCAGTTTGATCTGTCGCTGAGCCTCGACGTGGCTGAACAGCAAGTGCAGGCGGCGATCAATGCAGCCCAGTCGCTGTTACCGCAAAATCTCCCGGCACCGCCAGTCTACAACAAGATCAATCCGGCTGACGCGCCGGTTTTGACCCTCGCGCTGACCTCCAAGACGATGCCATTGACGAGCGTCGAGGACCTTGCCGATACGCGGGTTGCGCAGCGCATCTCGCAGCTGGCGGGTGTTGGTCTGGTCTCGCTGGCCGGGGGGCACCGACCAGCGGTTCGGGTTCGGGTCAATGTTCAGGCGCTGGCGGCCTATGGTCTCAGCCTCGATGATTTGCGCACCACCATCGCCAATGCCAACGCCAATGCGCCCAAGGGAAGTTTTGACGGGCCGGCCCGTTCCTACACCATTGCCACCAATGACCAGCTGGAAGATCCCAGCGCCTATGGCGATATCATCATCGCCTACAAGAACGGCGCTCCAGTGCGGCTTAAGGATGTGGCCAGCATCGTGCGCGGCTCGCAAAACAACCAGCTGACCAGCTGGATGAACACCGAGCCCGCAATCCTGCTCAACATTGAGCGCCAGCCGGGCGCCAACGTGATCTCGGTGGTCGACCATATCAAAGAGATCCTGCCCATGATCCAGCGGGGTCTGCCGGCTGGCGTTAGACTTCATGTGCTCACCGACCGCACCACCACCATCCGCGCGTCGGTCACAGACACCGAGTTCGAACTCGTGCTGGCTGTGATCCTTGTGGTGCTTGTGATCTATCTCTTTCTCCACAACCTGCCGGCCACCATCATCCCGAGCCTGTCGGCGCCGTTGTCGATCGTGGGCACCTTTGCCGCGATGTATCTGCTCGGCTTCAGTCTCGACAATCTGTCGCTGATGGCCCTGACCATCGCCACCGGCTTCATTGTCGACGACGCCATCGTCATGATTGAAAACATCGCGCGTTATCTGGAGGCCGGAGAAACGCCGCTTGAGGCTGCCTTCAAGGGGGCGGGCGAGATCGGCTTTACCATCATCTCGCTAACCGTATCCCTCATTGCCGTCCTCATTCCGCTCCTCTTCATGCAGGAAGTCGTCGGCCGTCTGTTCCGCGAGTTCGCGATCACCCTTGCCATCACCATTCTCATCTCGGCGGTGGTATCGCTCACCTTGGTACCGATGCTCTGTGCCAAGATGCTGCGCCACAAATCCCTGCAAGCCCCGCCCAGTGGTTTGGCGCGCTGGTGGCAGGAGGGCTATAGCCGACTGCTTGCCCAGTACGAACGCGGGCTCGACTGGGTACTCGAGCGTCAGCCTCTGACACTGTTCGTGGCGGTGGCGACGCTGGTTCTCACCGTTGTTCTTTACATCCTCATCCCCAAGGGCTTCTTCCCGGTGCAGGATACAAGCCTGCTACTGGGCATGACTCGCGCCAGCCCGGACATCTCCTTCTCTGCGATGGCCGAACACCAGGAGGCTCTCGCCAAGGAAATTCTCAAAGATCCCGATGTCGTCAGCCTGTCCTCCTTCATCGGGGTCGATGGCACCAACATGACGCTCAATCAGGGGCGCATGGACATCAATCTCAAACCCAAGGATCAGCGCCAGCATTCCATATCTGAGGTCGAAGGCCGCCTTGCCGCACTCGCCCACACGGTTGCCGGCATCCAGCTTTCGCTGCAGCCGGTCCAGGATCTGACCGTGGCCTCCACGGTCAGCGCCGCGCAATACCAGTTTACCCTGCAGAGCGCCTCAACGGCACATCTTGAGGCTTGGGTGCCCAAGGTGCTGGCGGCACTGCGCAAGCGTCCCGAACTCATCCATGTCTCGACCGATGACCTCGATAAGGCGGCGGCGGCAAGTGTGGTGGTCGACCGTGACAATGCCGCGCGCCTGGGCATCACCGCCGCGGCCGTCGACAATGCGCTCTACGACGCCTTTGGTCAGCGCCAGATCACCACCATCTTTACCCAGTCCAACCAGTACCGGGTAATCCTCGAGGCCAGTCCCAGGTTGCAGACCTCGGTGGCATCGCTGAAAAGGATCTATCTGCCTTCGGCCGGTGGTGGGCAGGTGCCGCTCTCGGCCATCGCGCATATCGAAATCACCCGCAAGCCGCTCTCCATCAGTCACCTGAACCAGTTCCCGGCCGCCACGATTTCCTTCGACACCGCGCCCGGCTATTCGCTGGGCAGCGCGGTCAGTGCGATTCGTCAGAGCGAACGGGCTATTGGTCTGCCAGCGGATGTGTCGACGGCGTTCCAGGGAACGGCGCTGGCCTTCCAGTCGGCACTGTCCAACGAGGTTCTGCTCATTCTGGCAGCCATCGTCGTGGTCTACATCGTGCTGGGCATGCTCTATGAAAGTTTCATTCACCCCCTGACCATTCTTTCAACGCTGCCTTCCGCAGGTGTTGGTGCCCTGATCGCACTCATCATCTCTGGGCACGAACTCGATATCGTCTCGATCATCGGCATTGTCCTGCTTATTGGCATCGTCAAGAAGAACGCGATCATGATGATCGACTTTGCCCTCGTGGCCGAGAACAGGCTGGGGCTGCCGGCCCCTGAGGCCATTAGGCGGGCCGCGCTGCTGCGCTTCAGGCCCATTCTCATGACCACAGTAGCGGCTCTGTTTGGCGCGCTTCCTTTGATGCTGGGCTCAGGGGCGGGCTCGGAGCTTCGCCATCCGCTCGGTATTTCGATCGTAGGCGGGCTGATCCTGAGCCAGCTTCTGACCCTGTTCACGACGCCGGTGATCTATCTTTACTTCGACCGGCTGGCACGGGATCTCAGAGCCCGGTTCGGTCGTGGCTCGGCAGTGGAACGGGCACCAGCGGAATGAACCTGCCTGCCTTCTTCATCCGCCGACCGGTCGCCACCATCCTGCTCACCATCGGGCTTGCGATCGCGGGGCTGGTCGCGTTTCCGCTCTTGCCGGTGGCGCCCCTGCCGAACGTCGACATTCCGACCATCTTTGTCCAGGCGCAGATGCCTGGGGCCAGCCCTGAAACCATGGCGACAAGCGTGGCAACCCCGCTGGAGCGCCATCTGGGTACCATTGCCAATGTCACCGAGATGACGAGCAGGAGTTCACAGGGCTCCACCTTCATCGTGCTGCAATTTGGGCTCAGCCGTGACATCAACGGGGCGGCCCGCGATGTCGAGGCGGCGATCAACGCGGCGCGGGCAGATTTGCCGGCCGGACTGCGCAGCAATCCCTCTTACCGGAAGCTCAACCCGGCGGCGTTTCCGGTTCTGATCCTGTCGTTGACGTCGCCGACGCTGACGCCCGGGCAGATCTATAATTCGGCCTCCAATATCATTCAGCAGAAGCTGAGCCAGATCTCCGGGATCGGACAGGTTGAACTGGGGGGCTCCTCGTTGCCTGCGGTTCGCGTCGATCTCAATCCCCTGATGCTCTTCAAATATGGCATCGGTCTTGAAGACGTCCGTGCGGCCATCGCCAGTGCCAATGCCAATGCCCCCAAGGGGGCAGTGATCCAGGGCGCGAACAAATTCGAGATCTACAGCAATGACCGGGCCTCGCAGGCCTCCCAGTTCCGCAACCTGATCATTGCCTACCGCAACGGCGCCCCGGTGCGACTGTCTGATGTCGCGCATGTCTATGACGGTGTCGAGGATATCCACAATCTCGGCATGACCAACAATGAACCGGCGGTACTTGTGATCCTGTTCGGCCAGCCGGGGGCCAACATCATCAACACAGTGAACAAGGTAAAGAAGGAACTGCCGGCGCTGAAGGCGGCCTTGCCGCCGTCGGTGCAGATCCACATCGTCAGTGACCGCACGCCCTCCATCCGCGCCTCGCTCATCGACGTGGGCAGCGCGATGGGGATATCGGTCGTGCTCGTGATCCTCGTTGTGTTCTTTTTCCTGCGTAACGCGCGCGCGGCGATCATCCCCACGATTGCCGTGCCGCTGTCCCTGATCGGCACTCTGGCCGTGATGTATGCCTTCGGCTTTTCGCTCGACAACCTGTCCTTGATGGCGCTCACGGTGGCCACCGGCTTTGTGGTGGACGATGCCATCGTGGTGCTCGAAAATATTTCCCGGCACATCGAAGATGGCATGCCGCGCTTTGAGGCGGCGCTGAAGGGTGCTGGCGAAGTGAGCTTTACCGTGCTTGCGATGAGCCTATCGCTGATCGCTGTGTTTTTGCCGGTGGTGCTGATGGGCGGGCTGCCAGGACGCTTCTTCCACGAATTCGGCGTCACCTTGTCGGCCTCGATTCTGATCTCCCTCGTCGTGTCCTTGACCACGACGCCGATGCTCTGCGCCTGGCTGGACCTCAAGCCTGGCCACGGGGCTTCCGAAGGCCGGCTGGGACGCATCGCCGAAGTGATTTACGTCAAGGCCCATCGCGCCTATGAGCGCTCGCTGGGCTGGGCGCTGCGTTATCCCGGTACGGTCATGATCGTGCTGGCCGTCACCATCGTGCTCAATTTCTATCTCTTCGTGGTGGTTCCCAAGAGTTTCATTCCCAGCGAAGACACCGGCATGATCCGCGGCGGCATTGTCGCAGACCAGAACATCTCCTTTCAGCTGATGAGCAAGAAGTTCAAGACCTTCATGAGGGTGATCCGCGAGGACAAAGCGGTGGCCGATGTGACCGGATTTATCGGCGGTGGTGCCGGCCCCGTTGGGGGCGCAGCCAATACCGGCAAGGTTTTCATCCAGCTGAAGCCGCTGGCCGAACGTGGCGGCCTCAGTACCAATCAGGTGGCTGAGCGCCTGCGCAGCAAAATGAGGCACGTTGCGGGTGCGCGGATCTATTTTGTGGGCGCCTCCGATGTGAGGGCCGGAGGACGTGAAGGTAATGGTGCCTATCAGTACACGCTGGAGGCCGATCGTCTCAGCACACTGAACAAATGGCTGCCAAAGATCACCGATGCCCTGAAGCAGGTACCGCAGCTGCAGGATGTCAATTCCGACCGTCAGGCTGGCGGGCTTCAGGTCAATGTCGACGTCGATCGTGCCACCGCCTCGCGCCTCGGCGTATCGTTCATGCAAATCGACAATACGCTCTATGACGCTTTTGGGCAGCGCCCGGTCTCGACCATCTACCAGAATGACAACACTTACCATGTGGTGATGGCGGTGCAGCATCAGTTCTGGCAGAGCCCCCAGATGCTGCGGAACATCTATGTCAGCACTTCGGGTGGAGCGATCAGCGGCAGTGCAGCGACGGCCGCGGCCGCCGGTACCGTGGTGCTCCAGGGCGCGGGAAGTGGGATATCGGGCATTGCGAGCTCCGCGGTGCGCAATGCACAGATCAATGCGATTTCGACGTCGGCGCAGGGCGGTATCTCAACCGGCTCGGCGCTTAGCACCAGTCCCGAACAGATGGTGCCGCTGGCGGCGCTGAGCCATCTGAGCTATTCGACGGCGCCCCTGCAAATCAATCATCAGGGGCCCTTTGTGGCGACGACCTTCTCGTTCAATCTGCCGCCCCACGTATCTTTGGGTGAGGCGACGACGGCGATCGAACGCACCATGGCGCAGCTGCACGTGCCGATCTCGATCCATGGTGGCTTTGCCGGGACTGCGGCGGAGTTCAAGAGCGCGCTCGGTGACGAGCCGTTGCTGCTGCTGGCAGCGATCCTGGCGGTGTATCTGGTGCTGGGGATTCTCTATGAAAGTTACATCCATCCCCTGACGATCCTGTCGACCCTGCCGTCGGCTGGAGTGGGGGCGCTTTTGGCGCTGCTGCTCTTTCGTATCGATTTCAGCCTGATCGCCCTCATTGGGGTGCTGCTGTTGATCGGGATCGTCAAGAAGAACGCCATCATGATGATCGATTTTGCGCTCGTGGCTGAGCGTGAACATGCGCTAAGCCCGAAGGAGGCGATCTACACCGCCTGCCTGAAGCGCTTCCGGCCGATCTTGATGACGACCTTTGCCGCTATTTTGGGAGCGGTGCCGCTTGCGATCGGCTTTGGTACGGGATCTGAACTGCGTCAGCCGCTCGGGGTGGCGATCGTGGGAGGGCTCATCGTGAGCCAGCTGCTGACGCTTTATACGACACCCGTCATCTATCTTTATCTGGATCGTTTCCGGCTTTGGGCGCGACGGCGCTGGGCGGGGTTCTATGGGCGCTTTGTCGAAGCCTGAGGGGGCTTGCGTTTGGGGGCGCGGCGAGCCCCGCGTCGCGCTGAACCGCGCGGACTTTGGCCAGGCTTGCCGCGGCCGCCCTTGAGCAGGGGTCGCGGGGGCATTTGCCGCGCCGCATATCTTTTGGTGTTCATGGCCACAGGCTCTGACGGAGTAGATATCATGCTCGATCTGATGCGCGCCTTTCGTCCTCTCGTCGGAGACTTTCTGTCGACCATCGTGTTCATCATCGCGGTGGAAGCATTCAAGAATGTGCGCCTTGCCATCGTGCTTGGCATTGTCGTGGCCATTTTCCAGATTGGCTTTCTGCTTTATCGCCGCCAGCCGATCGTGCTGATGCAGTGGATGAGCCTTCTGCTCGTGCTCGTCCTGGGTGGAGCCGCGCTAATCTCGAATAATCCGAGATTTGTGATGATCAAACCCAGCATCGCGATGTTCGCCATCGGCGCCGTCATGTTGCGGCGGGGCTGGATGTTGCGCTACCTTCCGCCCAATGCACGCGCCCATGTGCCTGCAGCGGTGATCATCGCCTTTGGCTATGGTTGGGCGGCCCTCCTGATTGCCACCGGGGCGGCAAATCTTGTACTGGCATTGATGGCGCCGTTTGCAAGCTGGGCGTTCTTCAATGCGGTTGTGCCACTCAGCAGTGAGCTCGCTCTGTTCGTGCTCCAGTATCTTGTCATGCGTCAGCTGGTGCGGCGCAAACTTCGTGCCACGCATGCCCCTTGAAGCAAGGCTGCTGAATATGGTGAGTGAATTGGGCTGGTGTCATTGCCGTGGCCGACACAGACCACTAAACTTGCGACGGCAGGTGGGAGAGGGGCATGTGGCGTCGCTACGTGATCATTGCGGGCACGGCGTTTATTGTGCTGGGGCTGATATTGGCCTCCGTGCTTGATCTCGATGCGCGCGGCCCCGAGCTGATGCCGGGGCCACAGGGATCCCTGACGCCGCGCCTGTTTGGGTCCCAAAAGATGGAGAAATTGGCCGGGCGGGCGGAAGCCTGGCTGGTGCCTTGGCTGCGCAGCTCGGCACGTCAGAGCGGCGAATCCGCCGCCTCCTTGCCTGCGGGGCAGCCCTAGGGGCGTTCCCGAAGTGGGATTGGCCGCGTCCGCGTGGCCGCAGCCGGTTGGCCGTAGCAAGGATTTCCTCCTCGGTCATCGCCGTGCATGCCTGCGCAACTGCGCAAGCCGCTCGATTCCGCCGAGGCAGGTGAAACCATCGCCATCATGCGGTGGGGCAAGGCGATTGCGGTATTTTCTTCCCCTGTATCGTGCGGAGAATCGCGCGCCAGCGCATTTGCCGGGCGCCCCGCCACGAGCGCGCGGCGATGCGGTTGCGCAGTCCTGTTCCCTTGACGCCCGCCAACATGCTGAGCCTTGCGGGCAGCCAAGCGCGCCCAGTTTAAAACTGACGTGCCGTGACGATTTTCCGGCGTCCTGGCTCAGCCGGCTCGGGCGCGGGCATCTGCTTCGATGCGCAGGAGCAGCTGATGGGTGGCAAATCCGTCGGGAACCAGGCCTTGCTGGCGCTGATAGGCGCGCAATGCTTCGCGGACATGCGGGCCGATGAGGCCGTCGACGGGGCCGGGGTGATAGCCGAGTATTTTGAGATCCCTTTGCAGTGTCTCCGCATCGGCATGATCAAGCGGGGCATCCGCGCGCGGCCAGCTATGCAGGACGGCGGGCCCGCCCATGATCTGCTGGGCGAGCAGGCTCACCCCCAAGGCATAGGCGGTGGCGTGGTTATAGGCGAGTAGCACCTGGAAATTGGCATAGGTCAGAAAGGCCGGTCCCTGTGCCCCGGCTGGGAGGAAGATGGCGGCGCTGGGGCCGGCGGGCAGATCCTGCCCGGTGGCCGTTTTCACCCCGAGCCCCTGCCAATAGGCGGTCGGCTCAACGTTGGAAAGCTCCGCCTCGCCATAGGGAAATCCCTGTGGCAGCTGGACTTCCCGCAGGACCGGTGTGTCCTTTGTCCAGCCATAGGCGACAAGCAGGTTGGCGGTGGAGGCCAGCGCATCGGCGGGAGAGTGCCAAAGATCAATGTGGCCCCCGGGCTCTGCGGCGACGGCATGGGCCAGAAAAGTCGTGGGCATGAACTGGGTCTGGCCAAAGGCCCCAGCCCAGGATGAGACCATCATGGAGGGCGCATAGCCCTCGTCCTGCTCCATACGCAGGGCGGCGAGAAGTTCACGCTCGCCGAACTGGGCCCGCCTTCCCTCAAAGGCGAGGGTGGCAAGCGCCTGGAACATGTCGTAATGGCCAAGGTCGGCGCCATAATCGGTTTCCATGCCCCAGATGGCGACAAGAATCTGTTTGGGTACACCGAAACGCGCCTCCAGCGCGTCGAGCATTGCCGCATTCTCGGCAAGCTCCCTGCGGCCATCGGCGACACGCATGGGCGAGACCGCGGTGTCGAGATAGGACCAGATCGGACGCACGAATTCCGGCTGCTGGTTTTCAAGGGCGTAGATCTGTGCGTTGGGCGTCACGGTGCCCAGCGAGCTTTCAAAGACTGCGGGTGAAATGCCGGCGGCAAGGGCCTTGGCGCGGAAGCTTGTGAGAAATGACGCGAACTTGGTCAGATCAGGTGTGGGGCTCGCACTGACACTGGGCGCTGGCGCGGCTGTGGCAGGCGGGTTTTGCGGTGTGGTGGCGCAGCCACTGACCGCCAAAAATGCGGCAACAGAGGCCCAGAGCGGCCAGCGCCGCAACCAGGATGAAGGACGCAGGAAGAGCTGCAAGGAAAGAATTCTCACGGTTGATTTGCTTTGATGACGTACACACTCTAACACGCACGGCATAGACGTGAATGCGCCCATGACCAAATTGCCGGGGGCGCAGAGATGAGGCCGCTGATTCGGCCCTTCACCCGCGTCGCGCCCGACCGGCGGCAAAGGAAACCAAAATGACACCTGAAGCCTTGATGCGCAGGCTTGCTAAAGCCGTTGAAAATTCGGATCTGCAGAGTCTGGTTGCGGCCGTGGACGAGCAGGTGGTGTGGCATGTCGGCGGCCGCCAGCCTGGCATCCTTGGTCTGGGCGGAACCTATCTCTCCCGGGCAGGTCTGCTCGAAGTAACCGCGCGGCTCGCCACTCAGTTCAACTTCTATCGCTTCGAGCCCAAGGAAATCCTTGCCGAGGGCGAAATCATCTGGGGCTGGTTTGATGTCGCTGCCACCCTCGTCGGGCGTCCCACCCAGCAGGTGGAATGTGACGTTGTCCTGCGCTGGCGGGTTCGAAACGGTAAGATATTGGAAAGTCGGTCCTTTTACGACACAGCCTATGTTGCGAGCCAGCTTGCGACAAAGCTTGGCTGAAGGCTTGTCGGCGGCGTTGACAGCGGAGCTGTGCTTCGACTAGTTTCCGCGCCTTCGCACGCGGCCGAAGCCTTCGTCCGCGTGGCTTTGTTTTATTACCAACAGTTTTTGCCAACTGATTTGCCAAAGGCGTGTCATGAAGATCCGGAATTCGCTGCGCTCGCTCAAAAAACGCGACAAGGACTGCCGCGTCATCCGTCGTCGTGGCCGGACCTACGTGATCAACAAGAAAAACCCCCGCTTCAAGGCGCGCCAGGGCTGATCGAGCATCTCGCTCGGCCCTGAGAGTTGGATACGGGCCCAGTACCTTATTCTGGGGTCCCGGAACTGAGATAGCGGATTACCTCTCGCACCTCCTGTTGTTCAGCCTTTCCCCGGTCTCGATGAACGGCCATGAAGGCCGGCTGGCCGCGGCCCCTCCAAGAGGGCAGGAGCGGCGCTGATTGCGTCCTGCCAAACTTGCAGGCCTGCGCTCTGTTGCAGAAACCGCAATGCTGGTGCATGCCCTCAGCTGCAGGCCTTGTCGTGAGAGCGTATGCAGCTGGCCCCCCCTGACCCGTCAATCCTGGCGCGACGTGATCGCATCATCGCGGACCTCCAGCGCCTTTTGCCTGGCGCCATCGTCCATGAGCCTGCGGGCCTTGCCACCTATGATAGCGATGCCCTCTCGGCCTATCGCCAGAGGCCTCTGGCCTGCGCTCTGCCAGCCAACAAGGACGAGGTCTCGGCGCTGCTTGCCTATGCCGCCGAGCAGAACATTCCGGTGGTACCGCGTGGCGCCGGCACGTCGCTTTCGGGCGGGGCACTGCCCAGGCCCGATGGCATCGTGATCGGCTTGGCGCGCATGAACCGCATCCTCGAGATCGATCTGGAAAACCGCTGTGCGGTGGTCGAGCCTGGCGTCACCAATCTGGCTGTGACTCGGGCGGTGGAAGGGGACGGCTTCTACTATGCCCCGGATCCCTCGAGCCAGGTGGCCTGCACCATCGGCGGCAATGTCGCAGAAAACTCGGGCGGTCTGCACTGCCTCAAATATGGCATCACCACCAACAATCTGCTCGGCGTCGAACTGGCACTACCGGGAGGCGAACGCGTGCGCCTTGGTGGCAAGGCTCCGTCGCTTGGCGGCCTTGATCTGCTCGGCATTGTCACCGGATCGGAGGGGCTGCTGGGCATCGCCGTCGAAGCCACGCTGCGCCTTAGACCGCGCCCGCCCGTGACGCGTACCCTGCTTGTGGCCTTCGACACGGTGGCAGCTGCCGGACGCTGTGTCGCCGACATCATCGGAACAGGGATCATTCCTGCGGCCATGGAGTTCATGGACCGGCGTGCCGCAGACGCGGTGGAAAGCTATTGTGCACCGGGCTATCCCCAGCACGCCGAGGCCATCCTGATCATCGAGCTTGATGGGGTCGAAGGCGAAGTCAGGGACGGCGTGGCACGGATCGAACAGATCGCCGGGACCTGTGGTGCAAGTCTGGTGCGCCTTGCCGCCAATGAGGCAGAGCGCGCGCGCATCTGGGCTGGACGCAAGGCCGCCTTTGCGGCTACCGGCAAGATTGCGCCGGACATGCTGTGCATGGATGGTACCATTCCGCGCCGTGCCCTCAGCGATATGCTGGCAGCCATCGCGGCCATGAGCGCGCGTTACGGCCTTGCCTTCTGCAATGTGTTTCATGCGGGTGATGGCAATCTGCATCCCCTCATCATGTTTGATGCGATGCGCGAGGGCGAACTCGTCCGCGCCGAAGCCTTTGGTGCGGAGATCCTCACCCTATGCGTTAAGATGGGTGGGGTGTTGAGCGGAGAGCATGGCATTGGCGTGGAAAAGCGCGACCTGATGGGTGCGATGTTTGACGAGGAAGATCTGGCGCAGCAGCAGCGGCTCAAATGCGCCATCGATCCCAAGCGCCTGTTCAATCCTGACAAGGTGTTTCCGACCCTGTCCGCCTGTGTTGAACAGGGGCACATGCATGTCAGTGGCGGGCGGCTGCCCTTTGCCAATCTGCCGCGGCTCTGACATGGCGGTACTGCGTCCTTCGAGCGAGCCTGAACTTGCCGAGATGGTGCGCGCGGCAGCTGCCGACCGCCATACTTTGGAAATCATGGGTGCAGGCACCAAGCGCGCCCTGGGACGGCCGGTGCGGGCCGACGCGTGTCTTGATCTGTCCGCCTTGCGCGGCATCATCAGCTATGATGCCGAAGAGTTGGTACTGTGCGCTGCCAGCGGCACCCCTCTTGAGGAAATCGCTGCTGAACTGGCGGCACATCGGCAGTGTCTGGGATTTGATCCGGCAGATTGGGGACCGCTGTTTGGCCTGCCCGCGCTGGGTGGCACCATCGGCGGTGCTTTGGCCGCCGATGTCAGTGGTTCACGTCGCCTTCTTCATGGCGCGGCCCGCGAGCATCTGCTTGGGATTCGCGCCGTCAATGGCTGGGGCAAGGCCTATAAGGCCGGCGGTAAGGTCGTCAAAAATGTTACTGGCTTTGATATCTCCAAGCTGATGTGTGGCAGCTTGGGTATTTTGGGGCCGTTGAGCGAGGTGACATTGCGTCTGCTGCCAAAGCCCGAGCAGAGCGCATGCCTTGTGGTGCGTGGTCTTGAGCCCGAGCAGGGTCTTCATCTTCTGCGCCGCATCTGGCGCGAACCCCTGGAGGCCAGTGCTCTTGTTTATCTGCCCAATGCCATTCTCGAACATTTTGATCTCGGTGGCAGCGGTGAAGCGGGCCTGGCTCTGCTGCGTGTCGAAGGGAGTACCGAGGCGCTGAACGACAAGCGCATGCGGCTTCGCGCGCTGCTCGAGAGCTTGCGCGTTGAAGAGCTGGAGCACGGCGATCAGCTCTTTACAGCGGCAGCCAATGGTTCGGTCTTCGCAAGCTCTGCGCTGGACGTGTGGCGTATGACGGTTCCGCCCTCCACAAGTGCGGAGGTTGCGGCGGCACTTGTGGGCACACTCTGGTATGCCGATTGGGCTGGCGGACTGTTCTGGATCGCAACCTCGCGTGACACTCTTTCTGCGGCAGCGGGTCTTGAGCGGATTTGTGCCCGTGCTCAAGGTCAACTGCAACTGCTGCGGGCGGATGAGAGCCAGCGCCTCGGTTTTCCGGCGCGACCGTCAGGAGGGCAGGGTGTCGTTCAGCTGATGCGGACGGTCAAGTCCGCCTTTGATCCTTTGGCCCTGTTTAATCCCGGCCGCATGTACGAAGGCCTCTGATGCGCACGAATTTTGCACCTGACCGGCTAGAGCTGCCCAATATGGCGCGGGTTGAGCACAATCTGCGTGCCTGCGTCCATTGTGGCATCTGCACTGCGAGTTGCCCGACCTATCTTCTGACCGGCGATGAACGCGATTCACCCAGGGGGCGCATCATCCTGATTAAGGAGATGCTCGAAACGGGTGCGGTGCCCAGCGATGAGACCGTGCATCATCTTGATCGCTGTCTGTCCTGTCTTGCCTGCCGTTCGGCCTGCCCCTCCAGTGTTGATTACCGCCAGCTGATCGACGAAGCCCGCAGCCACATCGCCAAGACCTACCGACGCCGCCGCGCTGACCAGCTGTTGCGTCGCCTGGTCCTCGAAACCCTGAGCCGGCCGGCGTTGTTTCGTTCCGGCGCGCAGGTGGCGCGGTTGTTGCGCCCGCTGGCGAAAGGCGTGCCGGGAAGGTTGGGGGAACTCATCGCCAAGGGGGCAAGGGCGCTGCCGGCACGCCAGCCTCTCAGCACACCGCTTACGGTCGAGCGCGAGGTTGCCCTGCTGCCGGGTTGTGTGCAGGCGGCCATGGCTCCCACTATCGACGCTGCAACGGCACGGGTTCTCAGCCGCCGCGGCATTCGGCTCGTGCCGCTTGAGACGGCCCATTGCTGTGGCGCTCTGGCCCACCACCTGGGCGAGGACGGGGCGGCCAAAGTCTCTGCCAAAAATGTCCTTGCTGCCTTCGCGGCGGCGGGGGGAACGGAGCGCTTTGCTGAGG
This sequence comes from Rhizomicrobium sp., assembly GCA_049964915.1. GTDB lineage: Bacteria > Pseudomonadota > Alphaproteobacteria > Micropepsales > Micropepsaceae > Rhizomicrobium. Next base: position 49,464 of record JBMFWV010000014.1, read on the forward strand.
TACTGATCACGGCGACCGGTTGTGCGGCCCACCTTACGAATTACGCAGAACTCTTCGCGCCGAGTGATCCCCTCTTGGCGCAGGCCGAGGCACTGGCCGGGCGCATCGCCGATCTGACCCAATTGGTGCGTGCCTTGCCTGTTGCGGCGCCGCAGGCGCTGCGCGTGGCGCTGCATCGGCCCTGTTCGCAAAGCCATGGACTACGATGGCGCAGTGACGCGGCGAGCCTGCTTAGGGCGGCGGGTCATAGCGTGGTTGAGCTTGCAGAGGCGGATATCTGTTGTGGCTCTGCCGGCAGCTATAGCCTGTTGCAGCCGGAGCTTTCGGCGCAGTTGCGTATGCGCAAGCGTGCACACATCAGCCGCAGCGCCGTGCAGGTCGTGGTCTCCAGCAATATCGGATGTATCGATCAGCTTGCAGATCCGGCGGGCCCCGCAGTCCTGCACTGGATTGAACTGCTGGACTGGTCAGAGGGTGGTCCTGTTCCCGCAGGCCTCAGCAGGCTTCTGCACGCCTAGCTGTCGCGTCCCTCCAGAGCCAGGTCTTTCAGCTCATGGCCTGAGATGCTCGCTAAACCAGGCGCATTCCGCAGCGCTGACGGTGCGGAAAGTGTCGCCCGTATAGGGTGCGAAGTGGCCGCAATCCAGCGTAAGAAGCTTCTTCGGTTCGCCGGCCGTGGCGAAGGCCTCAAGTGCCATATCTGACGGGATCAGCGAATCCTTTAGTGCGATCACCATCATAAACGGGGTGGGTGCGATGCGGGGCAGATAGAAGGCCGGCACGTATTCGGTCAGATATTCGATCGAGCGCAGTGTCACCCAGTTGCGCCAGTTGCTGGCGCGGCTTTCGAACACCTTGAAGAAGTCAATCGAATCCTGCGTTGTCAGGGCTCCGATGCCGCCTGCTTCGGCGGGAATGACGGGGATCATCGCCGGAGCTTCGCCGCGATAGCGCGCTGCACGGTCGGCATTGAATTGTGTGCGGAAGGCAAGGAGCGTTTCGTGCCCCGCTTGCGTGAAGGTGCGGTAGGCGTCAAGGGCGGGAACCTGTGCAACGACGCATTTGACGCGGCTATCTGTGGCGCCCAGCACCATGACGTGTCCACCGGAATAGCTCGAGCCCCAGACACCGATGCGATCCGGATCGATGCCATCTATGGTCGCAAGCCAGGTGATGGCGTCGCGATAACCGCGAATTTGCGCGATGGGATCGATTTCGCCGCGTGGCTCGCCCGATGATGCTCCGAGATTGCGATGGTCGTAAACCAGTACGACAAAGCCTGCAGCCGCAAAGACCTCGGCAAAATCGTCAAGGAACATCTCCTTGGTGGCTGAAAAGCCATGCGCCATCACGATGGCCGGACGCAGTCCTGCGGCCCCCTGCGGCCGGTAGAGCCATCCCCGCAAGGTGGCGCCGTCCGATGCAAAGGCGATGTCTTCGCGCATGGTGATGATGTCCTTTCCCTTAGAGTCTTCTGTGGTTGCCGCCCGTTATGCAAGAGGTTTCGGATCCAAAGTGCATGTGATCGAGTGCGGTCTTCTGTAAGGCCTGTATTTGCGGCATTTTGCAGAAGCCGCTGGCCGGTATGGTGATCTGCGGACCAGGTCCAAATCTGTCTCTCGAGCTTGGATGCTCACGACTCTTAACTGGTTTTCCTGATCCAGATCTGTTCGATCATTTTGCCCATTCGGGTCGTCGCCTTCTCACACCCCCTTTATCCGGCGTCAGGCAGATTTTGCGGTATGTTGCTCATGCCGCCACAGCCTGCGCCGGATCTCGGTAATCCTCATTTTTCGTCAGCAAGGCCCAGATGGTCCGCGCCATTTTGTTGGCCAAAGCAATCGCTACCAGCATCCTCGGCTTCCGCGCCGCCATGCGCTCCAGCCAGGAAC
>JBMFWV010000015.1:0-47554 GCA_049964915.1 Rhizomicrobium sp.
CTGGCGATCACGATCTGTAAACGGGGAAGCATGAACTGGTCCTTGGTTAAGAGGATAGGGGGCGTCCGCCTGGTGCGACAACCGGCATACGGGCGTACGGCTCAGGATACTCCGGGCGCCAACCCGGCCCCAAGGGGGATGGCAGATTTTGTGACCTCACCGGGGTCCCCGGGAGCACCACAAACCGAGACGCCGGAGGGTGGCGCGACGCCGCGGCTATGCTTCCGGCCCGCCAGATTGTTGCACCTGACACACCCTCATGCTAAGTGCCTCGCGCGTCGCAGATTACCGATCTGCCACGTAGCCTAAATATTCCAATCAATCCAAGCGTTAGCATCGGCCGCGTGATTCCTGGGCGGCCACCGACAGAGGGGCGCCAGTGGCGACAGAACTCTCACTTGATCAGGGCCTGGCCGGGCGTTACGCCACGGCTGTGTTCGAACTCGCTCAGGAAGAGCGCGTTGTCGAGCAGGTGGAACGGGATTTGACCGCCCTGCGCGGCATGATCGAAGAGAGCGACGACCTGCGTCGCCTGGTCCGGGCCCCGGTGTTCAGCCGTGATGAGCAGACCAAAGGAATGACTGCCATCCTGGAGCGCATGCAGGCGGCACCATTAACCCGGCAATTTATCCTGACGCTGGTGCGCCGCCGCCGTCTGTTTGCAATCACCGATGTGATCCGTGCCTATGAGGCACGGCTTGCCCGCCAGCGCGGCGAAGTACAAGCGCAGGTTATTAGTGCCCGCCCCCTCAATGATGACGAGGTTGGCCAGCTTAAGGCGGCATTGAGCGCCAAGCTGGGACGGGAGGCCCGTCTTGCTACCCAGGTTGATCCAGGACTGCTGGGCGGCTTGGTGGTTCAAGTCGGCTCGCGGATGATTGATTCAAGCCTGCGCACCAAGCTGAACGCATTGCGCGTGGCTATGCGCGGATAGTATTTGGCTGCGCGTTAGTGCAGCCCCCAATATGGCACGAGGAAAACGAGCATGAATATTCAGCCCGCCGAGATTAGCGCCATCCTAAAGCGCGAAATCCAGAATTTTGGGGCCGAGGCCGAAGTCAGCGAAGTGGGACAGGTCCTGTCGGTGGGCGACGGCATTGCCCGCATCTATGGCCTCGACAACATCCAAGCCGGTGAAATGGTCGAGTTCCCCGGCGGGATTAAGGGTATGGCCCTCAATCTCGAGGTCGACAATGTGGGCGTGGTGATTTTCGGCTCCGACACCCGCATCAAGGAAGGTGACACGGTCAAACGTACCGGCGCCATCGTTGAAACCCCGGTGGGCAAAGGATTACTTGGTCGCGTGGTTGACCCATTGGGCAACCCCATTGATGGCAAGGGGCCGCTGCAAGATGTTGCCGAACGACGCCGGGTCGATGTCAAGGCCCCCGGCATCATCCCGCGCAAATCCGTGTCCGAACCGATGCAGACCGGACTGAAGGCAATCGACTCCCTCATTCCCATCGGCCGCGGTCAACGCGAATTGATCATTGGAGACCGGCAGACCGGCAAGACCGCGATTGCCATCGACACCATCCTCAACCAGAGAGCTGTCAATAAGGGCTCTGACGAAAGCCAGAAGCTATATTGCATCTACGTTGCGATCGGCCAGAAACGCTCGACGGTAGCTCAGATCGTCAAGACGCTCGAAGATGCCGGAGCCATGGAGTACACCACCGTGGTCGCGGCCACGGCCTCGGAACCGGCCCCTCTGCAGTTTCTGGCTCCGTTCGCAGGCTGTGCGATGGGAGAGTATTTCCGCGATAACGGCATGCATGCGCTGATCATCTATGATGATCTTTCCAAGCAGGCAGTTGCCTACCGCCAGATGTCGCTGCTGCTGCGTCGCCCGCCGGGACGCGAAGCCTATCCCGGGGACGTGTTCTATTTGCATTCCCGACTGCTTGAACGCGCTGCCAAGTTGAACAAGGACTTCGGCAGTGGCTCCCTCACGGCATTGCCCGTCATCGAGACCCAGGCCAATGACGTCTCGGCCTACATTCCAACCAACGTGATTTCGATCACCGACGGCCAGATCTTTCTCGAAACGGACCTTTTCTTCCAGGGTATCCGCCCCGCGGTGAACGTTGGCATATCGGTGTCGCGCGTGGGCTCTGCGGCGCAGATCAAGGCGATGAAGCAGGTCTCCGGATCGATCAAGCTTGAACTGGCGCAGTATCGCGAGATGGCAGCATTTGCCCAGTTCGGTTCCGATCTTGATGCGGCAACCCAGCGCCTCCTCAACCGCGGCTCGCGGCTGACCGAACTGCTCAAGCAGCCGCAATATTCCCCGCTCCCGGTAGAAGAGGAAGTTGTGTCGCTGTTCGCGGGCACACGCGGGTATCTCGATCGGCTGGCGCTTGGTGAGGTCACCCGTTTCGAGGCCGAACTCCTGCGCCTGATGCGTGCCAAGCACCAAGACACGCTGGGGCTTATCCGCACTGGCAAGCAGCTCACCCCGGAAATAGAAGCCAAGCTCAAGGAGATCCTCGACGGGTTCTCCAAGGCCTTCGCATAAGGACCGGGTATGCCCAGTCTCATCACATTCCGCAAACGTATCGCGAGCGTGAAGGCGATCCGTAAAATCACCAAGGCGCAGCAAATGGTTGCGGCCTCGAAACTGCGCCGTGCGCAAGAAGCGGCCGAGGCGGCCCGGCCCTATGCGCTGAAGCTCGCCAGCGTCATCGCCGGACTTGCTTCGGGGATGCGTGACAATCCGGCGGGTCCGCGCTTGCTGACCGGCACCGGCGCCAGCCAGCGCCATTTGGTCGTCGTTATGACCGCCGATCGAGGCCTCTGCGGCGCTTTCAATTCCAACATCGTGCGCCTTGCTCGCCGACAGATCGCTGAACTCGTCAGTGACGGCAAAGACGTACGCATTCTCTGTGTTGGACGCAAAGGGCGTGACCAGCTGCGCCGTCAGTATGGCAGCATGATCGTGGACACCATCGATTTTATGGGTGTTCGGCGCATCGGCTTCGCCGATGCACAAAGGATCAGCGAGCGCATTCTGGAAATGTTTGACAATGACGAATTTGACATCTGCACCATGCTCTATTCGCAGTTCAAATCGATCATGAGTCAGCAACCGATCGCGCAACGTCTCATTCCGGCGCCCATCGATGAGAGCGTGGCATCTGGGCCGGCAAAGGTCGTGTACGATTATGAGCCGGATGAAGCTGCAATTCTCGCCGAGCTTCTGCCGCGCAATATTTCGGTACAGATCTTCCGTGGGCTGCTTGAGAACGTAGCAGGAGAATTTGGCTCCAAAATGAGCGCCATGGACTCGGCCACGCGCAATGCGGGTGAAGTGATCGACGGACTAACACTGGAGTATAACCGCACGCGCCAGGCCATGATCACGAAGGAATTGATCGAGATCATATCGGGCGCGGAAGCGGTCTGAGTAGGCACAGCAGACCGCAGGGCCGGCCTTGCCATCGAACACGATGGCAACAACTGGCAAAATGGATGTGTCAAAAATGCGGGTAAGTTCGCCGGTGCCCAGGCTGAGGCCGATCGCACCACACGATGAAAAGAGGAAAACGTCATGAACGCCGTGACACCGACCAACATGCAAGGCCGCATAACCCAGGTCATGGGTGCCGTGGTCGATGTGCAGTTTGATGGCCATATGCCAGAGATCCTGAACGCGCTGGAAACCGACAATCACGGTCAGCGCTTGGTTCTGGAAGTTGCCCAGCATCTGGGTGAATCCATCGTGCGTACCGTCGCGATGGACTCCACCGAAGGGCTCACCCGTGGCCAAAGCGTGCGTGACACCGGTACGCCGATTTCCGTTCCGGTCGGTGATGGCACCCTCGGACGCATCATGAACGTGATCGGTGAGCCGGTGGATGAAGCAGGCCCGGTCAGTGCTGTAGAGCGCCGCCCCATTCATGCGGAAGCACCTTCCTTCGTTGAGCAGTCGACCGAGGCAGAGGTTCTGGTCACGGGCATTAAAGTCATCGACCTTTTGGCGCCCTACGCCCGTGGTGGCAAGATTGGCCTATTTGGCGGTGCCGGTGTGGGCAAAACGGTGCTGATTCAGGAGCTGATCAACAACGTCGCCAAAAAGCACGGCGGTTATTCGGTCTTTGCCGGCGTGGGCGAACGCACGCGCGAGGGTAACGACCTCTACCATGAGATGATCGAGTCTGGCGTGAACAAGGATCCGAAGTCTGGCTCGACCGAAGGTTCCAAATGCGCCCTTGTCTATGGCCAGATGAACGAGCCACCGGGTGCACGCGCGCGGGTTGGCTTGACCGGCCTCACCGTCGCCGAGTATTTCCGCGACCAGGGGCAGGACGTGCTCTTTTTTGTCGACAATATCTTCCGCTTTACCCAGGCAGGATCAGAAGTATCGGCTTTGCTCGGGCGTATTCCTTCGGCCGTGGGCTACCAGCCAACCCTTGCCACGGACATGGGCGCCCTTCAGGAGCGCATTACCACCACGACCAAAGGTTCGATCACGTCGGTGCAGGCCATTTACGTTCCTGCCGACGATCTCACCGATCCTGCGCCAGCGACCTCGTTTGCCCATCTGGACGCTACCACGGTGCTCAATCGTGCGATTTCGGAGAAGGGCATATATCCTGCAGTCGATCCGCTCGACTCAACCTCGCGCATTCTCGATCCGCGCGTCGTTGGTGACGAGCACTACAATACTGCACGTGCCGTGCAGCAGATCCTGCAACGCTACAAGTCGCTTCAGGACATCATCGCCATTCTCGGCATGGATGAATTGTCGGAAGAAGACAAGCTCGCCGTGGCGCGAGCGCGTAAGATCGAACGCTTTCTCAGTCAGCCGTTCCATGTCGCAGAAGTGTTTACTGGCTTCCCGGGATTGTTCGTGGATCTAAAGGACACCATTCGCAGCTTCGCCGCCGTTGTCCGTGGTGACTACGATCACCTGCCAGAAGCAGCATTCTACATGGTGGGTACGATCGAAGATGCGGTCGCCAAGGCCCAGAAGCTTGCAGCTGCCGAAGCATAATGGCCATGGCAGAGAAAATTCCCTTTGATCTTGTCTCCCCCGAACGGCTCTTGCTGTCGGGGGATGCGGAGATGATCACCCTGCCCGGCAGCGAAGGCTATTTCGGTGTCGGCATTGGCCACGCTCCAGTCATCTCGACGCTCAAGCCCGGAATGATCGACATCAAGGCTGGGCCAAAGGGTGACGAGCGCTATTTTGTGATGGCCGGGTTTGCCGAAGTGACCAATGACAAGGCGACAATTCTGGCCGAGGAGGCGTTTCCGTTGGCCTCCGTGTCACTGCAAGACGTGGAACTCCGTCTGAAGGACGCCCATGAGGACGTGTTGCAAGCCAAATCCGAGATCACTCGGCAAAAGGCAGTTGCAACGCTGAACGCCCTGGAAGTTCTACAGGGTTACCTGTCAACACAGTAATGCACCGTCGGTTCCCTTGGGGGGGGCGAATTTGCTAAGCTCTCCTTCATAACGGATAGGGCACAAACATGGATGGACAGCCATGACGGACGGCACGATCTATCACGGCGGTTGGAGCCTGGACGACGTTGCTTGGGACAAGTTCGATGCAAGCAAGGTCGATGCGCGCCTTTTGGCTGCGGTCAAGGCCGCCTCGCTCGTAGAATATAATGCCCCCGATTACGTGACCTATCTTTCCCGGGTATTTCAGGAAGGTCCGGCCCAGACCTTGAATGACCTTGAGCGTTGGGGACAAGAAGAAATCCAGCATGGTCTAGTGCTCGGACGCTGGGCGGAAATGGCCGATCCGACATTTAATTTTCAGGATGCCTTTTCCCGGTTTCGTGCGGGCTACCGTCCGGCGCATTTTGCTAATCAGGACACGGTCTCAGTGCGGGGCTCTCGTCGAGGGGAGATGATCGCGCGTTGCGTCGTGGAATGTGGCACCTCCTCGTATTACAGCGCCATTCGCGACGCGACCAATGAACCAGTGCTGAAGGAAATTGCCGGACGCGTTGCGGCCGATGAATTCCGTCATTACCGTCTGTTTCTGGAGACCCTGAACGCACAGCCGGAAGCAGATCTGCCGGTATGGAAAAAGCTCTATCTGGCCTTTACACGCGTTCAGGAATCTGACGACGACGAGCTGGCCTATGCCTATTACTGTGCCAACGTAGCGTCTTCAGATGTTCCACGCACACCCTATAACCGCTCACGCTATTCGCGGGCCTATAACGCAACGGCCGTGGCGCTCTACCGCCGCCATCACGTCAGAAAACTAGTACAGATGGTGGCCAAAGCCTGCGGCCTTACCGCACAAAGCTGGCTCACCAATCTGGCCAGCGCGGCGCTTTGGCAGGTCCTGCGACTGCGGGCCGGAAACCGAGTGCTTGGCAACGCCTGAAAGCTGCCGCAACGGCACACTTGCACTGTTGAGGCTGACGGCACAATCTTGGCCCGCACCTGTCGAGATGCTGCCATGACTGTTCCTGCTGAAATTGCTACCGATATCGTTGATCCCAAGGCCTATGCCGACGACAAGCGCCTGCATGAGGCGTTTCGCTGGCTGCGCCACAATATGCCCATCGGGCGCATTGAACTTCCCGGGTACGATCCCTTTCTCGCGATCACCCGCCACGCCGACATCCTCGCCGTCGAGCGTCAGAATGAGATTTTTCACAACGGTGATCGGCCCACCACGCTGACGACACAGGAAGCTGACCAGAAGGTGCGCGGGCTAACCGGCGGCTCTCCGCATCTGGTCTATTCACTGGTGCAGATGGATAATCCCGACCATTTCGATCATCGCAAACTGACCCAAGCATGGTTCCTGCCCCAGAACATCCGTAAGCTGGAACAAGGCATTCGCGATCTGGCGCGACAGACTGTCGACAAAATGGCCTCACTGGGGAGCAACTGCGATTTTGCTCGGGACATAGCTTTTCTATATCCGCTGCGTGTGATCATGCAGATCCTTGGCGTGCCGCCTGAGGATGAACCGCGCATGCTCAAACTGACACAGGAACTGTTCGGGACCTCCGATCCGGAAATGAATCGCCTGGGCGCAACACCTCTCGACTCCAACGAAATGCTGATGGGCCTCATTGCGACGGTTCAGGACTTCACCAGTTACTTCGAGGCCATGACCGAGGACCGCCGAGCCCACCCACGCGAGGATGTGGCCAGCGTCATTGCCAATGGCCAAATCAAAGGCCAACCACTCAGCCACCGCGCAGCCATGGGCTATTACACGATCGTGGCAGCGGCCGGGCATGACACCACTTCCAACACTACAGCAGGCGGGTTGTGGGCTTTGGCTGAAAACCCCAAGGAGTTCGCCAAGCTCAAGGCTGACCTTTCTCTGATCCCAAGCTTTGTCGAGGAATCCATTCGCTGGGTGACACCCGTTAAGCACTTCATGCGGAGCGCGACCGTCGATACCGAGATATCAGGTCAGCCAGTGGCCAAGGGTGAATGGCTCATGCTCTGTTACCCCTCTGGCAATCGCGACGAGACCGTGTTTGAGGATCCCTTTGCATTCAAAGTTGACCGCAATCCCAACAAGCAGATCGCTTTTGGCTATGGCGCCCATGTCTGTCTCGGTCAACATCTTGCACGAATGGAAATGCGCATCCTCTGGGAAGAACTCCTGCCGCGCCTGAAATCCGTGGAGCTAAGCGGGCCCCCAAAGCTGGTAGAAGCGAATTTCGTCTCCGGGCCCAAATCCATACCGATACGCTATGTAATGGAATAGGTTGCCCCGTGACGGCGGGGCCGATCGTTGCTGTGAGGGACGGTGCACGCACCGCGGATTGATGGCTGATTACAAAACCTGGCAATGCCGCACCTGCGGCTATCTCTATAGTGAGGAAAAGGGCGATCCCGACGAAGGCATCGCCCCCGGGACGCGTTGGGCGGACATTCCCGACGACTGGGTTTGCCCGCTCTGTGGAACCCCCAAGTCCGACTTTGATATGGTGGAGCTTTAAGAGGTTCTCACCGCGACGCATGCGAATTCAACGCCGCGCCCGCGAACAGAGCTGGCCGCGCGAACACCGGCCCAACTTACCAAATCGCAGGGACGGACTTTCAGACGCTACGCTTGACCAGAAGCTGTTTGATCTCGCCGATGGCCTCAGCCGGGTTAAGTCCCTTGGGGCAGGCATTGGCGCAGTTCATGATCGTATGGCAGCGATAGAGACGGAAAGGGTCTTCGAGCCTGTCCAAGCGCTCCCCCTTGGCCTCGTCACGGCTGTCAGCGAGCCAGCGATAGGACTGTAGAAGCGCCGCCGGACCCAGGTAGCGCTCCGAATTCCACCAGTAGCTCGGGCATGATGTCGAACAGCAAGCACAGAGGATGCACTCGTAAAGCCCGTTCAGTTTCTCCCTTTGCTCAGGAGACTGACGCCATTCCTTCTCTGGTGCCGGGGTCTTGGTCTGCAGATAAGGTTCAATGGAGGCATACTGTGCGTAGAAATTGTTCAGATCAGGCACCAGGTCCTTGACTACGGACATGTGAGGCAAAGGGTAGACCTTGACCGACCCGGAGATCTCGCTGATGGGCTTGGTGCAGGCCAACGTATTCTTGCCATCAATATTCATCGCGCAGGAGCCACAAACTCCCTCACGGCAGGACCTGCGGAAGGTCAACGTCGGGTCGACTTCATTCTTAATCTTGATGAGCGCATCAAGCACCATCGGCCCGCAATTCTCGAGGTCCACTCGATAGGTGTCGATGGTCGGGTTGGCACCTTCATCTGGATTGAAGCGATAGACCCGAAAATCCTTGGTTCTCTTTGGTTTTTTGCCATTTGAGGTGGTCGGTCCCGGCCACACCTTGCCCGACTTGGGCTCGCTACCACGCGGCAAAGTAAACTGCACCATGGAACAACTCCTAGGCCTTGCGGCCGATTCATGTCATATCCTGAATAGCAACCCGCCCCTCAGGCTGCAACGTCGGAACGCGGTGAGCCCGCCAACCGGGCTCCCGTGTCGCATGCATCAGCCCGGTTTTTGCGCAATAAAGAGAGTATCGCCGCGGATCAGGGCATGACGCACGCCCTCGCCCGGGCTCGCGGTGAATTCGCGCAAAGAGAATCCGGCCGCTCGGATACGGTCGCGCAAGTCGGCTCCATAATAGCGGACGTGGTCCCACTGGCCAAAATGCAGCGCGCGCTCCTGTGCTGTGATGATTGCAGGATTTTCGTAGCTTGCAGACCACCCCTCAACGATGGGCACGGAAATGACAGCGAGGCCGCCTGGCACCAGTATACGGTAAAGTTCACCAAGCGCCTTGGCGTCGTCAACATGCTCAAGCACATGGGCACAAATGACGGCCTCTACGCTCGCCGGCGCCAATTCAAGCCGTTCAATGTTCAACACCAGATCGGCTCGACCAGGGGCGATATCCGCACTGCGATAACGGCGCGCACGCGGTCGAACCAAAGCGGCCAGACTGCGCTCAGGGGCAAAATGTAAAATATCCTTTTGGTCAAGTGATTGAGGCTCTTTATCAAGCCATAACTTGAACAGCCGGTCACGCTCAACAGAACGGCAGCGTGGGCATCTTGCGTCATTGCGCGTGCCCTTTCCGCCGGGGCCGAACGGGCCATGATATCCGCAGATGTTGCACTGCCGGTCATGCAGTATGGGCAGCGGCCGAAAACGTGCTGCGATATAGGCACCAACTACGCGGGCGCGCCAGTGCCAGGGCGCCTGCGTCATGCCGCACTTATCCGTTCAAACATCCAGACCAGCTCCAAGGTTTCGCTGCCCACTTCACCCGTTAGGACGATTTGCTCGCAGCGTCTCGGCGCCTCACTTCCGACATAGAGGCTGTCTTCGATCGTGGGTTCGCCGCTGCAGCGAAAGCGCCACCCCTCCCCGCCCGGGAGCTTCAACAATAACCCGCCGCCTTGTGCCTGAGAGACGCGGATGTCGGGATGAAGATGGAACCGCGCCGCAACCAGGCATCGCCGTCGGCGAGCCAGCTTGGGGAGCAACCGATCCTTGCCGATGAGCCTCGTGCCATCTGCGGAAAGGCTGAGCTGTCGGGCATGAACCAGCCCAAAGCGATGCAAATAACCGTCATGACTGGCAGAAACGCTGGTTCCTTGTGCTGTTTCTTGGCGTTCGCTGTCGACCTGATCGGGCCCGCCTAGGAGGCGCGGCCCGATCAGGCGACTGGCAAATTCCCAGCGCAGAACTTGGCCCATGGAGGTATCGGCCACGGTTACGGTCGAGTGAGCCGCTGTCGATCGCAGCGCCCCCTCCCAATTTGGACTGCTGCCGCAATTTACCACCAGGCGCTGGGCTCCGGAGCTGAACTCGAAGGCCAGGCACCCCGCATGGGCAGTGTTGGCATAGACTCCGGTTGGAAATGGTCCAACATCCATCACCACAAAGCTTTTAGCGGCAGTCAGCCGCTGGAACTTAGAGTGGGGGGCAAAGCCGAATGGCATCCCGCCCGCCTCGTCGCGTTGCAGAAGTGACGAAAGTGTGCCGCGGTCCCCCTCATGGCCGCCATTGAAGAGGCAAAGTGTTCCCTGCCCATTGCGGAAAAAGCGCAGCATTGGCGCCATGCGGTCGCGCGCGGACAAAAGGCTGGGCGGCATGGGATGGGACATCGTCTGGGCGGCCTCGATCACCATCACCAGGTAGCGAAAGGCATGCATCAAGGTTTCCGGGCAGCGATCCACATGGCCACCGTCCGGAAGGATCTGTGCCGCAATCTCCGCCTCAAATCTCTCCAAACCCTGGCCTAACCGCCCGGGAGCGTCATCGAGGCAGGCTCCTGACAGCGTTAGTGCAGCAGCAGCCTCCAGACGGGCCAGGCCCTCCGGAGCCTTGTGGGCGATACGTGCCAGCAGCCGTGCCTGCTCATGCAGCGACACGAAGAGCCCAGACCGCCACACCAAATCCGAGTTGGCAATCACAAAACGTCCATGAACGAAGAGGTTAATCAGCCGGCGGGCCGTCACCTCGGTTTGCCACTGCGGTTCGCGATACCGCCGGTAGCGCTTGAGCCATTGGGCGATGAGATTAGTCGCCAGGACGCGGGCCGGCTCGCCGCCGGCATTGGCAAGTGGCGGCAGGAACTCGAAGGCGTGCAAGGCCCGAGCCCAAGCCGCCGACGGTGCCGGCTTGTCAAAGATGGAACCACTTTGTATTTCAACGCTTTCACCACCAAAGCTAAAGCGTCCACGCAGCAGCATTTCAGCACGTTCGAGCTGGCGCGGTAGCAGGTCAGACGGTTGGTAGCGAAGCCGATCGCACAGCTCACCCTTCAGCAGCCGGCGATAGAACCAGTTACGCCGCCAGGCTGTTCGCCATGGCGTAATGAGACGGTCCGCCTCGGCCGCGGCAAGCTCTGGAACGAGCGCCAGCGGCAGGGCGGCGCCTGGTGCTTTCGGTACATGGCGCTCCGCGCCCATCAAGGCCTCGTTCATCCGCGCAGAGCCGCGATATTCGCGGCGTAATGACCCCTGCCCCCTTTGAACACTGCGGTGCCCGCCACCAGCACATCTGCGCCAGCGGACACCGCTTGACGAGCTGTAGCGGCCGTAATCCCGCCGTCGACCTCAAGAGCGATACGGCGGCCGGTCTTGGCGATACGCTCAGCCGCTGCCTCGATCTTGCGCAGCTGACCGTCAATGAAACTTTGCCCGCCAAACCCGGGATTGACGCTCATGATTAGAACTAGATCGACTAGATCAAGGACATAATCGATCGCCTGGATCGGGGTGGCCGGATTAAGGACGATCCCTGGAGACTTTCCCAAACTTCGAATCAGCTGCAGCGTACGGTGTACATGCGGACCAGCTTCAGGGTGGACCGAAATAATGTCTGCGCCAGCCTCGGCGAAGGCTTCGATATAGGGATCCGCAGGGGCAATCATCAGGTGGCACTCAAAACTCTTGCGGCTATGGGGACGTAGGGCGCGAACTACCAACGGGCCGATGGTGAGATTGGGCACAAAGTGACCGTCCATCACGTCGATGTGGATGAAATCGGCACCTGCTGCATCGACAGCTGCCACTTCCGCGCCGAGTTGCGCGAAGTCTGCGGACAGGATGGACGGCGCAATGCGGACTGGGGTCATGGTTACAGCAGTGCCGGATTCTCGATGTGGCCGCAAGGCACCAGAGGCAATCAGTGCCCCTTACCATAGGGACATTTTAGGGCCGAGCCGAGGTCAGGGTGCCTTCGGTGCGACAATCCGACGGCAAGGCCGGGCCCATCCTATCTTCACCCGCACGTTGACTTGAGGGCTTAGGCCCCTACACTCCGCCCCGATTTGTCCAGCTTTCCGGAAGTTTCCATGGCCGATAACGCCGTTCGCTCCGGGGCGCGTCAGCGCCCTCTTTCACCCCACCTCCAGATCTATCGCTGGAGCCCGACGATGATGACCTCGATCGTGCATCGCGCGACCGGTGTCGGACTGAGCATTGGTCTGGCGGGTCTTGCCTGGTGGCTAATGGCATTGGCCAGCGGACCGGATGCCTATGCCACCTTTGGCGATCTGGTCTTCACCTGGATCGGGCAGATTTTTGTGTTCGGCTTCGTATGGTCGCTTTGCTATCACCTGCTCAATGGCGTGCGCCATCTGGCTTGGGATTTCGGCTATGGCTTTGCGCCGCGCTTTGCCAATCGGCTCAGCGTTGCGATCATCATTCTTTCCATTGTTCTGGCCGCGGGCTTTTATCTCTACGGCCTGTTCTTGTTCGGAGGTACGTGATGGCCTATCACACCCCGCTTTCCCAGGTCGAAGGACTGGGCAGCGCCCATTCAGGGGTGGAGCATTTCTGGCGCCAGCGGGTAAGCGCAGCAGCACTTGTCCCCTTGTCGTGCTGGCTTGGGTTTTCAATGCTCAACCTCGTCGGTGCTTCGCGTGACCAGGTGCTGGCTTTTCTGCATGCTCCAGTGCCCGCAGTTCTGATGGTGCTGTTTGTTATTGCCTCCGTTGTCCACATGCAGCTTGGTGTTCAGGTCGTGATCGAGGATTACGTCCATCACGACGGCAAAAAAATCATTCTGCTAGTCCTCAACAAGGCGTTCGCCTGGGCCGTAGCCGCGGCGAGCCTATTCGCCATGTACCGCATCGCGCTTTAAAAAATTTGGACCTCACGCCATGACCGCTTACGAGATCATCGATCATACCTATGACGTTGTCGTAGTTGGAGCTGGAGGTTCCGGCTTGCGGGCGACACTCGAAGCGGCTGCCAGTGGGCTCAAAACTGCCTGCATCACCAAAGTGTTTCCGACCCGTAGTCACACTGTGGCGGCGCAAGGCGGGATTGCGGCCTCGCTTGGCAATATGGGCGAGGACGATTGGCGCTGGCACATGTACGATACCGTCAAGGGCTCAGACTGGCTGGGCGACCAGGACGCCATAGAATTTCTCTGCCGAAATGCGCCTGAGGCGGTTTACGAACTTGAGCATTTTGGTGTGCCATTCAGCCGTACCGAGGACGGCAAGATCTATCAGCGCGCCTTTGGCGGCATGACCTCGAATTTTGGTCAGGGAATCGTCCAGCGCACCTGCGCTGCGGCCGACCGCACCGGCCATGCGATGCTGCACACGCTGTATGGCCAGTGTGTAAAGCATGACACCAACTTCTTCATTGAATACCTCGCCCTCGATCTGATCGTCGAAGACGGTGCAGTGCGCGGATTGATGGCCTGGAATCTCGACGACGGAACCATCCATCGTTTCCGCTCCCACCGCGTCATCATTGCGACCGGCGGCTATGGGCGCACCTATTTTTCATGCACAGGTGCCCACACCCAGACCGGAGACGGTAATGCCATGGTGCTGCGGGCGGGTTTCCCGTTGCAGGACATGGAATTCGTGCAGTTTCACCCCACCGGCATTTATGGTGCCGGCGTTCTAATCACCGAGGGGGTACGGGGCGAAGGTGGTTATCTGACCAACTCGCAAGGTGAGCGGTTCATGGAGCGTTACGCTCCCAGTGCCAAGGATCTGGCCTCGCGTGACGTGGTTAGCCGGGCCATGACCATGGAAATTCGCGAGGGTCGTGGCGTTGGACCTCTCAAGGATCACATCCATCTGCATCTTTCCCACCTTGATCCCAAGATCATCCATGAACGACTGCCCGGCATCTCCGAAAGCGCACGCATTTTCGCTGGGGTCGATGTTACCAAGGAACCCATCCCCGTGCTTCCCACGGTTCATTACAATATGGGTGGTATCGCGACCAACTACATGGGCGATGCACTGACGTTGAAAGACGGCAATCCCGACACCGTAATTCCCGGTTTAATGGCGGTTGGCGAAGCCGCCTGCGTGTCGGTTCACGGCGCCAACCGTCTCGGCTCCAATTCTCTCATCGACCTTGTAGTGTTTGGCAAGGCCGCAGGCATGCAATGTGCCAAGAGCCTCGTGCCCAACCAAAAGCACGCAGCCCTGCATAAGGATGCTGGGCAGGAAGCGCTGGAGCGACTGGATCGGCTGCGGCATGCCAGCGGCAGTACGCCGACCGCGCAATTACGTATGCAGATGCAGCGCGCGATGCAGGAAGACGCCGCGGTATTTCGGACAGGAGAGACGCTGGAATCCGGAAAGCGGCGAATCGCGGAGATCTATCGCGCAAAGGATGATGTTCGCGTGTCTGATCGCTCGATGATCTGGAATTCGGACCTAGTGGAGACCCTCGAATTTGAAAATCTTGTTGCCCTTGCCGCCGTCACCGTCGCTGGTGCCGTCAATCGCCAGGAAAGCCGCGGCGCGCACGCGCGGGAAGACTTTCCGGAGCGTGATGACACCAACTGGATGAAGCATACGTTGGCTTGGCTCGACATCAAATCCGGAGATGTCAGCATCGACTATCGTCCGGTGCACAGTTATACGCTGTCGAATGACATCGAGTACATCAAACCCAAGGCCCGTGTATATTAAGAGGTCGGATGGCGCTGCCCACACGGCCCAGTGAACGGCGTCAACCGCGCACAGAACTGCGATGTGCCAGAGGTGCTCGCGACAGCAGCACTTTGAGCGCAGGATTGGGAAATCGTCGCCTCTGCGAAATGGCATAAAAGCGCTCACGCAGCTGTGGCAGGCGGAAGCGCTCCTTAAGCACCCCCGCCCGCAATTCGTCCTGGACCACAACCGGAGGAACTAGCGTCAGGCCGTGGCTCTCCCTTGCGAGAAGACGCAACATTGCCATGTCGTCGACTTCCGCTTCAATGATAGGTCGGATGCCGGCATCTGCCAGAATACGGTCGAAGGCAATCCGCATTTCGCTGTCGAGGCTTGGAAGCAGCACGGGCGTAGTCTTGAGATCCTGAGGAAATCGAAACGCACGCCCCCGGCGTCCTGGGCGCCCTATTAGGCTGACCGGCTCTTCAGCAATCAGGTCATTGTGCCAGGCGGTGGTGGCATCGCGCTGAACGGCGCGATTGGCGAGAACGACATCCAGGGTATGCGCCTGCAGATCCTGCATTAGTTCGCGCATGGTGCCCGAACGGATCACAAGTTCAATATCGTCGCGTCCGAGCATCGGACGCAGGAATTCCAGCTGGAAATTTCTTGATAGGGTCGCCAGAGCGCCAACACGCAGAACCTGGCGGCTAGTGCGTGGACGATCGCGCAGTGTGCCAACCAGTTCATCCCCGGCCTGAAACACCGTATTGGCATAATCCAGCGCTATTCGCCCGGCTTCCGTCAATATGAGTTTCTTACTCACACGTTCGAAGAGTGGATGACCAAGTTGATCTTCCAGTGCCTTCAGCTGGGCCGATAGCGCAGATTGGGAAACGTTCAACTGCGAGGCAGCTCGTGTCAGGCTGCCACTGTTGGCGATTGCCCAGAAATAGCGCAAGTGATGATAGTTCAGCCGCGACATGGGTTATCTATAGACTTAAGAGAATGATCGCATTCTGATTATATATATTATGAAAGAACGAACCAGCGTTACGGGCAACAGTACACTCAGCACAGGGATTAGGCTGCAATAACCAGCATGATCCACAGGTCAAAACCTGGCAGCTTTGACGATGGCACATTATCGAGCCGCGGCGAGCAGCGCCTCGCGGATTGCCCGGCCCTTTGACTCGCGCAAGGAGATGCATTGATCAATGCGCTGCTCGGCCAGCGTCAACGCGTGAGCAAGCCCGGGAATTGTCTTTGCCCTAGGCCCCAGGAAATCTGCCAGCTGGGCTTTCAAATCTGAACTGCAGGCGTTGCTAAAGAGACTCGGCACAACCAGCATGCCTTCACCAGAAATACGCGTTACGAGCGACTGATAGTGTCCCTCGTACCAGCTCCATAGTTGTGCGCGGGCTACCGGCTGGTTGCTCGCATCGGTAAAGAGGTAGCGTATGTCACTCGTGTTCATTTGCGGAGACAATGACAGATCAAAAAATCCCTTAAGAAGATTTGGATCCGTTGATCCCATCAGTGCGTAAATGACGCTGCGGTGAAAATAATCATCCGGCGACGCCAGAAAGCCATTGATCAGGGAATTTGCAAAGGCGGAACCATACACCATGACCCCTGCCCGCATCGCCAGCCTGGCCAGGCTGGGTGGCAACCCTCCAAGATTGCGTCCATCCGAGGCGGCATAGACGCGTGCCGCCTTCGCGAGTACGGCAAGAGTGTGCGGATCATGTCCTTCCACAATCAGGATCTGTGCCAGTGCCGCGCGGGTCAAGATTTCGCTGGGCGAACCGAAGTCCCGCAGCGTGAGCCGCTGTAGTCTGCGGCCAAAGCTCTTGCGGATGAATGTCTCATACGCATTCATGTCTGCCGGCTGTAACAAATTCAGTCGGTCTGCCCGCAGCGTCCGTCGCATCAATTGGATCAGGTCCCACTTGGCGCTTGGCGCCAACACTTTAACCGCCTCAAAAAACTTTCGGGGATCAAGCTGACCAGCTCCCAGCGCCGCCTGCAGATTGGCGAAGAGGGTGATTTGGTCTGCAGCATCCAGGCTGGGTGCTGCCTTGAGCAGCCTATCCCAGCCCCGGCTATCGTAGGTGAAGCGATAATAGCCCAGTCCGAGTGCATTGGGCATGACATAGGCAGGACAGATGCTGCCCAAGTGGATGTCTGCGGTTCGACCGATTATGCGGCAGCGCCTTGCAGCTTTGCCGTCCGACACGCACATGGGTACCTGCCATTGCCGGTCAGATACCATGAGCCCGACCGGCGCATACATCGACTGCACAACCGTCAACACCGGAGATTCGCTGCAGCGCGTGACAACGCTCATGTCTGGTATGCCAGGCTGGTTCAGGTAACTGCGAAGCGCCTGGATCAGTTCTGGATGATGGGTGACTGCCGCGATCGTCGCGATGAAATCCGTCTGGGTCGCAGTATGGCCGGCATATTTTAGCAAAAATGCATGCACGGCCTGCTGCCAAGGTTCTGTACCGACGTAATTTTCGAACATCCCCAGGATCGCAGCCCCTTTTTGTCGGGTGCCTGCATCATAAACCGGAGTTGCGTCAGCAACGCTGTTGACGCGATGGTTGATCGCGCGCGCAGAGGGCAATTGATCGCGGTCCATTGCCTTAAGTCCGCCATCGAGAGTATGACGCGATAACGCAAACTCCGGCATGACCCAGTTGGAAAGTTTTGCCGACATCCAGCCAGCAAAGGCTTTCTTGATAGCGTTATCGTTCCACCACAGCGGCGTTACCAGGTCACCAAACCATTGCTGGGTCAGCTCACGCGCCTGCGCCAGAAGGCTGTCGCGCCGCTGCATAAGCGGTGCGTGAGGCCCCATGAGCAAGAAGCGTCTGCGTAGTGTGATTACTCCAGCATTTTCCCTTTCTCCCGCAGCAAAATCGGGAGCTGCAATTATATCCAGTTTGGTGAAGGGAAAGCCGATCTGGAAATAGCGCTCAAGCGCAAGGACAAGCTTTGGCGTGAAAGATAAGGCGTAGCGCATCTGCCATGCCTCGCCTTTGGGAGCGATGGCACGCAACGCCAGAGGATAGCGGCGCCATTTGTCGGCAGGGATGTATCCCATATTGATGACGTCAAATGGACCCACATCCAGATTCAGGAGATAGGGGGGGATACTTGGCGTGGTGGCAAAGACCCAGTGCACCATGCCGCCGCCTGTTGGATTTCTCGACGTGACTTTGCTGTTGGTGATCACCACGTCGCCCTGCGGCGCGTTGATGGCCAGGGAGAATGTTGCCTTGTCACCTGGCTCATCGAAGCATGGAAACATGCGTCGCGCGCCGTCAGCCTCAAACTGCGAGACCGCATAGGCGTTTGCCTTCTGCACGATCCGGGACAACCCATTGGATGCGTGACTGAAGCGGGCACGATAGTCGAACAGAAGTGTGGCCCGCCCTGCCGGCAGGGACTGCGCAAAGCGCAGTAGGGCGACACCTGATGGGTCTACCTGTTGGTAATGGGCTGCGATCGTCTGGCCATTGGCCAAGCGCACCGATGCGCGCTCAATGCTGAGGCCTTGCCCGTGGAGCCAAATCGACGTCAGAGGGTGGGCGGTCACGATGCTGATTTCGTCGTGACCGTGAAATCCGGCCTGTTTCGGATCAATAGTCAGGGTGAGACTGTAATGGGTGGGTATTGCGAGCGTTGGAAGGCGCCCTTTGGGCGCACCGGGCGCTGCGGCGGCGGTTCCCGCTGACACTATCGCCAAGATCGCCCACAGCGTGAGCGCAAATCTCAGTCTCATGACGAAACGTCCTGCCATCTTTCTTTTGAGCCGCAAAACCACTCGACCGCCCTTCCCCAACATCAGCTCCGGAAAGTGCTGTGTGCACTGGCAAATTGTCTAGGAAATCAACTTCAGCCGGTCCCGGAAGCGCTGATAATTTTGCACATAAACCTCGGCCGAGGCCTTGAGCATGGCCAATTGGGTCTCGTTGAGCGTGCGTACCACCCGCCCCGGTTGCCCGAGTACCATTGCGCCGTCCGGAATTACCTTGCCCTCTGGTATCAGGGTGTTGGCACCGATCAGGCAATTCTTGCCGATCACAGTTCCGTTGAGGATGACCGAGCCCATACCAATCAGTGAGCCATCACCAATGGTGCAGGAATGAAGGATCACATTGTGCCCTACCGTGACATCACGGCCGATCGTCGTGGGTTGATGATAATCGGTATGAATAACCGACAGGTCCTGCACGTTGCTGTTCTCGCCGACCGTAATCCAGTCATTGTCACCGCGTAGTACCGCGCCGAACCAGACGCTGGCGTGCCTCTTGAGGCGTACCCTTCCGATCAGCGTGGCATCAGGCGCAACCCAAAAGTCCCGACCCTCGGGAAGTTCCGGCTGGATATCATCAATGGCATAGAGAGGCATAGGTCAGTTTCCACTATTTCACCGGCAGCATTTTGGCAGGCAAACGACGGCTTGGCGAGCTTCGGGGATGCAAGAGACCGGGTTGGGCCATCATTCCGGGCAAGACGGGTACAAGGAAAGACGTTACGCTCAGGCAGTGCTCATTGATTCGCGAGCACGGAGAGGGGCGGAACGGGTGCCTTGGCGCACTGTGTCCATCACCGAGGTTGGCAGCGAGTTCTTCGCCGTACCTCATCGCGCCCCGTTCGCCGTTATCTTAGATACACATTGTGCGTCTACATCCGTGATATCAGCCAGGATTGCTCCGGGCCGTATCTTTGCGTTCGTTGCGATCCTTTTGTCATCGACCAGGAGTAGTCATGGCCAAGCGTTCCACGCGCCGCAATCAGGGCGACCTTCACGAAACTGCACAAGTACACACCTTATTCCCGCATTCGCCGGGCTGGAGCCCGCGCGATGATGACGGTCGGGACCGCAAATACGTCAAAAATGTCCGAGCCCTCAGCCCGGCACAGCAGACACTGCTTGATGCCATCGACGAGCGCTCGCTCGTGGTTGCCTTAGGCCCGGCAGGAACTGGCAAAACCTATCTTGCCATTGCCAAGGCCGTGGAAGCACTGGAGCAGAACCGGGTAAGCCGCATTGTGCTCTCCCGTCCGGCGGTGGAAGCGGGTGAAAGTCTGGGTTTCCTGCCTGGAGATCTGCAGGAAAAGCTCGCGCCATATTTGCGGCCGCTCTACGACGCACTGACCGAGCGGGTTGGAAACAAGCGCCTGAAGGCACTGCTTGCCGATAATATCATCGAAATCGCTCCGGTGGCTTATATGCGCGGACGCACCCTGAATGACGCCTTTGTGGTGATCGATGAGGCTCAGAACTGCACCTATACCCAGATCAAGATGCTGCTGACACGACTGGGCTGGCGCTCCACCATGGTGTTGACCGGAGATCCGGATCAAACTGATCTGTTACCGGGCATGTCCGGCTTGGGCCCAGTGGCGGAACGTCTTGAGAAGGTTCAGGCTATTGCTGTCGTTCGCCTCTCGGACGCCGATATTGTGCGCCACCCTCTCGTCGCGAGCATGCTCACGGTGTT
This sequence comes from Rhizomicrobium sp., assembly GCA_049964915.1. Taxonomy (GTDB): domain Bacteria; phylum Pseudomonadota; class Alphaproteobacteria; order Micropepsales; family Micropepsaceae; genus Rhizomicrobium. The sequence goes on from JBMFWV010000015.1 coordinate 20,347, forward strand.
GTGAGTCTACAGCGGCAGTCTGGCGGGCGTCTCAGTGCATGCTGAGACGCAGTGAGAGCACCAAGAGGCCGATGGCAAAGCTCCAGTAGCCGGATACTGCCACGGCAATCACAAGAGCGAGGGGCGAGCCGCCCTGGGCGCGCCAGTGTCGTATGGATTTATCAAAGAGTACACTCGGTCCGGCCACGGTCATGACCGCAAGATACCCTGCCCGCCCCGTCAAGGTTTCGGGTTTGCGGCCGAAGAGGCGATAAATGTTGGCGACAATTCCTGAGACGCAAAGCCCGCTTGCAACGGCGAAGAGTAGGATCACAAGGTCTTTCATGGGGTTCCCGCTTTGGCACTGCGTCCCAGGTTTGGTGCACATCCCATGCCATGATGGCGCCCTGGTCCTCGGCTGCCGGCGTCAGGCGAGGCCGGGCGAGGACTTCCTGCAACGCCGGCGCGGAATTGCCAGCTCGGTAGCCTCTGCACTCGCGCCCCGGGGGCCGTCCGTGCAATGTAGAGACAGAGTGGAGTGGGCAGGATGATCGCGCTCAGCGGATCAGGACAGAATTGCGAATGTCCTAAAACGGTACAATCCCATTCTGGCTGGCAGGCTTTGCTTTGGTTTGGCCTGATTGTCCTCGCTATTTTTGCACTAGTTTTACTGTATTATATTCTTCCGGCTCCGATTGCCTGGATTGAATCCCAGCCAGATCCCACAGCGGTCACCCGGCCGGTGCCTCTCCGTGTCGGCGGCAAACGATTTCTCATCCCCGCCAATTACATCGTTTATTCCGCTGAGCGACAGCGCGGCCAGCACCGTCGCATAACACTTGCGGCGCTGATGCCGGATTTTCGTGGCTTCAGCCTGGCTGAGGCACGCCAATTCGCAGATGACAGCGCCCGTTCGCAAGTGGTGCATCTACGCATCTGGGCCGATGACCTGGCACTGTCCGAGCCTGCACAACTGCGCAGAGTGCTCCTGACCTTCGTCACCCGCCCGCAAGGTCAGGCCGGCCCCTTTGGTCTAACCCGATACCGCTTCCGCAGCGATAATGGCTATAGAGGCCAGGACCTGTTCGTCGGCGTGTACCATGGCCGGACCATTGTGCTGCGCTGTTGGCGCATGGCCGCCACCGACCTTGCTCCCGATTGCATGCGCGACCTGCGCCTCGGGCACGATGTCGTCCTCAGCTATCGCTTCAAACGGGCCTATTTAAGCCAGTGGCGAAAGATCGCACAGGGTGTTGGTCAGCTTTTGGCCGGGTTCACGTCCGCCTCGCCCTGAAGCTCAGCGCTCAGTTGCGGCTTGCTGGGGCCGGCGGCAGATCCATTTCGAGGATGGCCATGTTGAAGGCGTAAGAGGTTTCGCCATCCTCTTCGTCCTTGAAGATCACGCCAATGAATTCACCATTGACATGAACCTCAACAGAATCGGTCTGCTTGGGGCGCTCGACCACCGTAATGGTATCGAGGCGAAACAAATTGCGCAGATACTTCTCGAGACGCCAGATTTCACTACGGGTCAAACTGATCTCCTTGTCGACAGCACGTCGCACCACTGCCCTGCCCCGCGCCCCTGACGCAGCACGACCGTTTGGCGCGGTCTCAACTGGCACGGCCCATCCCATCGGGTCAAGCTTGGGCTGGCCAGAACACGAGCCCAGGCGGCTTGCCTCAGGCCTTGCTCGCGTGGGTTTCTCACGCTCCTAAACCAGCCGGCTCTGTTCCACCGCTGCCTTGATAAAACTGGCAAAGAGGGGATGCGGCTCGAGCGGACGACTTTTGAGTTCGGGATGAAACTGCACCCCGATGAACCAGGGATGGTCGGAGCGTTCCATAATTTCCGGAAGTTTGCCGTCGGGCGACCAGCCGGTCACGTTCAACCCATGCTCGGCCAAGGCCTCAGTATATCCGGTGTTGACCTCGTAGCGGTGACGATGGCGTTCACTGATCTGGCCATCACCGTAGATCTGTGCGACCCGGCTGCCCGGGGTCAGTACCGCTGGATAGGCGCCGAGCCGCATGGTGCCACCCATGTCACCACCCCGACTGCGTACTTCCAGATTGTTGCCCTTCGTCCACTCGGTCATCATGGCGATCACCGGATGTTTCGGCGTACCGTTCTCCGTCGAACCAGCGCCCTCAAGCCCGAGCTGTGTACGCGCAGCCTCGATGACCGCCATGTGCAGGCCATAGCAGATACCAAAGAATGGCACCTTGCGCTCACGTGCAAACCGGACGGCGGCAATCTTGCCCTCCGTGCCGCGCTCGCCAAACCCGCCTGGGACCAGGATGCCGTTTACACCCTCGAGGTATACAGCGGCATCGTCGCGCTCAAAAATCTCTGAATCAATCCACTCCAAGCGAACGCGCACATTATTGGCAAGCCCGCCATGGGTCAGCGCTTCCGAGAGCGACTTGTAGCTGTCCTTGACGGAGATATATTTTCCAACGATGGCGATCTTGACTTCGCCTTCGGGACTGTTGACGCGCTCCACCACATTTTGCCAGCGGGACAGATCGGGCGGTGGCGCATCCTTGATCCCGAAAATCGTCAGGATCTGATCATCGAGGCCTTCGCGGTGATACGCGATCGGGGCATCATAGATCGTCGCCAAGTCCAGAGCCGGAATCACCCGCTCGGAAGACACATTGCAGAATAGCGCGATCTTGCGCCGTTCCTCTAATGGAATGGGATAGGTCGACCGACAGAGCAGCACATCAGGCTGTATGCCGATGGAGCGTAATTCCTTGACCGAATGCTGAGTTGGCTTGGTTTTGAGTTCGCCCGCGGTCTCGATGTAAGGAAGAAGTGTCAGGTGCACGAAACAGGAGCGTTCATGCCCGAGCTCGTTGCCGAGTTGCCGAATCGCTTCGAAGAACGGCAAGCCTTCGATGTCGCCAACGGTGCCCCCGATCTCACACAACAGAAAGTCGACGTCGTCACTGCCGGCAAGGACGAACTCCTTGATCGCGTCGGTAACATGCGGGATCACCTGCACGGTCCGGCCGAGGTAGTCACCACGGCGCTCCTTGGCGATGACTTCCGAGTAGATCCGCCCTGAGGTCACATTGTCAGAGCGGGCCGAGGCCACGCCCGTGAAGCGCTCATAATGACCCAGATCAAGGTCGGTCTCCGCACCGTCATCCGTGACATAGACTTCGCCATGCTGGAACGGGCTCATCGTGCCCGGGTCAACGTTCAAATAGGGATCAAGCTTGCGCAGCCGCACCGAGAAGCCACGCGCCTGCAGCAACGCTCCGAGAGCAGCCGATGCCAGACCCTTTCCCAATGAGGAGACCACGCCGCCAGTGATGAAGATCAGTCGCGCCATGGAATCGCACCATAGGCGCTGGGCATGGTGAAGCTCAAGCGCATTTCTCACCCAAATAAAATTGATTCACGCAAAATCCGCGATCGACTGCGCCCCCGGACTACTTGGGAGGCTTGGTCGCTTTGGCCGGAGCCGGGGGTTGTGGCACGCCAGGAACGGCGGGCACGAGAGATTTGGAGCCAGGCGGCGCGTTGGCGCTGCCTGGAGCCTTGGGAATAGGAGCCGAGATCGGGTTGGCATGTGACGAATCGAGAATGGAATGCTGCGGCCGGCGGTGCAAGGCCAAGAGGGTCAGGGCCATCGAGGTGGCAAAGAACAGTACCGCCAAAATCGCCGTCAGACGCGTCAGCGCATCGCCGGCGCCGCGCGGTGTGAAGAGGCCGCCGCCACTGCCACCGCCTATACCCAGAGCTCCGCCCTCGGACTTCTGCATGAGCACGATGATCACCAACGCGACCGACACGATCAACTGGACGATGATGAGGACGGTGGACATGGCAGCTCCGGGGACTTTCGAAGGGGGCGTCTTAGACGAAAGCGTCGGCCCTGGGAAGTCCTCGTCCGAACGGCGGAGGGTGTGGCCTGCCCGGCCCGTTTGGGGTAACGAAAAGTTATAGCCGTGCGAATTTTACAGTTGGGCTAGACTACTCTTCGCTTATGCTTGCCGCATGATGGCCTAAGTTCACGACCCGCAACCGATAAATTTTGAGGTAGTGCATGTCCCCTGGGGTGAAAAGCGTTTGGCGGGCCGGAGCCGCAAGTGTTCTGCTGTTGGGGCTTTGCGGCTGTACCAATGCAGATTGGAACCACGTTGCGCGCCTGTGGGAACCCAGCAGCGAGACCGCCCAGGCAGATTATGGCGCCACCACGCAAAACAATGCAGCGGCGAACCCAGGCGCGACACCTACTGCGACAGACCAGTCCACCAGCGTGGCGGCCGAAAACAGCGCCTCAGCCATGGGTTTCTGCCATCAGGCAGCGGCCAATGCCGCCCAACATGCCACGACCAACGGCTTCACCCCTCAGACCGTGGAACGTGTGCGTCAGCAAGAACTGTCGCAATGCGAGGCGCTGATGGCGCAGTAGGGCCAGCAGCCGCTAGCTGGCCAGCGCCTGCCGGGAGCGGATCATCGCCACCGTGGCGTCCAACTCATTGAGATGCTCCTCCGCGGATTTTTCGGGCGAAAACAGCCGCATGAGGCTCAAGGCGGCATGGCCAAGCAGGTGCATCGAGGCATTGCGGTCCACCCCCAGCTGCAGGCCTTCAATCGCCCCCAGCACCTTGTCACACCAGACCACCGCCTCCTCGAAGTCAGTATCGCGGGCCCGCCGGGAGAGGTTCCTTGTGACCTCGGCAAGGCGGATGAGGTCGACCTCGTATTGCGCCTTTGCCTGCGAGGCGACCCCCTGCATCAGGCGCCACAGCACACAGATCTGGAAGGCTTCGCGCCGCAGTTTCTCCGTGGTCAAGGTTTCGCGTGCCGCCTTGAGCTCGCGATTGAGCCGTTCGGCCACCACTTCATCGGCAATGCGCTCCTTGGCCTTCATCTTAAGCGAATTAGGGGGCTGAAGGAGTTCCGTCGGACCAGCGCGGTAGCTGCTGCGCCGCCGATCAGGACCTACATAATCGCTGGTGATGACAAAGCCCTTTCGGCGCTCCACCTGGATACGGATGCGCGCTTCAAGGGTCGCGGTCGAAAACGGCCGCAGCAGAAGATCATCCGCGCCCGAATTGATGACATTGCCCACGAGGCTTCCCGCATTGCCCCAGGCAGTAACTATCACCACGAGGAAGGGATTATAGGCTGACAGACCTTGCCGCAGCTCCTGTATCGTCGCGCACAGGGGATCCTGAACACCGGAAATCTCGCATATCGCCAGATCTGGCGGTCGGCGCTGCAGATGATCATTCAGGGCGTCAATACTGGCCACAGTCTCGATACGGCGAAAGCCGAGTGTCAGCAGCGCCGAACGGGTCGCCGCCCTGTTGGAGGCCACCGGATCGTAAATCAACGTGTCGACACTCTCGTAGGAAATCCGTGCCATCATCTCGCAAGGGCCCGACGGGGGCATTCCGCCTCGTGCCCACGCTGGCAGTGCCAAGTTAACGAACTGTGGGCGCGTCTTGGTTAATTTTACCTGTCACCGCCCACGCGATGGCCAGAAAATCGTCAGCCTTAAGGCTTGCCCCGCCCACCAACGCCCCGCCGACTTCGGCGGTTGCCAGGATTTCAACCGCATTGGCCGGCTTGACCGAACCGCCATAGAGAATGCGCATTACCTCGCCAGCAGGGCCCAGAAGCCGGCATAATCCCTCGCGGATGAAACCATGCATGGCCGCTATCTCCTCCAGCGTCGGCGTGCGACCGCTGCCGATGGCCCAGACCGGCTCATAGGCCACCGCGCAGTTTTGGGGGTCGCTCAGGGGGGGCAGGCTCGCCGCCAGCTGCTCACCGACCACAACCTTCTCCTGGCCAGCCTGGCGCTCTGCCTCGCTTTCTCCGACACAGACGATGGTCATGAGCCCGGCCTCCTGCGCGGCCCTGGCCTTGTTCTGAACCTGGGCACTGCTTTCGCCGTGGAACTGCCGCCTCTCGGAGTGGCCGAGGATGACCGCACGCGCTCCCGCATCCACCAGCATGGCGGCGGATATATCGCCGGTGAAGGCGCCGGCGCGCTCCCAATGACAATCCTGCCCGCCAATGGCAAGACGCCCGCCGCTTGCCGCCACCGCCCGCTCCAGCAGGGTCGCCGGGGGGCAGAGCAGCAGCTCACACGCCAGGTCCTGAGCCTTGGCCGCCAGCTTGCGGACCTCGTCCAGTGCCTGGCTCGTGCCATGCATTTTCCAGTTTCCAGCGATCAAAGCCCGCATTCTCTCCCCCTTTGCTCGGCCCGGCGGCCACACGAACCCTTGACGGCACTGCTCCTTGCCGCCATGAGGGGCCCTCCCTATCATCAGCGAGCTTTCATCGTCACTATCGGATGCCCCCATGCTTCAAAAAATGCGCGGCTTCGCCCAGTCCTGGGTCGCTTCGATCTTCCTGGGTTTGTTGGCGCTGAGTTTCGGAGTGTGGGGCATCGCCGACATTTTCCGTGGCGATGTCGACACCTCGGTGGCAACCGTTGGCGGGATCAAGATCGAGCAGGCTGATTTCCAGCGCGAATACTCGACCGAGCTCAAAAACGAGTCCACCAGGGCCGGCACGCCGCTAACCCCCAGTGAGGCCAGAGCCATGGGGCTGCCGCAGGATGTGCTGCAGCGCATGATCAGCCGAACCGCGATCGACCTCGTGGTACAGAAGCTCGGGCTGACCGCGACCGATTCGGATGTGGCCTCGCAGATTCGCGAGCTTCCTGCCTTCGAGGGGCCCAACGGCGATTTCGATCACCAGCGATTTCTGCAGATCATTACTGCTTCGGGCTTTACTGAGCAGAGCTTCATTGCGGCAGTGCGAGCCGATACCGCACGCACCCAGCTTTTGACGGCAACCTCAGACGGACTTCAAGTTCCCAACGGCTATGCCAAGGCGATTTTCGATTATCTGAACGAGGCTCGCGCGGTCTCCTATGTCACGGTTGCGCCCTCTGCCATCGGCGCGGTGACGCCACCCAACGACAGCGAACTGGAAGCCTTCATCAAGGCTCATCCGCAGAACTTCTCGACCCCGGCATATCGTGAACTGACCTATGCGGAGATTTCTCCCGAAAGTCTTGCCCCCGGCATCACGGTTACGCAGCAGCAGCTGCACAGCGAGTACGAACTCAACCTCAACAAGTACCAGGTGCCGGAAAAACGCACGGTAGAGCAGATTACTTTTCCGGATGAAAAATCTGCCGCAGCGGCGGCCGAGCGGCTGGGCAAGGGATTTAGCTTCGGGGATCTGGCCGCCGCACGCGGCCTGAAATCCAGCGACATTGATCTGGGCTCGGTCAGCGAAAAGGATTTGGGGGGAACCCGCGGCAAGGCTGCCTTCAGTCTGAAGCCAGGTCAGGTATCACAACCCGTCAAAGGCACCTTCGGCTATGTTCTCCTCAAGGTCACTGCGATAACGCCGGCCATCCACAAGAGCTTCGATGAGGTCAAGGCGGAGCTCTTGGCCCAGGCCCGCCAGCAGCTTGCCAATGAGAAGGTCGGCGACATCATCAATAAGTTCGAAGATGCCCAGGCTAGTGGCGATACGCTCGAAGAAGCGGCCAAGGCCGCCGGTATGCAGCTTGTGCATATCAAGGCGGTCGATTCCCAGGGTCTCACACCGGACGGAAGCAAAGCCGCTTTGCCAGCGTCACCACAGTTTCTTACTCAGGCCTTTCGCGCCGAAGTGGGTGTCGTGGGCGATCCGTTCCAGACCAGCGACGGCAGCGCCTATGTGATCAAGGTCAGTGGCATAGAACCGCCCAAGCTGAAGCCGCTCGCGCAGGTTCGAAAGACGGCGCTGCATGACTGGACCCTCGTCAAGACTGACGCTGATCTGCTTGCCAAGGTGACCAGCCTCACAGCAACAGCCAACCATGACGGTAGCCTCGGCCCGATTGCCAAAGCCCTTAAGGTCACGGTCGCTCACAGCCCGGGGCTGCAGCGCGGTCAGGCCTCAGCACTCTTTCCAGAAAGCCTGCTAAACGCAATTTTTGCGGCGCCGCCAGGTAGCGCAGTGATGGGCAAGGCCGCCGATGGCAAGAGTTTCATCATTGCGCGCATAACTGGTGTGGCCCACCCACCGCCATTCGTTCAAAAAATGCCGCAGTATGCGGAGTTTAAGAACCAGCTGGGACAACAGATCGGCGCTGACATACCGAGCCTCTTTGCACAGGCCGCGCGCGAACATGCGGGCGTGACCATCAATCAGCAGAACTTAAAAACGGTTATGGGCACGGGGTCGTAAACGGGCGATGGCCATTGAACCGGACTTTTCGCCGTTTGCAAAAACCTATGGCGAAGGAAAGCCACAGGTCGTCTTCAGCCGGCTTGTCGCCGATCTTTTGACCCCGGTCGGCGTATATCTCAAACTGGCGCAGAACCGCGACAATGCTTTTCTTCTGGAAAGCGTACAAGGTGGAGAAAGCCGCGGCCGCTACTCCATCATCGGCCTGAAGCCGGATCTGATCTGGCGTCTGCGCGAGCTCAAGGCCGAAATCAATCACAACGCCGAGGACAGTCCTGACGCTTTTGTTCCCGACAGTCCCGCGGAGGATCCTCTGGCGGCCCTTCGGCGGCTGGTGGTGGCCACACGCATGGACCTTCCAGCGGGCCTGCCCCCCATGGCGGTCGGGCTCTTCGGTTATATCGGCTATGACACGGTGCGTTTGATCGAGCCGCAAAAGCTGTCTCAGCCCAAATTCGACCCGCTCGGTCTTCCCGATGCCATCTTGATACGGCCCACCCTTACTGCGGTCTTTGACACTGTCCGCGATGAGATCACGCTGGTCACACCCGTATGGCCGCGCGCCGGGGTTGATGCCGCGACAGCCTACGCCCGCGCCCGCGCCCGCATTGAAGAGGCTCTCAGCGAACTCGAACGGCCTTTGCCATCCACGTCGGCGGCAGGTATCAACCTCCCCCTGGGTGTGGCAGCACAGAGCAATACAACACGCGAAGAATATCTCGCGATGGTGGAACGCGCCAAAACCTACATTCGCGCCGGTGACATCTTCCAGGTCGTTCCCAGCCAGCGCTTTTGTCGACCGTTTGCGCTGCCCTCAATCGCCCTTTATCGCGCTTTGCGGCGCCTCAATCCCTCCCCCTTCCTTTATCATCTGGCCTTTCCGGGCTTTGCCATTGTGGGCTCAAGCCCGGAAATTCTCGTCCGGCTGCGCGACGGCATGGTCACCATCCGCCCAATCGCGGGCACACGGCGGCGCGGTGCAAACCTGGCCGAAGATGAGGTACTGGCCCATGAACTGATGGCAGATCCCAAGGAACGTGCCGAACACCTCATGCTGCTCGATCTGGGACGAAATGATGTCGGACGTGTCGCACAAACTGGCGCCGTCAAAGTTACGGATAGCTTTTTCATCGAGCGCTACAGTCACGTGATGCATCTCGTCTCCAACGTGGAGGGACGCATCAGACCTGAGCTTGATGCCATTGATGCTCTGGCCGCAGGTCTGCCTGCTGGCACCCTCTCCGGCGCGCCCAAAATCCGCGCGATGCAGATCATAGATGAACTCGAACGCGACAAGCGCGGTGCGGTCTACGCCGGCGCCGTAGGGTACATTGCTGCAGACGGCTCGATGGATACCTGTATTGTTTTGCGTACCGCCGTGGTCAAAGACGGTACGATGTATGTTCAGGCTGGCGGCGGCGTGGTCACAGATAGCGTCCCGCAGGCGGAGTACGAAGAGAGCGTCAACAAGGCGAAGGCGCTACTGGCCGCTGCCGAGGAGGCAACCCGCTACGCTGTGGCACAGGGACGCTAGGTTCCAACCGAGGTGCCGCGGCTTGCTGCCCTGATCAGTCGCGGCGGCGCGTCTGTGTTACCGTCCCATGCAGAGCCTTGCCAGTCTTGAGACGTAGCGCCGTGTGCAGCGTTACCAAGTCCAGACCGCGCTGATGCGCAAGCCACCAGCGGATTGCCTGAAGCGTTGCGGGATGAGGATGGGCGATAGCGATGGCAACCCCGTTGCGCACTGCGACCTGCTTTAGGAGCCGTAACTGATCGAGCACGTACCTCTTACGCTGGATGTCGTCGAGAAAGACATCTCGACCAGCACTCAAAATCCCGAAGGCCCGCGCCAGAGGCACGACCACAGTGTGTGCAGTGGTACGTGAATCAAAAAAGAAATCTCCGGTTTTGGACAATTGCTCAAGCACCGGTACAAGCGCCGTTCGGTCGGCGGTAAAGCGGCTTCCCATGTGATTGTTGATGCCAACGGCACCCGGAACCCGGGAGAGATCCCAGGATAGGCGGCGCTGGTTTTCAGCGGCGCTGAGATTTACCCGCAATGCCATGGGCCCCGGATTTTCGGGACCGAGTGGCTGCATCGGAACATGCACAATCACCTCATGTCCGCGCGCTTCTGCCGCGCGCGCAAGCTCAGCGACATCGCGCGCGTAGGGAAGAAAGGACATGGTGAGCGCAGGAGGAAGTGAAATTGCCTGGCGCGTCGCTGTCACATCTGGCCCGAGATCATCCATCACAATCGCGACCGCAGCTTTGGTGCGGCGGGTACGTGCACCCTGACCCATGACCGGTGCCGGAGATTTCAAGCTTGCAGTCATGGTCAGCCGCACAGCTGGCGCCGCCTGCCAGCGGACACTCTCTATCCACATCGTGGTAGCCTTAACAGGTGGTGGCAGCGTTTGTCCGACCGCAGCGCCAATCATGCAGTGCCCAACAAACCCCAACGCCAGTAAGAACACCGCGAGGGACATGCCCCGCCCTGTACCTCCGCGGGGTCCGGGAGCCCTCAGTTCTAAAGCGATTGTGTCCTGATGTGGAAAATTTCGAGCCGTCTTCGTCAATGCTCCCATGGCAAGGCGTCCAGAGTCCCGGCTATCACTAAAAGTCCGGCATGGTGCAGGGCATTCGCGCTACGATCGATCGCTTCCATCTTCTGCTAGATGAGATAGGTACCGGTCAGCATGACCAAGCCGATGACTCCAAGGCTCATTGCCGCGATCCAGAACGTGCGTCGTCGGGTGATGATGGCCACCGTAGAGATGGCAATCGCGATTTCGGCAATACTGGCCGCGGCGGCCAGCCAACGATGATTGACTTCGTGGCGCTCACTTGCTGCCATCAGATGGTCACGTTCGGCTTCGGCCGAAAGGGCGCGCTGTCTGACCTCGCCCTGTTTTGCAGCCTGGGCTTTTGACAGCGTGGCAAGAGCCGACGCCGCCGAGGATGAAAGGCGGGCAGCTGCGTCATAGACGTGTTTTTTGATGCTGTTGGCCTGGTATTGCGACCACGCATCGGTAGCCTGATCCTGACGCAAGACGGCCTCGCTCGACAAGGTAATGACCTGACTGACTTCGATGGTTTCAAGGCTGCCCGCCACCGAGGCAATCACCGCCAGAATGGCGATGGTGATAGACACCAGGGAAATGAACATGTCCCGCTCCTTGACGGCATGCTCGGCGTGCTCACGATGTTCATTGGCGCGCAATGGTGCGTTGTCAGTCATGGTCAGCTATCTCCAGCATGGTCATAAATCCTGGCAATGGCATGCCTTCGCTCTGAGACAATCTCCGGCCGTCTTACAATAGCGGTTCGCGACTTCGGTCCGGCATGAAGTAGAGAGCGATCATGGCCAGGAACGCTCCGAACATGAGATAAAATGCAGGTGCCAAAGTCACGCCCGAGGCATCGATGAGAGCCGTGGCGATCAGAGGTGCAGTACCACCCCCGAGTCCTAAACCAAAATTGAAGGCAAGCGAATATCCCGATAGCCGGAATTCTCCCGGAAACGCCTCGGCAAGCATCGCTGGCGCTACCCCCATGACCACCCCCAGCGTAGCCCCAAAGCCTAGCTGGGCGACAGCGACTGCGACGATTGTTCCCTTTAGAGCCAGCGCGAAGAAACCATAAGCCGTTACAAAAAAGCCACCGAAAGCGATGAGCAAAAGCGTACGTCGCCGCAGCCTTGTGTCACTCAGTAATCCAGCCACGGGTACCACAAGGATAGCGACGCCATCAGCGAGCGTGTTGAGCGTGAGGGCCGCAGCGGGCGTAATCGTACCGAATCCGCTCGCAAAGGTCGGCAGAAAGACCATGGTGAGATAATTGACGACGCCATAACCCCAGGTGAGCAGCATCACGAGCACCAGAATACGCGGGCTCGTGCGAAAGGCCTTGAGCAGAGGCGGAGTATCCGTCGGCGCGGGTGGATCCGGTTCGTAGGCCGACTCCGGCAGGCGCCGACGCAGCCACAGGGCAAGGACGGCGATAAGCCCGCCGCCCAAAAACGGAATCCGCCAGGCCCACGACCAGGAGGGGTGACTATGGATGAGCGCCATGGTCACCGCGGCCATCGCTGCGGCGAGCAGATAGCCGCCGGTGGAGCCAATGTTGGCATAACTACCGGCATAACCACGCCGGTTCGCTGGCGCCGTTTCAATCAGATAGGACACCGAACCGGTGAATTCACCACCCACCGAAAAGCCCTGGAAGAGACGCACCAGGAGCAGAAGAGCGGGTGCCCACAGCCCGACCATGTGAAAATTCGGGAGCAAGCCGATCGCGGTCGTCGCCAAGCCCATGAGCGCAACCGAGACGACCAGAACCGTGCGCCGTCCTATGCGATCGCCGATATGACCAAAAAAGAGGGCACCGAAGGGCCGCATGGCAAACCCGACGGCAAAGCCCGCATAGGCGGCGATCAGCGACAGGATCGCCTCATGGGCGGGAAAAAAGCGAGCCGCAATCAGAGGCGCGAAGTAGCCGTAGAGGCCAAAATCATACCATTCAAGAACATTGCCCATCAGTCCGGCCGTGAGGCTCAAGACCGACAATTTCTGGCGTTGGTATTGCTGTGTATCAGAAGTGGCAGTGGCGGCCACGCAAACAAACCTCCAAAATCAGTGTCAAAGTGACAGCCTTGCATGGACCTCCCTGTGATGAAACCCCATGAGGCGATATTTCAGCCCGCCGGTGGTCATTGATCCGATGGTCCTGTTCGCGCGTAACTCCAGCATGACACCTTCCATCGTCTGGTTCCGCCAGGACTTGCGTCTTGCCGACAATGCCGCGCTCAGTGCGGCCTGTGCACGTGGCGCGCCACTGGTCTGCCTGTTCATATGGGACGAAAATACGCCGGCCAAATGGTCGACGGGCGCAGCCAGCCGCTGGTGGTTGCATCATGCGCTTTTAGCGCTGGCACAACGCCTCGCGCGCCTTGGTGGCACCTTGGTGTTGCGCCGCGGCCCCGTCCCGGACGTGCTGAACGCGGTCATTGCCGAAACTGGTGCCGACGCGATCTACTGGAACCGATGTTACGATCCATTCGCCGTTGGGCGCGACCGCACACTCAAAGCGGGGCTCACAGCGGCGGGAGTCGAGGTGCATAGCTTTTCAGGTAATCTGCTGCGCGAGCCCTGGCAGCTGACAACGCGGGAGGGCAAGGCATTTCGGGTTTTTACGCCCTTCTGGAAGGCCTTGCGCCAGTGCGACATCCCTGCCCCCCTACCTGCTCCACGGCGGCTGGATTTTGCCCCTGCGATCGCCTCGGATCTGCTTGAAGCCTGGAGCCTGCTACCGCGGGCGCCAAATTGGGCCGCCGCTTGGTCGAGGTATTGGAACCCCGGCGAGATAGGGGCTCATGCCCGCCTCAAGGAATTTTTCGATCACGATCTCAGTGATTACGCGCAAAACAGAGACTGGCCGGCACGCGCTGGTACCTCAAGGCTCTCGGCCCATCTGCATTTTGGTGAAATCTCACCACGTCAGATCTGGCATGCCCCCCCCCTTGCTGCCGGTGGTAACGAGAAATTTCTTTCCGAACTGGCCTGGCGCGAGTTCTCCTGGCATCTGCTGTTTCACTATCCACAGCTTCCCGAGGAACCACTCAATCCAAGGTTTTCTGCCTTTGACTGGAGCACAGACACGGACAAGCTCTCGCTCTGGCAACGCGGCCAAACCGGGATCCCCATCGTGGATGCGGGGATGCGCCAACTGTGGAATACCGGATGGATGCATAATCGCGTGCGCATGATCGCAGCCTCCTTCCTCGTCAAGCACCTCCTGATCGATTGGCGCGAAGGTGCTCGCTGGTTCTGGGACACTCTTGTGGATGCCGACCTCGCCAACAACAGCGCAAGCTGGCAGTGGGTGGCCGGCTGCGGGGCGGATGCAGCACCCTATTTTCGTATCTTCAATCCGGTTTTGCAGGGACAGCGATTCGATCCGGAGGGCCACTATGTCCGCCACTTCGTTCCCGAACTCGCCCACCTGCCGGATCGCTTTGTCCACAGCCCGTGGCTGGCGCCAGCCTCCGTACTTGACGCAGCCAACATCAAGCTGGGATCGAGTTATCCTACTCCCCTGGTGGACCTTGCGACGGGGCGGCAACGAGCCTTGGACGCCTTCTCCCGGCTGAAGGCTGCGGGCAAAGCTTGATGGTGAGCTGGCTGAGGCTTAGGGTCGGGCCCTAGCCTGGTTAAAGCCGCATGGACATCCGCAAAGACACTCTTGATGCAATAGGCCATACACCGCTCATCCGCCTGCGATATGCGAGCGCTCTGACCGGTTGCGATATCTATGGCAAGGCCGAGTTCATGAACCCGGGTGGCTCGGTCAAGGATCGGGCGGCTCTGTCTATAGTTCGCGCTGCCATTGCCACGGGCGCGCTGCGCCCCGGCGGCACCATTGTCGAAGGCACCGCCGGCAACACTGGAATCGGACTCGCCGTGGTCGCCAATGCCATGGGGTTTCGCACCGTCATCGTTATCCCGCAGACGCAGAGCCAGGAGAAAAAGGACGCCTTGCGCCTGATGGGGGCGCATGTCATCGAGGTCCCGGCAAAACCCTATCGTGATCCCGATAATTACGTGAAACTGTCGGGACGTCTGGCGACCCGCCTTGCCCACACTGAGGCCAGTGGCGCGATCTGGGCCAATCAGTTCGACAATGTCGCCAACCGTGCCGCACATATTGAATGCACCGGACCCGAAATCTATGCGCAACTCAACGGACGCATCGATGGATTTGTCGCGGCGGTCGGCACGGGCGGTACGCTGGCCGGCACGGGGATCGCACTTAAGGAGCGGGATCCCAACATTCGTGTCGTCGCTGCTGATCCGCTCGGCGCAGCCATCTATTCCTGGATCAAGACAGGGCAACTGGATGCACATGGCGCCTCGATCACCGAAGGCATCGGCCAGAACCGGGTCACGGCAAATCTCGAGGGCGCGCCGATCGACGACGCCTATGAGATTTCTGATGAGGAGATGCTGCCCACCCTTTACGATCTTCTGCAGCGCGACGGTCTGTGTCTGGGCGGCTCAAGCGGCATAAACGTGGCCGGTGCCATCCGGTTGGCAAAGGAGATGGGACCGGGCCACACCATCGTCACGGTGCTCTGTGATACCGGCTCGCGTTATCAGAGCAAGCTTTTCAATCCTGCCTTCCTGCGTCAAAAAGGCCTTCCCGTGCCACCTTGGCTTGACGGCGAGCCGCGCGACATGGAAGTGCCCTTCGCATGAGTGTCGCTTTTCCCCTGGTCTCCACCGCCTGGCTGGCCGAGCATCTCGAAGCCCCGGATGTCCGCGTGGCTGACGCGTCCTGGTATCTGCCTCAAGCTGGTCGCGATGCGCGTACCGAATACGGCAGTGCCCATATTCCAGGAGCCGTATTTTTCGATATCGACGCGATCAGTGACGAGACCAGCTCGTTACCGCATATGCTCCCGTCCCCGACCAAGTTTGCCAGTCAGATGCGCAAGCTAGGATTGGGCGATGGCAATCTTATTGTCGTTTATGATGGCGCTGGGATTTACTCCAGCCCGCGGGCCTGGTGGATGCTACGGGCCATGGGCCATGGTGACGTCGTCGTTCTGGACGGTGGCTTGCCCAAATGGAAGCGGGAGGGCCGACCAATCGACGACCTGCTGCCACCACCACATTACCGACACTTTACGCCACGCCCTGATAACAGCCTAATTCGTGATTTTACACAGGTTCTTTCGGCTCAAGCCTCGGGCAGCGCGCAGATTGCAGACGCCAGAAGCCCCTCCCGCTTTGCCGGAGAAGAAGCCGAGCCACGTCCCGGCGTTCGCCCTGGTCACATACCCAAAAGTTGCAACCTCTATTATTCAGAACTGATCAATGGCGACGGTACGCTCAAATCCGTGGATGAGCTGCGCGCTCTCTTCGTCGATAATCATCTCACGCTTTCACGCCCGGTGATCACAAGCTGCGGTTCGGGGATCACCGCGGCCGTCCTGTTACTGGCCCTGAACGTGGCCGGAGCACAGCAGGTGGCGCTATATGACGGCTCATGGGCCGAGTGGGGAGCGCGCCCCGAGGGGCCGATTGAGACGGGACGAACAGGATGAGGGACCGCGCTAGCACCAAACGCATTCCAACCGTAGTCACATTTCTTGACATGAAGGCACGGCCTGACATCGTGCCGCCGCCGCTCCCGAGCGGAAAGATCGCTATTTTAAGGGCAGCGGCGCCACCGATTCATTTCTACCGTTATATCTACGATACCATTGGCCGTGCCCATTACTGGGTTGACCGCAAAAAGCTGTCCGACGGGGAACTCAGCGCCCTGCTCCAGGACCCGGACCTTTTTCTCTACGTGCTCTACGTCGACGGCTGTCCTGCCGGTATGGCGGAATTCGACTTTCGCCCCATGCCCACTGGCCAGCTGGCGTATTTTGGCCTTGTTCCCGACTATATCGGTCGCGGCTTGGGGCATTATTTCCTGTTTCAGTCAGTGCTTCTGGCCTGGGACCGACCGATCAACAAACTGAAAGTCAATACCTGCACCCTGGACCACCCACGCGCCCTGCCACTCTATCAACGGGCTGGCTTCATTCCTTACGCCCGCGAAGAGCGCTACGTCTTCCTCCCCTAAGTCGTTGCTCACAAAGCCGTCTAACCATTTTCTTCCCCGCGCGCAGTGTGCAAACTCGCGCGGTCGGGAGGTTCAGAAAGGGATCATGAATGGCTCAAAATGAGGCCAAACGTCAGCGTGATCTGTTCGGTCATCCGATCGGACTGACAAGCCTGTTCTCGACCGAAATGGCGGAACGTTTTTCCTATTATGGCATGACGTCGATTCTGATCTTCTATCTGACCCAGCAATTGCTGACGCCAGAGGCGATGCCACATGTCATTGGGCTTTCGATTGTGCGCAGTGCCTTCCAATGGCTGCTGGGACCGCTCTCACCAACGGAATTTGCTACCAATATCACTGGTCTTTACACTGGGCTTGTTTATCTCACCCCATTTTTCGGAGGACTGCTTGCGGACCGCCTGACTGGCCAACGCTATACAGTTGTTGCCGGCGGCTTGATGATGATCGCTGGTGAATTCATGCTCACCCAGACCTCGCTGTTCTTCTTTGGTCTGCTGGCGCTGATCATTGGCAACGGTGCCTTCAAACCCAACATTTCGACCCAGGTCGGCAACCTTTACGCCCCGGGCGATAACCGTATCGACCGTGCCTACTCGATCTTCTACGTCGGAATCAATCTCGGTGCCTTCCTCGCCCCCTACATTTGCGGCACACTGGGTGCGCGTATGTGTACCGACGACTGGCCAGCGAGCCATGGCCTCTGCGTGGCCTTGGGACAGAACGCAGGCTGGCATTTCGGCTTCTTTGCTGCCGGCATCGGGGTTTCTATCGGCGTTCTCATTTACCTGATGTCATTGCGTCACCTGCCCCCCGACCGCGTCACCAGTGCCCGCCGGAGCGGTACTAAGGTGAAGGCCCAGCCGCTCAGCCGCCAGGATTGGAAGGCAATCTTCGCGCTCGTGGCGCTCTTTGTGCCGGTCACGGGCTTCTGGATGAGCTATGAACAGCAATACATCACGATCGCGCTGTGGGCCCGCGATTATACCGATCGGATTTTCATTCCCGGCGTCGTGAATTTCGTCATTCCTGCGCCTTGGGCGCAATCCATCGACCCGGCCATGATATTTGCCTTTACGCCATTTCTCGTCTGGATGTGGGGCAGACAGGCCCGTCGCGGACGCGAACCCTCTACGCCTATCAAGATGGCCCTGGGTTGCGCCCTGCTCGGCGTCTCCTTCTGTTTGATGGCCGGATTAGCCTATGCAACCGGTCCGCATGGCCATGCCAGCTGGCTGTGGCTGCTTCCATTTTTCACGATCTATACCCTTGGTGAGCTTTATCTTTCGCCGGTCGGACTTGCACTTGTGGCGCGTGCGGCACCAGTGCAGGTGATGTCCATGATGATGGGCTTCTGGTTCATCGCGACATTCCTTGGCAGTACTCTTGGCGGCATGCTGGCGACGCTCTGGGACCACATCCCCAAATCCGAGTTTTTTCTCATCACCGCTGCCATCGCGTTTGTCAGCGCCCTAATCATCTGGTCGTTCGACCGACCACTACGGCCGATCCTGAGCGAACGCATGGGCCAGCCCCTTACCCCGGGGCCAGATGTTGCAACGGAAGTCGGCGTTGGAGTGGAGCTATGAGCCATAAGCCCAGCACTCTTATAGGTCATCTTGGGCGCGAGCCCGCGCGCTATCATGGTGCGGTATCGACCCCGGTCTACCGCGTCTCGACCTTCCTGATGCCAGATCTTGAAACCCTCGAGGATGGCACTGCGCCATATGTTTATGGTCGCCGTGGCACTCCAACCTCTGAGAGCTTCACAACCGCCATCAACGCCCTCGAGCAAGGCGCTGCTACGGTGGTGACGCCATCTGGCCTTGCTGCCATCACCACTGCAATCCTAGCTGTGTGTCGCGCCGGAGATCATCTGCTGGTCAGCGACAGCGCCTATTTTCCTACCCGCAATTTTTGCGATCGTGTCCTCGCGCGTTACGGCGTGCAAACCAGCTACTTCGATCCATGCATAGGCAATGGCATAGACGCCCTCTTCCGCAGCAATACACGCGCGGTCTTTTGTGAATCCCCGGGATCGCTCACCTTCGAAATCCAGGACATTCCCGCCATTGCCGATGTCGCCCATCGTCGCGGCGCATCCGTTTTGATGGACAACACCTGGGCGACCCCACTGTATTTTCAACCTTTGGCGCATGGCATCGATCTGTCCATTCAGTCCGTAACCAAGTATATCGGCGGGCATTCTGACCTGATGATGGGGTATGTCTGTGCCAATCCCAGCCATGCCGAGCGTCTGACCCATACCCACGGTGATCTCGGACTGTTTGCTTCGGCAGATGACCTATTTCTGGCACTAAGGGGGCTGCGCACTCTGTCACGTCGACTGCCCGTCCATGAACAGAACGGACTAAAGCTCGCCCGCTGGTTTTCGGCACGACCGGAAGTCGCGCGGGTCCTGCATCCTGGGCTCGACAGCGATCCCGGGCATGCGATCTGGAAGCGCGACTTCAAGGGGGCCTGCGGCCTCTTTGCCATCGAACTCAAGCCCCTGTCCCATGCCGCACTGGCCGCGTTCATGGACGGGCTCAAGCTCTTCGGTATGGGCTGGTCCTGGGGTGGATTTGAAAGCCTCATCACGCCAGCTCATATTGTACGCACTGCGCGGCCGTGGCCAGGCGATGCCACAGTGGTGCGGGTACATGCCGGACTTGAAGACGTCGATGATCTCATCGCCGATCTAAGTCAGGGATTTGAACGAATGGCGCGACAGCTATGAGCGACACCCTATCGGACAGTGCGTTCCTTGCCGCTGTCAGCTTCAACGCCGATGGCCTCGTCCCCGCGATCGCACAGGATGCCGAAAATGGGGACGTTCTGATGATGGCCTGGATGAATTACCAGACGCTCGCGGAAACCCTGCGCACGGGCCAACTCACCTACTGGTCTCGCTCCCGCAGCGAAAGATGGCGCAAGGGTGAGACCTCCGGGCATACCCAGGAGCTGGTAGATGCCCGCGTCGACTGCGATGGCGACACCCTGCTTTTCCGGGTTCGCCAGAAGGGGCCGGCCTGCCATACCGGAGCGCGAAGCTGCTTCTATCGCCGTCTGGATACCGCAGCGTCAGACGCTGCAGGCAGCGGTCGGTAACCCGGAAAGCACGGCAGAGCGCCGAACATCAGCTCCGTGCCGTCACGGCCAAGTACGCCCGTCTCGACCATGAGATCCCGGAAGCGGTCAAGCAGGGGCCTTGCGTATGCCATCGGCAGGCTGGCCCTCATATCTTGACGTACTATGTAAAGAGCGCCCTCAAATGCGCATTGAGAAAGCGACCGCGAGGATCAAGCTTTTCCCGCATGCCCACAAACCGCTCATATTGGGGATATATCTGCGCCAAGTCGGCAGCGGTCCTGCTATGGCGTTTGCCCCAGTGCGGTCGACCGCCAAATTGCTTGAATATCTCCTCGCACACGGAGAACAGCGCCGTGGTGTCGACCTTGCGGTATTGGTGGACAGCGATAGTCGCGCTGTCACGCCCGTAGAATGGACTCAAAGCGATGTCATCGCCTTTCACGGTGCGGTACTCGATGGGAAACCCGGTATTGATACGCTTGGCACGGATCTGATCGACAATCTGCTTGAGACAAGCCGGCCCATCTTCGAGCGCCACGGCATATTCCATTTCATTGAAGCGCACCGTTCGCGGACTGGGGAAAATCTCGTAACTCCAACGCACCTTGTCCGGCCCAGGCATCAGCCGTGAACAGAGACGGTGTGCGCCCTCAAGCAGAAAGGGCGCTAATGGCAGTACTTCATTGATGGCGGTGAAGGTACGCATATCAAATGACCCACTGACTTCACCTCGGGCATACATCTGTTCGGCTGTACGGGGAGCTGGTGCATCAGCGGTGCTGAGATTCAGCGATTTGCAGACCCCCGTATTGGCATAGGGAAACCAGAAAAACTCGAAATTGCGATTTTCAGCGATGAGGCTGTCCAGACGTTCGAATAGTTCCTCAATCGGTAGCGCGAAGTTGTGCTCGACGAGCTTGTAGGCAGGCAGAACCTTGAGCGTGATCTCGCTCATGACGCCAAAGGTTCCGATCGACACCCGTCCCAGGTCGAAGATCTCGGAGTTTTCGGACGCCGAGCAGCGGAGCACTTCACCGTCGGCGCATATCAGCCGAAACCCGGTCACCTGGGTTGACAGACTTCCCAGACTGCGGCCAGTGCCATGCGTGCCAGTGGCGACGACACCTGCCACAGTCTGCCGATCAATGTCGCCCATATTCGCCAGTGCGTAGCCTTGGGCATGAAGGGCTGGACCTACCGCCCACAGCGGTGTAGCTGCACGAAAGGTTGCGCTCTGTGCCTCATGATTGACGCCGGCCAGCCCCTGAAACGCCGAAAGGTCCAAAAGCGTGTCATCGCTGGCACAAATGGGTGTGAAGGAGTGGCCGGTTCCCGGCGCACGTACACATTCCCTGGCCGTTCGAATGGCCGCGGCCAGCTCCACCTCCTCGCGCGGCGCCATAACCTGACGCGGTTTACAGCGAACCCCGCCCGACCAGTTGCTCCAACGCCCCGAGACAAGCTCCATCACCTTCCCCCCGATTTTTTACTACTACGCCTTCAGAGCGACGTCAGGTCAATTGCGCGTCCGCTTGATTTGCCTCAAACCTTGCCAGATTGACTGGCGTTCATGTCGTGTTCAGCTTGACCAGCGGATGGTTCGCGATCGGAGTTGTGGACCGACCAGACCGGCAGGCCCACGTGTAGCTCCATGCAAGAGGTGTGCAATGCGCAAGATGATGTTGGGAGCGGTAGGCCTTATAGCCCTGATCGGGCTGGAAGGCTGCGTAACACAACCGCTCAGTCCGACCGTTCCGGTGATGCCGGGTAGAGGTAAGTCTTTCTCGCAATTCCAGGAAGACGATGTTTATTGTCAGCATTATGCGTCGGACCGCGTGGCTGGCAAAGTCGCCGAAGCCAATAGCCAGACCGCAACCAACGCACTGGTGGGAGCGGCAATTGGCGCTGCCCTGGGTGCTGCGGTCGGAGATACGCGCGGCGCAGTCGTTGGCGGGGCGGCCGGTGCCGGAATCGGTGCCACCACAGCCCATCCAGGCGAGCGCCAGTATGCTGCTCAGCGTGAGTATAACATCGCCTATGTGCAATGCATGCAGGCTCATGGCAATCATGTTGCTGCGCCACCGCCCAACGCCTATGGCTATCCGCCGCCACCACCACCGGGCTACCAGCCGCCTCCCCCTCCCCCTCCGGGTTATCCGCCGCCTCCGCCTCCCGGCTATAACTATCCCGATTGAGGCTTGGAATGTTCGCGCGCCCGTCCCATGCTACGGCCTGGGCTGGGCGCGAGGACATTGCCATGACTGGACAGACCATACTTTACACTGCCGGCAGCGACCACATCGGTGAGCTCGTGCTCAACCGACCTGCCGCCCTCAATGCCTACACCTCACGTATGTGCAGCGAGCTGGTCGACGCTTTAGACGCCTATCAGAGAGATGACAGGCTTCGCTGCCTCATCATCACCGGCGCGGGTCGGGCATTTTGCGCCGGAGGCGATGTCCGCGGAGGCGACGAGGAACATGATGACTATCTCCACCGTCAGCTCGGATACGCGGTACAGATGCGCGAGGGCATGCACCGGGTCATCACCGCTTTGCATCGTATGGACAAGCCCGTGATCGCCATGGTCAATGGTCATGCAGTGGCCGGCGGTCTTGCGCTGGCGCTGGCCTGCGACCTGCGCATCGCCGGCGCTGATGCCAAGCTTGGCGATACCTCCGGGCGTTTTGGACTGTTACCGGATGAAGGCGGAGCCTGGCTGTTTCCCCGCGCGATGGGGCTTGATCGCGCGCTAAAGATGAGCTGGCTGGCGGAGATCTATAGCGCTGAGGAAGCGCTTGCGCTGGGCCTGGTGACAGAAGTCGTACCGCAAAACAAACTCCATGATCACACCCGCGAACTTGCTGCCGCGATTGCAGCCAGGGCGCCGATCGCCACCCGCCTCGTCAAGAGCATGATGCGCCACGGCCTTGATTCCACCCTCGAGCGGGCGCTGAACGATGCAGCTATGGCGGTCATGATCGCCAATCCCACGGCAGACGTGCAGGAAGGTGTGCGCGCCTTTGCCGAGAAGCGCGAGCCACGCTTCCAGGGCAAGTGACGGTTATTGCCTGCATCACGCCACGTCATACGGGCAAGTGACGGTTATTGCCTGCATCACGCCACGTCATACGGGCCAGTGGACCAGGACAACGACACGCGGTGGGAACCCACCGGGTGTTTCGACGTCGCATTGGTGGACGGATTACTTGGGGTCGGAGGGAGAGTTTTGCCGCTGATGGCCGCCAGATGATCACGACGCCGTGAACTGAGGTGGGTCCACGATGGACCTCAGCCAGCCCAGGTACAATAAGGCAGAGACATCGTGTTCGGTCATCGACAAGGGGGCTATCATGTTGCGCCGATCTCTGCTTGCAAGCACTGTTCTTCTGTGGGCCGCGGCAGGCCTTGCCGCTGCGTCTCCATCTCCAGGGACAAGTCCACAACCGGCGCCCCCCGTAGCTCCCATTCCAGCGCCGCGTGACATCGCCTATCCCGGTACTCTCGCGATCCATGTCGATGCGACCGACCTGGCCCGCCATATTTTCCGCGTTCACGAAACCATCCCAGTGGCGGATGCTGGGCCCATGACACTGCTTTATCCCCAATGGATACCAGGCAATCACAATGCCTCCGGTCCGATCGACAAGATTGCCGGCCTTGTCATCCACGCCGATGGCAAGATCCTTCGCTGGACGCGCGATCCGGTGCATGTTTTCGCATTCCATGTCGATGTACCCAAAGGCATCAAAACGCTCGACATTTCCTTCCAGTTCCTGTCGCCTGTGACGAAGGATGAGGGACGCATCGTCATGACCCCGGCGATGCTCAATCTCGAGTGGTGGGACGTTGCGCTATATCCGGCCGGATATTTCAGCCGGGATATTGAAACACAAGCCAGTGTGAAGCTTCCTGCAGGCTGGCACTATGCGACGGCCCTGACCACGGCCTCAAGCCAGGACAGTATGGTGCACTTTGCGCCGGTGACGTTCAATACACTGGTTGACTCTCCCCTGGACGCCGGACGCTATTTTCTGCGTGAGGACCTGACGCCCGCAGGACACAAGGCTCCAGTCCATCTCGACATTTTTGCCGACAACCCGGATTTGTTGCAGATCACGCCTGCGCAGTTGCGCGCCCACCGCAATATCGTGACCCAGGCTTACAAACTCTTCGGGTCACGTCACTACAACCATTATGATTTTCTTCTGTCGCTCAGCAATCAGATGGGCGGTCAGGGGCTGGAGCATCACCGCTCCAGCGAAGATGGCACGGTCCCGGGCTACTTCGTCAATTGGAATGGCACCATCGCAGCGCGCGATCTTCTCTGCCATGAATACACGCATTCCTGGAACGGAAAATTCCGCCGCCCCTTCGATCTTTGGACGGCAAATTTCAACGTGCCGATGAGAGACTCTCTGTTGTGGATGTATGAGGGGCAGACGCAATATTGGGGCTTTGTACTTGCGGCTCGCGCCGGTCTTTGGACCCGTCAGGAAGCGCTCGATGCCTTTGCCGTGACGGCGGCGACCTATGAGCACCACGTCGGCCATGCCTGGCGTTCGGTCGAGGACACCACCAATGATCCCATCATAGCCCATCGCGCCCCGATTCCATGGCGGAACTACCAGCTTTCAGAGGATTATTACTCAATGGGTCAGCTGACTTGGCTCGACGCCGACACGCTGATCCGCAAACTAACTCACGGCCATAAATCGCTCGACGATTTTGCTCGTCTCTTTTTCGGCATGGATAACGGTTCCGATGTTACCCGCACCTATACGCTCGCGGACATCGTGCACACCCTCAATGAGGTGGTGCCCTATGACTGGGCCGGCTTCCTCAAGCAGCACATTTACGAACCGGGTAAGGGCGCGCCACTCAGTGGCATTTCGCGCGGTGGGTACAAACTCGTTTATACCCCGGTGAAGAGCCCCTTCGAAAAATCACAAGAACACATGTACAAGTTCACCGATTTCAGTTTCTCGCTCGGCTTTACTGTGGACAGGAAAAACCAACTGACGGGAGTTTTATGGGGCAGCCCTGCGTTCGAAGCTGGACTGACAATTGGCACCAAGCTTCTGGCGCTGAACGGCGCTGCCTACAGCAACACCGATCTCAAGCGCGCTCTCGACTATGATATGAGCCACTCTGAACCCCTGTCCTTCATCGTCGAGCAGAATAAGGCCGTACGCACTGTCACGATCACGTACCATGGCGGGCAACGTTTTCCGCATCTGGTTCCGGAGGGGTCGGGACCGCGCAGCCTGGATGCCATTCTGTCAGCCCGCTAAGCAGCGAGGTCATGGTCCCGTCCCCGACGACGGGGCCATGACCGGCAATGCGGGCCTTGGCAGTCCTGCGACCTGTCGTTCGCAGCGAGGGATGGCGACCCCGGCGTGACTCGAACACGCAACATTCAGCTTAGAAGGCTGACGCTCTATCCGGTTGAGCTACGGGGCCAGATGATCACGCTTACGCATCGCGCTGTCAGGCGCCCTGGCTAGACACCGCGTCGGCGGCTTGGTTGGTCTCAATGAGACCATGGGATCTTGCGATCGAAACGGAAATTATCGGAGTAGGATTTGGGCTTGAAGGGGTGTGGACGGGGTTCGAACACCTGAAAGGGAATGCCGTGCTTTTCCGCGTAGGCAACCGCTTCTTCCTTGGTCTCAAAATAAATATGCACCTGTGAGCGTGTATCCGAACTGCTCGTCCAGCCCATCAGGGGCTCGGGCGTGAGTGGGGCTTCGGGCTCAAATTCCAACAACCAGGCCTTCGTACGGGCTCGACCCGACTGCATGGAGCTCTTGGAGGGCTTATAAATACGCGCGCGCATGTGTGCTCCCTTGGTCATATGGTCGGGGCGGCGTGATTCGAACACGCGACCCTCTGCTCCCAAAGCAAGAAAGTTGCGCTTTGCTGCAACAGGTTGCACTTCCTTGCGTCGAGAATGTTTAAGCATATTCAACTACTTAGGCTTTGCGTTGTTTCAACTCGTTTCACGCCATTGCATTTAATTGCTGGCAGGCGTACCCACGGGGTACGGATCACTGACCCTCTGCTTACACCAAAGTGGGTCGTCGCGGGAGACATTTGATGCCACGTATGGCCCTCACCGACAGATTTTGCGCTCGTGTGCAGCCCGGGCCGTCCCGCGTCGATTACTTCGATTTAACAGTGCCCGGCCTGTGCTTGCGCGTCTCCCCTAAGGGCGTGCGGACGTGGACCTATATATATACGAGCCCACGCGACGGGCGCAGGGCGCGGCTGACCCTCGGGCGATACCCGACCGTTTCCCTCCTACAGGCCCGTGGGAAGGCACAGCAGGCTTGCCAGCAGGCCAATGACAAAACGGACCCGCGCGATGCACTCGCCGCCCAGGCAACGGCGGAAATCACGGTGGCGCGGCTCGCCGAGCTTTATCTGGAAATGCACGTCCGCCCCAATATGCGAACCGCAGCCAATTTTGAGCAGCGGCTAAAGAAGAACGTGATTCCAGTCATTGGCACGGTGCGGATTGCGGAGCTGCACGCCCGCGACGTGAATAGATGCACGGACGCTATCATCGCGCGCGGGAAGCCGGTCGAGGCCAACAGGATTTTTGAGGCGATCCGGGCAATGCTGAGATGGGCCGTCAAGCGTGGGGACCTTGACCGGAGCCCGCTTGAGGGAAAGGCCAAGCCCGGACGGGAAAGCGCCCCGCGGGACCGAGTGCTGACCAACGCGGAGATTACGCATCTTTGGGGCATTCTCCCCGTCGCGCTGGCAAATTCGGTGGACTGTCAGCGCATAATACGACTGGCGCTAATTCTAGGGCAGCGCATCGGCGAAATTGCAGGCATGAGGCGCGACGAATTGGACCTTGATCGCGAAGTTTGGACCATACCCGGATCGCGCGTGAAAAACGGATCAACGCAAGTCGTTCCGCTACCTCGCATCGCGATTGAGGTTATAAAAGATGCACTGCATGACGCTGGCCCGAATTGTCCATTCGTCTTTCCGTCGCCCACTGCCGACAAGAGCGGGAAGGCAAAGCCGATCGCGGCTCATGCGGTGACGACGGCTGTTCGACGGGCTCACACGCCCAACAAAGCGCAGCCGCGCGGACGCTTCAATATGGCAATGTGGAAAATACATGACCTGCGGCGAACCGTGCTGACCGGAATGGCCAAGCTCGGGGTTCAGCCGATAGTGATCGGAGCGATCGCGAATCATCTGTCTGTGACAGCGGGTAACGTAACATTCGCGCACTACGTTCGGCATGACTACGGACGC
>JBMFWV010000016.1:0-47547 GCA_049964915.1 Rhizomicrobium sp.
AGGCCGCAGAGATGTGGGCCTTGAGCTATATTTGGCTCAAACAGCAGCTTGGCCTGCCAATGTAAATCCTGCGTTAGGTGGGCGACGTACGACTTGACCGGCGGGGACAGTCCTCCTCAAATCCTGCCGCTTTGCGCGCGAGGGAGAGTGAAACGTGCGGATCCGTAACCTGATCATCGCAGTGGCTGCGGCGGGAGCCCTGTCGGGCGCTAGCGCGGCATTGGCCAGACCCATAGCGCCAGAGGGTAGCCAGAAGACGGCAGATGGCGATCCCTATCTGTGGCTGGCGAAGATTCATAGTCCACGCGCCCTTGCCTGGGTCAGGCAGCAGAATGCGATCAGCGATCGCGTGCTGAAGCGCGATCCGGCCTATCGCGCCCACATGAACACCATTCTTGGGATGCTCAATAATCCGGCACGGATTGCTGAACCTACGCTGCGGGGGCGCTGGGTCTATAATTTCTGGCAGGACCCAACCCATGTGCGCGGGATCTGGCGTCGCGCCAGCATCGCGTCTTACGATTCGGGTCATCCCGCATGGCACACGCTTCTTGATCTCGATGCCTTGGACAAGCAGGCACACAAGGATTGGGTATGGAAGGGTGCGGACTGCACCCGCGCCTTCGATCAATGCCTGGTGCGGCTGTCTCCAGGGGGAGGCGATGCGGTTGTAATCCGTGAATTCGACCCGAAAACCCAGAAATTCATCGTCAATGGATTCAAGCTGTCATTGGCCAAGAGCCAGGCCAGCTATGTGAACCGCAACACCATTCTCTTCGCAACGAACTTTGGCCCGGGCTCGATGACACCGGCCTCCTATCCGCGCATCATCAAGTTGTGGCGTCGTGGCGAGTCACTGGCTGCAGCCAAGACCGTGTTCGAGGCGCGGCCCACCGATATGGGTGCCGACCCGATTGTCCTTCATGGCCCTTATGGAACGATTTCGCTGATCATATGTCGGCCAAGCTTCTTCAAGGCGGACTACTACGACGTGGCTGCCGATGGCCATCTCACCCAGATAAAGGTTCCCGAGGACGCGCAGCTGGTCGGTGTCACCAACGGACAGCTTATCTTTACCCTTCAGGACGCATGGAAGACCCCGGCCGGTGCCACCATCGCGCAGGGGGCCCTGTTTGCCGTGGCGGCTCCGGGCTTTGCCAAAGCCTCCTCTCCACAGCCAGTGGTTCTCTACACCCCAGGGACACATGAAGCGATTGGTGATATCGCAGCCGGGCGCGATGCGGTCTACGCCGCGATCTACAAAGACGTGACGGGGCAGGTGCTCGCGTTTCATTATGTAAATGGCCGTTGGAGCAAAGGCCGTCGCCTCACCCTGCCCACGGGCGGCTCAACCACGCTGGCGAGTGTCAACGCCTGGGGACCGCAGGCCTATATCCAGTTCGAAAGCTTCACTCAGCCTCCCACGCTTTATTTTGATGATGGCAGTCATCAGGTGAAGGCAATCTATGCGCTGCCAGAGCGGTTCAATCCCAAGTTGGTTTCGGTCGCGCAGCACTGGGTGAAGTCCAAGGACGGCACCGAGATACCGTATTTTCTGATCCGCCCCGCTGACGCAAAGGGGCCAGTGCCAACTATTTTGTACGGGTATGGTGGGTTTCAGCTCTCGCTCTTTCCCTGGTACTGGGATGACGGTTACCGGCCACTCGATGCCGTGAAGAACTGGGTTCTGAAGGGTGGAGCCATTGCGGTTGCAAACATTCGTGGTGGCGGTGAGTTTGGCCCGGCTTGGCACCAGGCGGCGCTCAAATATCATCGCCAGCGGGCTTTTGATGATTTCGAAGCGGTTGGCGCGGATATCGAACATCATGATTGGTCGACCCCCAAAATGCTCGGTATTGTGGGCGCTTCCAACGGCGGATTACTGGTCTCGACGGTCATGGTGCAGCGCCCCGACTTGCTTGCGGCCGTGGTGTGTCAACGACCGCTCATCGACATGCTGCGTTACACCCACTATGGCGCTGGCGCATCGTGGGAGGGAGAATACGGCAATCCTGCCAATCCCAAGATGCGCGCCTATATTCGTCGCTACTCGCCCTTCGAGAACGTCAAGGCGGGCGTCAAATACCCCCCGGTGCTGTTCATTACCGAGACGAGTGATGACCGTGTCACGCCGGTATTCGCCCGCATGATGGCAGCCAAAATGGAAGCTCAGGGGCATCAGGTGCTTTTTAACGAAGAGGCAGAGGGTGGACATGGGCCAGGTTCGACCCATGCTGAAGAAGCCAATTACTGGGCGCTCACCTACACCTTCTTCCAGCAGCACCTCGGACTGAAATAGCCGCAGCTCATGAGGCAGGGCGGGGGGATATCCCCCGCCCTGCCTGGTGCGGCTGTAGCACCAGTGCCGTCCGCCTTTGTTCCGTGTCTTGATCGGAGCCCAGGGGTTCGAACAGTTCGCTTTTAACCTATGCTAATGTCTGCAAAATGGAGAGATATGCAAGCATAGGAGAAGCGGCGCAGGCGCTGGGCGTGTCGATCACGACGCTACGGCGATGGGAGGCTTCCGGAAAATTGGTGGCCGCGCACACGGCGGGCGGCCATCGCCGACATGAGTTTCTTCGCGTTCCGGCGGCAGTTGGAGTACAAGGCGGCGATGCGCGGCGGTCAAATCGTGGTGGCTGATCGCTTCTACGCCAGCAGCAAGACGTGCTCGGCGTGCGGGCACAAGCGCGATGCGCTGCCGCTGAACGTGCGGGAATGGACGTGTCCATCCTGCTGCGTCGTGCACGACCGCGACGTGAACGCGGCGATGAATCTCAAGAACATGGCCGTGAGTTCCACGGTCTCAGCCTGTGGAGAGGAAGGCTCTGGCTCAGGTCGCAAGACCCGCGTGAAACCGGCCTCAGTGAAGCAGGACGTCAGCGGCAGATTTGCTCAGAAATGAGCAGGTGTGCGTAGGTCTGACGGAACGGTAGCTGCAGCTGGCCCAGGACGATGGCGTCTTGGCATCAGCCTGCGTCGGCGCGGGAAATTTGACTTGCGCGTCGTTCCGGACTAAATCGCTTGCAATCCGGAAAGCCCATGTGAACTTTCCGGTCTTGGGCAGGGTCCAAGATCGCCCCCAGGCAGCGCAGGTGCGCCCCCTGGGGCTTTTACGCTTGCTCCTGCTGATGCAGGGAAATGGTGATACGGACGTGTTTGATTCCTTACAAAAGCGCCTGGGCACAACCTTCGATCGGCTAAGAGGGCGCGGTGCGCTGACGGAGGCCGATGTCGAGGAGGCATTGCGCGAAGTCCGCGTGGCCCTGCTCGAGGCCGATGTTGCGCTGCCAGTCGTCAAAGAGTTCATCGACAATGTGCGGCCGAAGGCGATCGGCGAGGCAGTCATCCGTTCAGTGACCCCGGGCCAGCAGGTGGTCAAGATAGTCCACGACGCCCTCGTGGAAACCCTCGGCGAAAAGAACGAAGGGCTCGATCTTGGCTCGCCGCCAGCGCCGATCCTCATGGTGGGATTGCAGGGATCAGGCAAGACAACGACGAGTGCCAAGCTTTCCGTTTTGCTCCAGACCCGGGAAAAAAAGCGTGTCCTGATGGCCTCGCTCGATACCAGTCGTCCGGCGGCGATGGAGCAGCTGAAGATCCTGGGCGAGCAGGGCGGTATTGCGACCCTGCCAATCATTGCCGGACAGGGGCCCGTTGAAATCGCCCGCCGTGCTATGGCCTCTGCCAAGGTCGGTGGCTATGACGTGGTGGTGCTGGACACCGCTGGGCGCCAGCATGTGGATGAGCAGCTGATGGCTGAGGTCGCCGCGGTGCGGGCCCAGGTTAATCCGCATGAGACCTTGCTCGTCGCCGACAGCCTGACTGGACAGGATGCTGTCAATATCGCCAAGGCCTTCAACGAGCGCGTCAAGCTTTCCGGCATCATCCTCACCCGTGCCGATGGTGATGCGCGGGGCGGTGCGGCATTGTCGATGCGCAAGGTGACCGGCGCTCCAATCAAGTTCCTGGGCGTCGGAGAAAAGCTTGATGCGCTGGAACCGTTCCATCCGGAGCGGGTGGCAGGACGCATTCTCGACATGGGCGATGTCGTCAGTCTTGTCGAGCGTGCCGCCGAAACGATGGACAAGGAAAAAGCCGAAGCCATCGCCAAAAAGATGAAGCGAGGAGAGTTCGATATGAATGACCTCGCCGAACAGCTGCGGCAGATGAAAAAGCTCGGCGGTATGCAAGGCGTGCTGGCGATGCTGCCAGGTGTTGGCAAGATTAAGGATCAGATGAATGCGGCTGGCCTCGATGACAAGATCATCACCCACCAGGAAGCAATCATCGGTTCGATGACACGGCAGGAACGTGTCAAGCCGGACATCATCAACGGCTCGCGGCGCAAGCGTATAGCTGCTGGCGCTGGCGTGGAGGTCAGTGATGTCAACAAGCTGCTCAAAATGCACCGGCAGATGTCAGACGTCATGAAGAAGATGGGACGTATGGGGCCGCGTGGTCTGGCCGGCATGGGCAACCTTGCCGGACTGTTTGGCGGCGGCATGCCTCAGCTTCCACCCGGTATGATGCCGGGAGGAAAAAAGTGAACGCGCCGGCGTCTTTGCAGGCGGCAGGTTTCGCCTGAAACGTCGGCGCGCACGTGAGTCTGGTTTATAGCTTTGAAAGGAATGGACAGTCATGGCACTTCGTATTCGCTTGGCCCGCGGCGGCACCAAAAAGCGTCCGCATTACTCCGTGGTGGTGGCCGATTCACATTCGCCGCGTGATGGTCGCTTTATTGAGAAGATCGGCTTCTATAATCCCTTGCTGCCGCAAGATCATGCCGAGCGCATCAAGCTGGACCTCGACAAGGCAAAGGCTTGGCTTGGCAAGGGGGCTATCGCAACCGATCGGGTACACCGTTTTCTTGCGGATGCCGGCCTCGTAAAGCCCTTGAGCCGCAGCAATCCGCAGAAATCCAAGCCGAAGAAAAAGGCTCAGGAACGCGCTGAAGCTGCAGCCAAGGCCGCAGAAGTTGGCGGCGAGGCGGCATAACGGCGTCGGTCATGGCCGCGGACATTCTTCTTGGTGTCGTGCTGGGCGCCCATGGTCTTAAGGGTGAAGTGAAGGTGCGAACCTTCACTGAGACGCCGGAGCGCCTGGCCGCCTACGGCCCATTGCACGATGATCAGGGCCGTATATTTGCGGTTACGCACATCAAGGCGATCGACGCGGTCTCTGCCATCGCGCAATTCGATCAGATCTGCAGCCGTGACGCGGCTGAGAAGCTCAAGGGTTGCGAGTTCTTCGTCACACGCGCGGCGCTGCCGCAGACCGAGGCGGAGGAGTTCTACCACGCCGACCTGATCGGGTTGCGGGTCGAGGACAGTGAAGGGCGTTTGATCGGTCATATTCGCGGCATTCACAATTTTGGTGCCGGCGATGTGGTCGACATCGAGCGCAGCGATGGCAGCGAAGCCCTCTTGCCCTTCAATCGTCAGTTTGTGCCAGTGGTCGAGATCGCGGCTGGACGGATTGTCATTGTCCCTCCCGAAGAAGTCGAGGCTCAGTCCCCGGGCCGCCCGATCAGAGGAGATGTCGAATGAGCGAACTTAAATTTCGCAAGGCCGACGAGGATGATCTGCCCGCCATCGTGGCAATGCTGGACGACGACGGGCTCGGTCGCGGGCGTGAACGACCCCTCAGTAGTGGCGTTGACCCAGTCTATGTCAGGGCTCTGCAGGAAGTGCAGGCGCAGGCAGGCAATCACATCATGATTGCCGAACGCGATGGCGAACCGGTCGGGACCTATCAGATTACCGTAATCGCAGGGCTGTCCCGCTACGGTACTCGGCGTGCCCAGATCGAAGCGGTACGCGTGAAATCCGGCAAGCGTGGCGGAGGCATTGGCGAAGCGATGCTGCGCCATGCTATTGCGCAGGCCCGGCAGGAAGGCTGTCAGCTGGTTCAGCTCAGTTCTGACCGGCGGCGGGGTCGCGCTCACCTGTTTTACGAGCGGCTTGGCTTCGTGGCGACGCATATCGGCTTCAAGCTGGAGCTCAAATGAGCTGGTCGGCAACCGTGCTCACGCTCTTCCCCGAAATCTTTCCGGGGCCGCTTGGGGTCTCTTTGCTCGGCAAGGCCGCGGCCAGAGACCTGTGGCAGCTGAGGGTCCGGGATATCCGTGAACATGGCGTGGGGCGCCACCGCAGCGTGGACGACACCCCGGCCGGCGGCGGTCCCGGGATGGTGATGCGCGCCGACGTTGCATGCGCCGCCATCGATGCTGCGCTGGCGGAGGGCGCCAAGGGCCCGACGATTTACCTTAGCCCACGTGGCCGCCTGCTCGATCAGGCCCGGGTTCGGACGCTGGCGGCGGGCCCCGGTGTGACATTGCTATGTGGCCGCTTTGAGGGCCTTGATCAGCGGGCAATCGAGGCGCGCCAGCTTGAGGAGCTCTCCATCGGGGATTTTGTTCTGGCCGGCGGCGAAACGCCCGCGCTCGCCCTGATCGAGGCCTGCGTGCGCCTGCTTCCGGGTGTTCTGGGGGCGCAGGATTCGGCCCTGGAGGACACATTTTCGGAAAATCTTCTGGAGTATCCGCAGTTTACGCGGCCGCAGAGCTTCGAGGGGCGCAGCATTCCAGCCATCCTTTCCTCCGGCGATCACGGCCGGATTGCGCGCTGGCGGAGGAAGGAGGCAGAGATGCTGACGAAAAGCCGTCGTCCAGACCTCTTCTCCCTCTATGAATCCGGCAAGCACTAGGCTATACGGCCCCCCTTCATGAATTTGGCAGACGCCTGCGCCTTCGGAGACCTGCGATGAACCTGCTGCAAACCCTTGAAGCCGAACAGGCTGCCGCCCTTCGTGGTGACAAGCCCGCCCCCGACTTCCGTCCTGGCGACACGCTGCGCGTCAATGTCAAGGTGGTGGATGCCTCGTTTGACGAGAAGACCAAGCAGATGAAGACCCGCGAACGCATCCAGGCGTTCGAAGGCGTGTGCATCTCCCGCCAGGGTGCAGGCCTCAATGAGAGCTTCACCGTGCGCAAGATCTCCTATGGTGAAGGTGTCGAGCGGGTGTTTCCGGTCTACTCGCCGCTGCTGGTCTCGGTGGAAATCGTCCGCCGTGGCAAGGTCGCGCGGGCCAAACTTTACTATCTGCGCGGCCGTCGCGGTAAGGCGGCACGCATTGCCGAACGTGGAGAGCGCGCCAGCGAAATCGCCGCCAAGGAAGCAGCCAAAGCTTAGTCCAACGCGCTTGCGTACCATGTACCTCCCGCCGCTCCGGGCGGCGGGGGACGGTGTCGTCCTGCCTGCTTTCGTCCACAGTCCTGCCGGTGACACCGGAGGGCTTTGGCTGCGCGCGCAGGCACAAACTCCCGCGCCGATTTGATGCCGCTCCAGGCCGCCGGGGCGGCTGCAATCCCAGATTTTACGGGGTTTTATGCGCCCGGCCCGGATGATGTCCCCAGTTCCGTTACGAAAAGGCCACGCAAATGGGCATTTTGTGGCATCCCGCTGATTAACGCGCGCAAAAAAAGCAGTAAACTCGGCCTCATTGATTGATTCGGGGAAGGACTAACCCATGGCCAAAGCCGCCAAGACTGCAAGCAAAGCTCCTGCCAAGAAGGCCGCCGCCGGCGCCAAGGCGAAGACGGAGACCATGACGACCCGCCAGCTCGGTGCTCAGCTCGCGGAAAAGCATGAAATGTCGAACAAGGCGGCGAACGCTTTGCTTGACGATATGGCCGACATCATCACCAAGCAGCTCAAGAAGGGCGTACGTGTTCGTCTCAACGGACTCGGCATCTTGCAGGTTCGCAAGCGCGCGGCCCGTATGGGCCGCAATCCTGCCACTGGCGAGCAGATCAAGATCAAAGCCAGTAAGAAAGTCGCGTTCCGGGCGGCCAAGGAACTCAAAGAAGCCGTCTGATCAATTCTGGTTCAGCTCAAGGGCCGGCGGGCGTGGATGCGCCTTGCCGGTCCTTTTGCGTTAAATATATCGGAACCACTCCCCGTCTGCGGCGTTGGCCAAAGGACCGGCCGTCGGTGCTCCGGCCGGCGCGACCTGCTGGACGGAGGAATTTCTGAATTTGCAGCATGTAATGGCGCTCATTGCCCGCCTTGTGAGCTTTGCGCCACCCTGGGCTGGCGCGGTGCTCGTCGGTATCGCGATCCTCATCATGGGCTTTGTGCTGCAGATGGCGATTGTGTGGGGCGCGAACCACTGGTCAAAGGGCTGGCATCCGCTGCTGCAGCTGGTGTTTGTCCGCATCCGGGGCTTGGTGCGCTGGGCCGTCCTTTTGTTCGCGGTTGGAACAGCGTTGCCGCTAATGCCGCTGTCCGCTCCAGTTCTTGATTCGGTGCGTCCGCTGCTTCTGGCAAGTTTCATCCTCCTTGTTGGTTATGCGATTTACGTGGGCGCCGACATCGCCATTGTGCGTTATATGGAGTCGTTTCGACTTGACGTTGCGGACAATCTGCTGGCGCGCAAAGCGGCGACACAGCTGCGTGTGCTGCGGCGAATCATCAATGTCCTGATATTTTTGGTCACTGCGGGCTTCGCCCTGATGAGCTTCAGCAGTGTTCGGCAATTCGGCATCAGCCTGTTTGCCAGCGCCGGCGTTGCTGGCCTTGCGGTTGGACTTGCAGCCCGTCCACTTCTCAGCAATCTGATTGCGGGGGTCCAAATTGCGCTTGCACAACCGATCAAGCTTGATGATGTCGTGGTTGTCGATGGTGAATGGGGACGAATCGAGGAGTTCACGGCCACCTACGTCGTGGTTCGCATCTGGGATCTGCGCAGACTGATCGTGCCATTGTCCTATTTCCTGGAGCAGCCGTTTCGTAACTGGACCTATACGAGCTCGCAGATCCTCGGACAGGTTCATCTTTATGCGGATTACACATTGCCGATACAGCCCGTGCGCGAAAAATGCCTCGAACTGATCAAGGCCAGTCCGCTGTGGGATGGCGGGGTTGCGGTTTTGCAGGTGGTGGGTGCTGAGGCCAATGTGATCCAGCTGCGGGCGCTGATGAGCTCCGCAGACAGTTCCAAATCCTGGGACCTGCGCTGCGCCGTACGTGAACAACTCATCGCGTTCATCCAGCAGACATTTCCCCATGCCTTGCCGCGCACGCGTGCCGATCTCACAACCCTGGAGGAGCCTGCCGTCCATGACCCCCGTCCCTCTCGGGAGCCGCTGAGCGCAACCTTGGATGGCCGTCACGGGAAGGCTCATGGACCTTCGGTTCCAGGCATAGCGAGCGGACGGCGGCCGCCCGAGGAAAGAAAAGCAGCCCTCCACGCGCATGGTCAGGTAGAGGGCCTTGCGTCGGCGGAGAAGCGCTCCGATTAAGCAGCAAATGGTTGCCTCGCTGCCTCCGGCATGGCGAAATGCGTGCGCCGGATCGAGGGGGAAGGCATGGCGCTCAGATACGCTTTGGCCATGATGCTGGTTTGGAGCATCGCTGTGGCATCCTGCCGTGCAGGCGAGATCGTGGTCCATGTCGACCATGTCTCGCCCAAGGGCGGGATTATCTCAGCGGCGCTGTTTGATCGCGCCGATTATCATGACAACGATCATCCCCTGGCCTCGCGCAATGTACCGGCCAGGTTTGCGAGGACGACGTTTACCTTTAGCCACGTCAAGCCTGGGCTTTATGCCATCAAGATGTTCCAGGACATCAATCGCAATGGCAAGTTCGATACCGACCTGCTCGGTCTACCTCTTGAGCCTTATGGGTTTTCCAATAATGCGCAGCCATTTCTGAGCGAACCCGGGTTTGACGCAACCAGATTTCGGGTAGGCCGGGGCAAGGCGGTCATCACCATCCGACTTTCGGGAACCGATGGCATCGAGGTGCCTCACCGGAAGCGGGCTAGCTGAAGCTTTTGCAGGGATGTCAGGAAGGGCATGGCGCTGAGGTCGGCAAGATTGATGTCCGCTAGGTCAGACAATGCCAAATCAGGATCACGAGACTGCGATCCGCTTTACCCGAACTTGTTTCTGCTGGGCCGCCGATGGCGATGCCTCCAGAAGGGCTGGTGGACAATAGCCAAGACGCATCGCGACGGGACCGCAGACCTGGGTTATCCGCTCCATGTTGTCGTGCCCGAAGAAGCCTTCCCAGTCGCGTGTGGGTGTGCCGCGGCGTTGGAATGGATGATCAAACAACCTCGTCACGTCATGGTGGGCGCTGAGATTGAATGTGTGCGCCAGCCACCGGATGGTTCCCCGTTTGTCGGCGCAAAACCGATCATAGCGCACCAGCGTCAGCCGGTGGCGTTCGCGCGCATAGAACTCGGTGGCGGCAAGCCAGCGTCGAGCCAGGGTTTCGATGTAATGGCCCTTGGGCAGGCCTATGTCCTCGCCCGATAGAATGGCCTTCCAGGTCCTGTTGATCTTGAGCGTGCTGATATCGAGGCTTTGCAGGTGCCCGGGTAATTTTAGTCGGTCGAGAATGCTGCGGATATTGTCCAAGGGATCGCGGATGATGAAGACGGCGCGTTTGAGCTCGAAGTGGTCCATCAGGGGCGCGCCGACAAAGGTCAGGCTTCCATCCTTGATGATGGGGGCAGAAAAGCTGAAGGCATTGCGGCGAATGAAGGTTGGAAGGCTGACTTTGCCCTGCATCAGCTGGGAAAAATAGGGTGCCTTGGTGCCGGACAGATCGAGTGTTGCGCGGAGCCCGGTTGCCGCTGCGAGCAGGCCCGCGATGGCAGTGCCGCCGGATTTCTGGTTGCCAAACAAAATCAGGGGCGCGGGGTGCGGTTGGGAGAATCCGGCACGCAGACGCTCCAAGAAGATGGCTTTGGACGGTAATTTCAGTTTTTCTGTCGCGTCCGTCATGTCCCCTGTCGCGGCTATTGCTACCGCCGCAATCCTTAAGCAAGGTAATCGCCAAAAATTGGCGCGATTGAAAGAAGTATCCTGTATCTAAATGTCGTTTAAGGCTGTTACGTTCCCGACCTTGGGGTCTCTTTAATGTGTCTTGTGGATGAGGCGCCTCCGATCAAGGTTCTCCAGGTCATGTCTGGCGCGGGTGTCGGCGGTATCGAGACCTTTTTCTTTGACGCGGTCGAGGCGCTGCACCAGGCTGGCCTCTGCCAACATGTTGCAATTCGGCCCAATGTCCCTTCCCGACAGATCGCGCGACTGAAGGAGCTCGGTATCGGCGTGACGACTGCCGGATTCCGGCCACTATGGCCGTGGCCGACGCGTCGTACTCTGGAACGCGTGCATCGGAGCTTTCGTCCGCAGATCGCCCAGTACTGGACCGGACGCGCCGGGCATTTTGCGCGCCGGCGGGACGGCTGCGCCAATATCGGTTGGTTTGGCGGCTATCGCCAGATGAAGGATTTTCGCGCCTGCGATGACTTCATCGCGATCACACCTGATTTGGAGCGACATTTGCGCGATGGCGGCGTTGACGAGGGTCATATCGCCCGTGTCCACACGTTTTCCACGCTCCAGGAGGGTACTGTTTCGCCCGTCAGCCGTGCCCGCTTCGATACGCCTGATGATGTTGCCTTGCTGCTCGTGCTCGCGCGCCTTCATCCCAAGAAGGGCATTGACACCCTGCTCTATGCGCTGACGGAGGTTGAAGGAGCCTTTTTGTGGATCGCTGGGGAAGGCCCCAATCGAAAGGAGTATGAGGAGCTTGCGCACACGCTCGGGCTTGATGCACGGGTACGTTTTCTGGGTTGGCAGGAAGACAGGGCGGGCCTTCTCTCGGCCTGCGATATCTGCGTCATGCCTTCGCGCTTCGAGCCGTTTGGCACGGTGATGGCGGAAGCCTGGTCGGCGCGCCGGCCACTCATTGTGGCGGCGGCTCAAGGACCGCGTGCCTTCGTGCGCGATGGCGAGAACGGTCTGATGGTCCCCATCGATAATCCGGCAGCCTTGGCCGCAGCGATAAGACTTATTCTGAACGCGCCGGACCTAGCTGAGCGCCTCGTGGAGGGCGGCACGCGCAGCTTTGAAAGCGCGTTCACGGCCAAGGCTTATGTGCGAGGCACCTTTGCCGTCTATCGCCGCGTCCTGGCACGCACCCAAAGTACCGGGGCCTGATGGCGAAGGATGACGCAGCACCGCCACTAGGATCCGCGACTTTGCGCGGGGCGGCCCCTTTTGTGTATCGCGACAGGGATTTTTACGTCTTCCTGGGGGTGCGCTTTCTTTCGGCGGTGGCGGCACAGATCCTCTCGGTTGCGGTGGGCTGGCAGATCTATGCCATCGCCCGTACTCCGCTTGCGCTTGGCCTTGTC
Organism: Rhizomicrobium sp.; assembly: GCA_049964915.1. Classification (GTDB taxonomy): domain Bacteria; phylum Pseudomonadota; class Alphaproteobacteria; order Micropepsales; family Micropepsaceae; genus Rhizomicrobium. The sequence continues at coordinate 12,217 of JBMFWV010000016.1, forward strand.
GGTCTTAGCCAGTTCGTACCAATGTTTCTTCTGACGCTGCCCGCCGGCGACATCGTCGATCGCAGGGATCAACGCCACATCTACGCGCTCAGTCTGGCTGTGAGTGCCGGCTGTGCGATTTTATTCGTGCTGCTCAGTGACATGAAGATCGCCCGCACCGAGCCCTTCTATCTGGTCCTCGTCCTTCTGGGCGTCGGCCGTGGATTTGCAGGTCCCGCCGGCTCCTCGCTACTGCCTTTTCTGGTGCCGTTCGAGCGCCTTCCCAAAGCCATTGGCTGGAGCTCATCGGTGTTCCAGACCGCCGTGATTGCCGGACCCGCGCTCGGCGGCATTCTCTATCTCGTGGGTCCGGTCGCTGCCTATGGCACCTGCGTGCTCTGTTTCGGCGCCGCGGCCTTGGGGGTTACAAGCTTGGGCGGCCGGCGCCGATCAACCCAGCACAATCAGCAAATCAGTGCCTATGAGCGGGTCGCAGAAGGGGTCCGCTTCGTCCGCTCACGACCGGTAGTTCTGGGTGCGATATCCCTCGACCTCTTTGCGGTCCTGTTGGGGGGGCTGTTGCGCTGCTACCGGCCTATGCGCGTGATATCCTGCATGTCGGTCCGCTCGGACTTGGCATGCTGCGCAGCGCTCCGGCTCTTGGCGCGACGCTGATGGCCATCGGTTTTGGTCGCTGGCCGCTGCAGCGACTTGCCGGCAAGGCAATGTTTGCCGCGGTTGCGCTGTTTGGCCTCGCGACCATTCTCTTTGGGCTGTCGACCAGCTTTTATCTTTCTCTTGCTGCGCTCTTTGTGCTTGGCGGCGCCGATATGGTGAGTGTCTTTATCCGCACCTCCCTAATCCAGATGGCAACGCCTGATGCCATGCGTGGCCGCGTCAGCGCCGTCAACATGCTGTTCATCGGCGCCTCAAACGAACTCGGTGAATTCGAGTCTGGGCTCACGGCCAGCTGGTGGGGCACTGTACCCGCGGTGGTTGTCGGCGGTATCGGGACGCTTGTGGTCGCAGCGCTCTGGATGTGGGGCTTCCCCAGGTTGCGTCAGGTCGACCGGCTGAGCGAGGTCGTCCCGAAAGATTAGCCCCTTGGGTCCCTGGCACGGGCCTGCGCATTGCAGGGCTCAGGGATCAACGCCAGGGGGCCTGTCATCGCTGTCGGCGTATTTCGCGGAGTTGCCTGCGCCAGGGGACTGGGTCACAGTGGACCTGCAGCTGACGAAGGATGGTGCGGGTGGAGGTTATTGGCGCGGGGTTCGGACGCACGGGGACATTGTCACTGCGCACAGCACTCGAAACATTGGGATATGCCCCGTGCTATCACATGCTCGAAGTGTTTCAACAGCCGCAGCATTCGGAGATCTGGCTGCAGGCGTTGCTCGGGGAGCCGCCGGCATGGAACCAGTTTCTTGCCGGTTACCGCGCTGGTGTGGACTGGCCGGTCTGCCATTTCTGGCGCGAATTGGCGCAGCAATTTCCCCACGCCAAGCTGATTTTGACCCGGAGGGATAGCGAAGCCTGGTACGCGAGCATCTCCCAGACCATTTTCGAAGGCATCCTCCATTCCGGGCCGGCTGAGGGCGCACGTGGCCTACAGCAGCGCATGGCGCGCGTGCTCCTTGCGAAGGTGTTCGACGACCGCTTCGACAAGGACCACGTCATTGCCGTCTACGAGGCCCATAACCGCGCCGTGGCGGCGACCCTGGGGCCGGACCGCCTCCTGACCTATGACGTTGCCGAAGGCTGGGAACCACTGTGCCACTTCTTGCGCTGTGCGGTGCCCGCGGAACCGTTTCCGCGGACCAACAGCACTGCCGAATTCCGAACACGTATTGGCCTTTAGCCTGGCCTTGCGCTCGCCTTCCTGATTGCGATAAGCCTGCACCAGACGCGTCGGAACATGCTCATGCAAAAAGTCTATAAAGACGCAAAATCGGCGCTCGAAGGCCTTTTGTTCGATGGCATGACTGTCATGTCGGGAGGCTTCGGACTTTGCGGCATACCGGAAAAACTCATCGCCGCGTTGCGCGACAGCAAGGTCAGGGACCTGACTGTCATTTCCAACAATGCCGGTGTGGATGATTTTGGCCTTGGTCTTCTGCTGGCCACCCGACAGATCAAGAAAATGATCAGCTCATATGTGGGTGAGAACGCAACCTTTGAGCGTCAGTATTTGTCGGGTGAGCTTGAACTCGAATTCAATCCGCAAGGCACGCTGGCCGAACGCATTCGTGCAGGTGGTGCCGGTATCCCGGGGTTTTATACCAAAACCGGTGTCGGTACGCTGATTGCAGAAGGAAAGGAACTCAAGGTCTTTGATGGTGAGACCTATGTTCTGGAACGTGGGCTGAGAGCTGATCTCGCAATCGTCAAGGCCTGGAAGGGGGACGAGGAGGGCAACCTCGTCTATCGCAAGACTGCGCGCAATTTCAATCCGATGATGGCAACCGCCGGAAAGGTAACGGTGGCTGAGGTCGAGCAACTGGTGCCGGTTGGTACACTCGATCCTGATCACATCCATACGCCAGGGATTTTTGTGCAGCGCATTTTTGCAGGGCGTGATTACGAGAAGCGCATCGAGAAGCGCACAACGCGCGCTTGAGGCCCCTTTGGGGTCATTCAGGAGATTAGGTATGGCCTGGACCAGAGACGATATGGCCAAACGCGCGGCTCAGGAATTGCGCGACGGCTTCTATGTCAATCTCGGTATTGGGATTCCGACGCTCGTCGCCAACTACATCCCCGCGGGCATGCACGTGACGCTGCAGAGCGAAAACGGCATGCTGGGCATGGGGCCATTCCCGCGCGAAGACGAAATCGATGCTGATCTTATCAACGCCGGCAAGCAGACGGTTACGGCGCTGCCGCAAACCTCGTTCTTCTCGTCTGCTGAAAGTTTCGCGATGATTCGCGGCGGGCACATTGATCTGTCGATTCTGGGTGCCATGGAAGTCAGCGAGACAGGCGATCTTGCCAACTGGATGGTCCCCGGAAAGCTCGTAAAGGGCATGGGCGGGGCAATGGATCTGGTGGCAGGCGTTAAGCGTTGCGTCGTGACCATGGACCATACCGACAAAGCCGGTCATACCAAGCTGCTGCGGCGCTGCACATTGCCCCTGACGGGGGTTCATTGCGTACAGCGCATCATCACCAATCTTGCCGTCCTGGATGTCGTCGCTGGCGGGCTGAGGCTCGTCGAACTGGCGCCCGGCATTGCGCTCGACGAGCTACGCAGCAAGACTGAGGCCACACTGGTCGACTGAGCCGCTGCGCGGCAATCTTGGTCCCCTGCCATTGCGCCATAAGGGCGCGCCCCCTAGCCTTTGCCAGGGATATCAGGCGGCGGGGAACCATGCTGGGCAATATGCTTCGGGGCGCAACGAGAGAGCAGCGCAATGCGGTCATCGCCGCCTATCTTGGCTGGACGCTTGATGCCTTCGACTTCTTTCTGCTGATCTTTCTGGTCACGGACATTGCCAGGTCGTTCAACTGTTCGGTCTCTGCCATCACCTGGGCGATCACCCTGACCCTGGCACTGCGCCCGGTGGGGGCCTTTCTGTTTGGCCGTCTCGCTGATCACTATGGCCGCCGGCCAGTGCTGATGGTGGATGTCGCCTGCTATGCAATTCTGGGCTTCGCCACGGCCTTTGCACCCAATCTGTGGACGTTTCTTGTCATCCGTGCGCTCTTCGGAATTGCAATGGGTGGAGAATGGGGTGTTGGTGCGTCACTGACCATGGAAAGCGTGCCAAAGGAGGCTCGCGGAATCGTTTCCGGTCTGTTGCAGGCAGGCTATCCGAGCGGCCTGCTGCTCGCATCGGCGGTTTATGGCCTTCTTTATCCCTATCTCGGCTGGCGTGGCATGTTCATGGTCGGCATCCTGCCTGCGCTGCTTGTTCTCTTCATCCGACGCTATGTAAGAGAGGCCCCGGGCTTCCGCCGCGGTCAGGGACGGCGCATCCGTACCGTTGCGCTGCTGCGCGAGCACTGGCGGCTCGCGCTGTACGCCATGCTGTTCATGATGGCGATGAACCTCTTCAGTCATGGTACGCAGGATCTTTATCCGACAATGCTCAAGGTCGACAAAGGCATGCGCCCCGGTTTGATCAGCGCGATCAATTTCATTGCGGCGGGCGGTGCCATCCTGGGCGGACTGTTCTTCGGCGCTTTGTCGCAACGCCTTGGTCGGCGGCGGGCCCTCATCCTTGGGGCACTGCTCGCGCTGCCGATCATCCCCATCTGGGCCTTTTCGAGCTCTGTCTACGTGCTGGGGGCCGCGGCGTTCGCCATGCAGTTCATGGTGCAGGGCTGCTGGGGCATCATTCCCGCCCATCTCAACGAATTGTCACCGCCCGAAGCGCGCGGCACCTTTCCTGGTACGGTCTATCAACTGGGCAATTTTCTGGCCTCCTACAATGCCACCATGCAGGCCCAACTGGAGGGCGTCTACGGCAGTTACGGGGCAGCACTCTCACTGGTGGCCGCCACGGCTGCGGTATTCATCGCGATCTTTGCCTATATCGGCCGGGAGGCACGGCAGATTGATATGGCTGAATACACAGCCCATCATCCCGGCTCCTGATCAGGATTGGATGAAGATGTCGACGCGATCAGTGGCTCCGTGATCATTGGCAGGCACGCCGCCGAGCGCTTGCACGTCTATCCGCTCTGCCGGCACACCATCTGCGATCAGCGCCTGGCGGACGGCCAGCGCCCGCTCGAGGCTCAGCCGTCGTGCCGACGATGAGGTACTCCCGGGATTGCCCCCATAGCCCACTAGCTCGACCCGGCTGGCGCCGCTCGCCAGCGCAGTCTTCAGGCTGAAGGCCAGATCATTCAGTGTCGCGGTGGTGTTGTCCGAAAGCGCGAACGAGTTGCGGTTGAACAGCACCGAGGCCTGCTTGGAGAGACCTTTGGGCACGCTGATATGGGGCGTCGCAGCGGCGGGAGCGGCAGGGCGCAAGGAAGACGGTGCGGGAGGTGCTCCAGGGCTCGCGGCCATGGGCGCTGCGGCAGGCACATGTGTTGTGCCAAAAGAGAAGGGAATGGCGGTGGCCTTGGGCCGAATGGGATGCGTTTGATGCCGGCCAGGGGCGGGCGCATGCACCCTTGCCGGGGCCATTTTGGCGGCCTTGGGGCGGGAGTGGGAGATGGCGGGCTTTGGCGCATGGCGCTTCAGCACATGGCTGGTCGAGTGCGGTCTGGTGCGCTTGCTCCTGCTGCGCACAGGTTTGACTGCGCGCGGTGGATGCAGATGCACCGGAGGCAGATTGCGCCCTGAGAGCGGCTTGGGAACCGCCCAAGGGTTCACGGTGACATCTTCGCCGGGATACATCTGAACCTGCGCGACGGATGCCGCGTGCCAGCCGAGGGCCGCAGCCGCGACGGCAACAATGAAGCTTGTCCGGGCAAGCCGGCGGAAGGAGATCTCGGTCATGTGCCCAGCCTGGCGCGTCTGCGACGCTGCACTTTAGGCGCTGCGCGCCAAGGGCTCAACCGTGGGACAGTGGCCGCGTTCCTGGGCCCACAGCCTTGAGTAGGCGCAGCATCTGGGGGTGCAGGTTCTCATTACTGGCCAGAATATCGCCGCTTTCGAGCATGGCGCTGCCTCCGCTGAGGTCCGACACCGTACCGCGGGCCTCGCGAACGAGCAGGATGCCCGCGGCAACGTCCCAGGCCTTCAGGCCATGTTCCCAGAAGCCGTCATAGCGACCGGCGGCAACCCAGGCCAGATCGAGTGCGGCCGAGCCGAACCGGCGTACGCCCGGGGTCGTTCCCATCACCGCCGAAAGCTCCTGCAGATAGGCATCATGATCGCCGCGTCCCACGAACGGGATGCCTGTTGCGAACAGGGCCTCGTTCATGTTCTTGCGTGCGGCCACACGCAGACGCTTGTCATTGAGATAGGCACCGCTGCCCTTCTCGGCGACGAACATCTCGTCCGTTATCGGATTGAAGACAACTGCCGAGACCAGCTGCCCCTCGCGTTCCAGTGCGATGGAGATGGCAAAGTGGGGAATGCCATGCAGAAAATTGGTTGTGCCATCGAGCGGGTCGATGATGAAGCGATGGGTTTTGTCGGGCCCTTCGATCACGCCCGATTCCTCGAGCAAAAAGCCATAGCCCGGTCGTGCTTTCTGTAATTCCTCAAGCAAGATGCGCTCGGTACGCTGGTCGGCAACGCTGACGAAATCACCGGGCCCCTTGAGCGAGATCTGCAGGTTTTCGACTTCACCAAAATCTCGTATCAGGCGGCGGCCGGCCTTGCGCGCAGCGGAGGTCATGACATTGAGTGCGGGAGAAAGATAGGGCATGAGCTTCGTCTACTCTGCGCGGCGCACGTAAGAACCATCCTCGGTCGAGACGATGATCTTCTCGCCAGCTTCTATGAAGGGTGGAACCTGGATCTTGAGTCCGTTTTCGAGCACCGCGCCCTTGTAGGACGGCGCAGCAGTCCCCCCCCTCAGCACAGGATCGGCTTCGGCGACACTGAGCGTGACCTGCAGGGGCAGCTGGATGCCGAGGGGCTTTTCCTCATACATCGTCACCAGCGTCTTCATGCCGTCCTGAAGGAAGCGGACCTGATCGCCAACGAACTCAGCAGAGAGCTCGAACTGATCATAGCTTTCCATGTCCATGAAGGTGAGCATGTCACCGGCTGCGTACAGGAACTGAAAGTCGCGCTTTTCCAGCCAGACCTCTTCCACGGTCTCGTCGGAGCGGAACCGCTGGTTCAGTTTGGTGCCGGAGGTCACGTTCTTGAGTTCGACCTGATTGTAGGCGCCGCCCTTACCCGGTTTGACCTTCTGTGTCTTGACCGCAAGCCACAAGCCGCCCTCGTACTCGATCATGGTGCCGGGTCGGATATCGTTGCCGGAGATCTTGGCCATTACACACGAGCCCTCCTTGGGGGGCGAGGCAGAGGGTTGGAGGGGCAAAGAGCGCGCTGGCTTATAGCGGGGGCAATGCGCCGAAGTAAACTGTTGCTGGCAGAGGGGGGCAAAGCGCAAGTGCGCTGCAAAGTCAGGGGGCGGCAACAGGGTGTCGTCGGGGGCCCTACCCCAGCTCGCCAATGCGGGTATTAAATGCCTTGACGGCCGCGGCAGGTCCGTCCGTGTGCTCCCAAACTGCGCTCGCCACCGCAAGAAAATCTGCACCTGCAGCGATCAGTGGCTCACAGTTCGCCACAGTGATGCCGCCAATGGCGACGCAGGGGACCTCCACCAGTTCGGACCACCAGCTGAGCAGATCCACCTCGGCATAAAATTGCACCGCTTTGGTGGAAGTTGGAAAGAATGCTCCAAACGCCACATAATCTGCTCCCGCTTCGGCGGCTTCCATCGCGAGATGGCGGGAATTGTGGCAGGTTACCCCGACAATGCGATCTGGTCCGACCAGGCGCCGCGCGTCGTCATAGCGCATGTCGTTCTGGCCGATATGGACGCCGTCGCAGCCCATCTCACGGGCCATATCCGGACGGTCATTGAGAACGAACGCCACGTCGCGGGCATGAGCGATCGGCATCAGTTGCGTGCAGGCGCGGCGGATCTCGTCATCAGCCAGGTCTTTGAGCCGCAGCTGCAGACATGCCACATCGCCAGCGTCGAGCGCTGCCTTGAGCGTTTCGGCAAAGGCCCTGGGCTCAAACGCCGGTGGTGTGATGAGATAAAGCCGGCAGTTGCTCAAGCCGCCTCTTTTTCTAGTTCTGCTCGCCACTCGCCTTTGCTGGCCAGCCCGTTCATGCGGGCCCGATGGGCAAAGGCTGCCTGGGCGCGCGCGGTGTTGTCGGCCTTGCCCGACCAGGCCTTTTGCGGGGCGGCCTGCAAGGCGCGGCCATAGGAGAAGGTAAGGGCCCATGGCAGGGTGCTGCCTTCGACCATTGCATTGAGATGGGCCGTTGCCTCATGGTCGCTCTGTCCTCCGGACAGGAACGCAATCCCGGGCACCGCCGCCGGTACACAGCGCTTCAGCACCGCAAGTGTGCGTTCGGCGACCTCCTCCGTACTGCCCTGTTTGGCGGATTTCTTGCCGGCGATCACCATGTTGGGCTTTAGCACCATACCTTCGAGCATGACGCGGTGCGCATAAAGCTCCTGGAAGGTCTGCCTGAGTACGAACTCGGTGACTTCGGCGCAGCGCGCGATATCATGATCGCCATCCATCAGGACTTCGGGTTCGACGATGGGAACGATGTCGTGCTCCTGGCAGAGCGCCGCATAACGGGCCAGTGCGTGCGCATTGGCATGGACGGCCGTCCTGCTCGGGATCCCTGCGGCGATGTCAATGACCGCACGCCATTTGGCAAATCGCGCCCCCAGCTTGCGGTACTCGACCAGCCGTGGCCCCAGGCCATCAAGGCCCTCGGTCACGGTCTCTCCCGGGCAGAGTGCGAGCGGCTTGGCGCCGGCATCGACCTTGATTCCGGGAATGGAACCGGCCCGCTCGATCAGTTCCACCAGAGGTGTGCCATCCTTCGCCTTCTGGCGCAGGGTCTCGTCGAACAGGATGACACCGGAAATATATTGTCGCATCGCCGCTTCGGAGCGGAACAGAAGTTCGCGATAGTCACGGCGGTTGTCTTCCGAGTTGGCAACGCCGATGGCATCGAAGCGCTTCTGGATTGTGCCTGTGGATTCGTCGGCAGCGAGGATTCCCTTGCCGCGGGCCACCATCGCGCTGGCGATGCGGTTCAGCTCTGCACTGTTCATCTTATTTTTCCCTTGTTGACCGCCAGTGCTGCCACCCCCGGCAACTCGCGGCCCTCCAGCCACTCCAAGAACGCCCCACCTGCGGTCGAGACGTAGGTAAACTGATCGCCGACACCGGCATGATTGAGCGCCGAGACCGTATCCCCGCCCCCTGCTACCGACAGCAGCGCACCGGAGCGCGTCCGGGCTGCAACCAGACGGGCAGCATGAACGGTTCCCGCATCAAAGGGAATGGTTTCGAAGGCGCCCAAAGGACCGTTCCATACCAGAGTGTTTGCGGTGTGCAGGCGTCGTTCGAACTCGGCGAGGGTCGCCGGGCCGATGTCCAGAATCATCTCATCCGCAGCGACCTCGCGGGCCTTGCAGGTGCGATAGGGGGCATTGGCCTTGAATTCCTTCGCCACCACTACGTCCGCGGGCAGGATCAGCACCGTACCGGTGACGGTCGCCAACCCGACGATGTGCTGCGCGGTCTTGAGCTGATCGTGCTCGTAAAGCGAGCGGCCAACATTGATGTCTTCGGCCGCCAGAAAGGTGTTGGCCATGGCGCCGCCGATGACCAGAACATCAACCTTGTCCATCAGATGCTCGATGACAGCAATTTTGGTCGAGACCTTGGCACCGCCGACCACCGCAATCACCGGGTGTTTGGGATCTTCGAGGGCTTGGCTCAGATGTTCGAGTTCAGCCTGCATCGCCCGACCAGCGGCCGATGGCAGCACATGGGCGAGGCCTTCGGTTGAGGCGTGCGCACGATGGGCGGCCGAAAATGCGTCATTGACGTAAATCTCGCCCAATGCGGCCAGCGCATCACGAAAGCCTGGGTCGTTGCTCTCTTCACCGCCATGAAAGCGGGTATTCTCGAGCAGAAGCACTTCACCATCCTGAAGCGCGCTGACAGCCTTCTGTGCGACTTCACCGATGCAGTCATCGGCAAACGCTACCGGCCGACCGATCGCCTGGGCCAGCGCTGGCGCAATCGGCCCCAGCGACATGCCGGCCACCCGCTTGCCCTTGGGACGTTCAAAGTGCGAGAGCACAATGACACGGGCACCCTTCTGCGCAAGTTCGCGGATGGTGGGGGCCTGCCGATCAATGCGCGACGTGTCGGTGATCTTGCCATCACGCATCGGTACATTGAGATCAGCTCTAACCAGAACACGCTTGGAACGAACCTGAAGGTCATCCAAGGTGGCGTATCGGCCGCTCATCGGCTCCTCCCTCAGATCAGCTTGCCCATGGCGACCGCGGTGTCAGCCATCCGGTTGGAAAAGCCCCACTCGTTGTCATACCAGCTCATCACCGCCACGAGATTGCCATCCATCACCTTCGTCTCGGCCAACACAAAGGACGAGGAGGCCGGGTCGTGATTGAAATCGTGACTGACAAGTGGCGCATCAATGATCTCGAGCACACCCTTGAGGGCCCCCGTTGCGGCTTTTTTCATCGCCTCGTTGACTTCCTGCACCGTGGTCGAGCGGCTGGTAATCACCTTGAGGTCAACCAGCGATACGTTGGGCGTGGGAACGCGTATCGAGACGCCGTCGAGCTTGCCCTTCAGTTCCGGAAGGACGAGCCCGATTGCCTTGGCGGCGCCGGTCGAACTCGGAATCATCGACATCGCTGCCGCGCGGGCACGCTGCAGGTCCTTGTGCAGCTGGTCGAGAATGTTCTGATCATTGGTATAGGAGTGAACCGTTGTCATCATGCCTTTTTCGATACCAATGGTTTCGTGCAGCACCTTGGCCACCGGTGCCAGGCAATTGGTCGTGCACGAGCCATTTGAGACAACAACGTGATCCTTGGTCAGGATGTGGTGATTGACGCCATAAACGATGGTTGCATCAGCGCCATCGGACGGTGCAGACACCAATACGCGCTTGGCCCCGGCATCGAGATGCGCCTTGGCCTTGTCTCGCGCTGTGAAAATTCCCGTGCATTCCAATGCAATGTCCACGCCAAGCTCGCGATGCGGCAACTCCGCCGGGTTCTTGATGGCGGTGACGCGTATCTTGTGGCCATCGACAGTCATGACATCGCCGTTGACCTCGACCCGGCCAGGAAAGCGTCCGTGTACGCTGTCATAGCGCAACAGGTGGGCATTGGTGTCGACAGGTCCCAGATCATTGACTGAGACGACGACAATGTCGTCGCGCTTTGACTCGATAATGGCACGCAGAGTATTGCGGCCGATGCGACCAAATCCATTGATAGCGACACGAATGCTCATCTTAATTATCTCCGATCTGTCCGGCCGCGCCGGAGCCTGAATGAGGTGGGCACAAACTAGGAGCGGGCCTGTCCGGCTTTATTGATCGATCTCAGCGCACCTGCTGACAAATCTCTGTAGCCGCTGCTGCCACGTTTTGTGCCGTGATGCCAAATTTCTGGTAAAGTTCGAGATAAGGTGCGCTGGCGCCAAAATGATCGAGCCCGATGAAGCGGTCAGAAGAGTCCAGATAGCGGTCCCAGCTCATGCGAACGGCCGCTTCCACCGCAACCCGCGGAACGTTGCCAAGCACACGGGCACGGTAATCCGCATCCTGCGCCGCAAATAATTCGAAGCTCGGCATCGACACGACGCGGGCCGCTATGCCCTTCTCCTTCAGCAGTGCCTGCGCGGCGACAGCGATCTCGACCTCCGAGCCACTTGCCATCAGCGTGACTTTGGCGACGCCATCTGCCGCGGCAATCTCATAGCCGCCGCGCGCGCAGAGATTTTCACCGGAAGCGGTCAGCCGCAGTGCGGAAAGGTTCTGACGGGTCAGCGACAGCAGAGCCGGGGCCTTGCGCGTCAATGCCAGTTCCCAGCACTCCGCAACTTCGACAGCGTCGGCCGGACGATACACGCAAAGCCCTGGAATGGCCCGCAAGGCAGCCAGCTGTTCGATCGGCTGGTGCGTGGGGCCATCCTCGCCAAGACCGATGGAATCGTGGGTCATCACATAGACCACATGGCATTGCATGAGTGCTGCCAGCCGGATCGACGGTCGGGCATAGTCGGAAAACACGAGAAACGTGCCGCCATAGGGAAGAAAACCACCATGCAGCGCGATACCGTTCATCGCGGCGGCCATCGCGTGCTCACGGATGCCATAGTGGATGTAGCGCCCGCCATAACTCTGCGGACCTATGCTTACCAATCCTTTGGTCAGGGTATTGTTCGAGCCGGTGAGATCGGCTGAGCCACCCAGCGTCAGTTCGGTCGCCGCATTGATGACTTCAAGCGCCGCTTCCGAGGATTTGCGGGTAGCAAGCTTGGGCTTCTCGACAACCAGTTTCTGCTTGAAGGCGGCAAGGGCGGTGAGGGCTTCGGGGCCGATCTCGCTCCTGATCGCCGCCTCAAAGAGGGGGCGCTTGGCCGATGTCGTGAGCCGCGCCGTCCAGTCGCTGTGTGCCGTGGCCCCGCGGCCACCAACGCGGCGCCAGGCCGACAGGATATCATCGGGAACGATAAATGGCGGGTAGGGCCAGTTAAGGTTCTTGCGGGCGCCTTCGATTTCGCTCGCCCCCGGCGCTTCGCCATGGGCCTTGTTGGTGCCAGCACGTGTCGGCAGGCCGTAACCAATGGTGGTACGGCAGGCGATGAGGACGGGGCGATCGCTGTTTTGGGCCGCCTCGAGGGTGGCGTGCACCTCGGTCCCGTTCATGCCGTCGCAGGACATCGTCTTCCACCCCATCGCGTCAAAACGTTCAAGCGTGTTGGTGGAATCGGCCAGGCTCGTGGCGCCGTCGATGGAAATATGATTGTCGTCGTAGAGCACGATCAGGCGATTGAGCTTGAGGTGGCCCGCGAGGCTGCAGGCTTCATGGCTGACGCCTTCCATGAGATCGCCATCGCCGGCAAACACGTAAGTGCGATGATCGACAAGCTCATTGCCAAAGCGGGCGTTTAGCATGCGTTCGGCCAGGGCCATGCCGACCGCGGTGGCGATGCCCTGGCCAAGTGGACCGGTGGTGGTTTCGACCCCGGCCAGGTGGCCATATTCGGGGTGGCCGGCGCAGGGGCTGCCAAATTTGCGGAAGCGTTTGATGTCGTCGATGGTGGGGCGAGCATAGCCGGTGAGATAGAGCAGCCCATAGAGCAGCATCGAGCCGTGGCCTGCCGACAGGACAAAACGATCACGGTCCGGCCAGGTGGGGTCCTTGGGATCGAACTTGAGAAAGCGCGAAAACAGGACCGTTGCCACATCAGCCATGCCCATCGGCATGCCAGGGTGCCCACTATTGGCGGCTTGCACCGCATCCATGGCGAGGGCGCGGATGGCATTGGCCAGGCGGCGGATCTCCCCCGGCTCAAGGGTCTCCGTCGCTGTGGCTACGGAGGACGCAGGCGCGGTGGTGGTCATCGCCAAAGTCTTTCTGTTTGGGACCTGAGATCGTCCTGCCGGCCTTAAGAGAGCAAGTGCCACCCGTCAAGGGTGGCACCGAAACGAGGCGCGTACGGGAGCGAAAATAAGGCGAAAAGGCCCAAAAGTGCCGGTGATCAGGGGCGCCGCCGGCGTTGACCTCGCCTTGGCCCCATGCCTAAGGTGGCCTTCATTTGCGGGGTGATTTGCGCGCGCCGCGCGGCGCCCGCGAGGGAGATTGCGCGAATGACCAGGCTTGAAGCCGCACAAGCCCGCTTTGCCGAGGCGATGACGCGTCTTGAAGAGGTCGCCCTGTCGTTGGCCGGATACCGGGCGCGCTCCGAGCGCGATGCCGCCGAGATTGCCCGTTTGCGACAGGAGCGTGAAGCCCTGATTGCGCGGGTGCAGGAACTTGAAGAGGAAGGCCGGCAGCTGGCGGGAATTACCGAAGAAGTTGAGCAGCGCCTCGACGGCGCAATTGCAGAGATCCGCAGCGCACTGGGAAAATCTTGAATGGCGCTCGTCAATGTCATGATCAGCGGCCGGGCCTACACCATCGCCTGTGACGATGGTGAAGAAGAGCACTTGCGTGAACTGGGAGCCCTGGTGGACGCCAAAGCCCGTGAGGTGCAGGAGACGGTGGGCCAGGTCGGAGGCCAGCGTCTGTTGCTGATGGCGGCGCTGCTGATGGCAGACGAGGTCTTCGAGGCCCGCAACCGGCCGGCCGCCTTGAACCAGGAACCCGCCCCGGTGCCCCCGCAGCCATCAGCCGACAGTGGTGGGCGGGGCGAGGCGGAGAGGATTGCCGCGCAGGCCCTGGAAAAGGCTGTCGGTCGGGCCGAAGCTGTGATCGCTCACCTTGTAGAGACGGGGACATAGCCCTAAGTTCGGATTGACCGGGTACTGCTCCGTACGTCAGGTATGCGATGCCCAGGGGCCTTAATGGTACTCACCGGGAGCTGTCCCTGCCCAGGATCGTGGTCTTGGGCACATGGCGCCCACCTGCACTTGCAGGCCCGTGAGGATCCGAATTCCAACGGCGGCAGTGGTCCCGGTCACATGATTGATGCCCCTCATGCCAAGCAAGCCCTGCGCCCGCTGATGCGAAAGCGGCGTGCAGCGCTTGCCGCCGCGCATCCGGACCATGCCCGGCTGCTGGCGACGCACGCCGGTGCCCTGCCATTATCCTCCGGCGCGGCCGTTGGCGGCTACTGCGCGCTTCCTGGCGAAGCTGATCCCGCCGCACTGCTGGCGCGCCTGCGCCAAACTGGCCATCCCATTGGATTGCCGCGCATGTGCGGTGCCACGGCGCCGCTGGCGTTTCATCGTTATGAAGAGGGCTGGCCACTGCAGCAGGGCCCCTATGGCATTTATGAGCCGCAGGCCCACGCTCCACGCCTGCGTCCCAGGCTTATTCTCGTGCCGCTGCTTGCCTTTGATGCAAAGGGCCACCGTGTGGGCTATGGCGGCGGGTTTTACGACCGGACGCTGCAGGCGCTACGCCGGTGTGGGCGTGTCTGTGCCGTCGGTGTGGCCTTTGCCGGCCAGGAGGTCGAGGCCATTGCCAGCGAGGGCTTCGATGAACCCCTAGACGGGGTGCTGACCGAAGCGGGCTTCAGGCAATTTTCCGAAAGCGACGCGTTGGCTTGATCAGGCCATGGCCTTTTCGATCGCCGGTTCTGTCGTGGAGCCGGCAATGACAGCCACTCCGCTGGTCACTTCGGGGACGTGCGCGGTGAGCGACTGATAGAGGGAAAGATAAGTGTTGGCGCTGCGATGCCAGCTGAAATCCTGCTTCATGTCGTTGAGCTGCAGGCGGCGCCAGGCGAGGGGTTCGCGATAGAACGCCACCGTGCGCAAGATAGCCTCCCAAAGGCCCGCCACCGAGGGTTCGGCGAATACAAAACCGGTTGCAGTGCCATCACTGATGGAGGTTCGGCTGGTATCAACCACCGTGTCGGCCAAGCCGCCGGTCGCCCGTACCACCGGTACCGTGCCGTAGCGCATGCCATAGATCTGGGTCAGGCCACAGGGCTCAAAACGGGCAGGTGCAAGGAGCAGATCCGCACCAGCCAGCATGCGATGTGCCAGAGGTTCCTGATAGCCAATGCGCACGGCAAAGGTGCCGGTGTGGGCATGGGCCATCTCCTGAAAGCGCTGTTCGAGCCCGTGATCCCCATCACTCAGCACACATAGCTGCAGATTTTGCTGTGCGAGTTTGGGCATGATTTCCAGCAGCACATCAGCCATCTTCTGCTCCGTCATGCGGCTGATGAAGGCCAGTAATGGCAGATCGGGGTTTACGGCCAGCCCGAGTTCTTGCTGCAGGGTGGCCTTGCAGAGCTTTTTGCCGTTCAGACCGCTGAAATCATAATTGGTCGGCAGAGACGCGTCATATGTCGGATCCCAGATGCCGTAATCGGCTCCATTGAGGATGCCGGTCAGATCGCTGACCCGGGACCGCAAAAGGCCATCGAGGCCGAAGCCATACTCTTCAGTGAGAATTTCGCGGGCATAGGTGGGGCTGACCGTTGTCAGCTTGTCAGCAAAGCGAATGCCGGCCTTAAGGAACGAGATTTTACCATAATATTCCGCACCGTCTGGGCTGAAGCTGCCTGGTGGCAGGTCCAGTCCGGCCACGTCCTCGGCCGGAAAGAGGCCCTGGAAAGCCAGATTGTGCAGTGTAAAGACACAGGCGGGGCGCTGCGCGTGGGCCGAAACCAGCAGTGGCACGAGGCCCGTATGCCAGTCATTGGCGTGGATGACGTCCGGTTGCCAGCGCGGCTCGAGTGCACCCCTACCTATCCGCGCCGCCACATGGCTAAGGAAGGCGAAACGGCGCGCATTGTCGGGCCAATCCTCGCCCTGGCTGTTCTGGTAGAGACCGTCGCGTTGGTAAAGCTCGGGGGCATCTGCGAGCCAGACCGGTATGTCGGAGCCAGGAAGCCGTGCTGACAGCAAGCGCGCATCTTGCACGCCCAATATTCCTGACAAATCCGCGATCGGCTGCGGCCGAGAAACCTTGCGCAATGCGCAGCCATATGCCGGCATGAGAATGCGGACATCTGCGCCCAGATTGGCCAGCGCCCGCGGCAAGGCTTCACTGACGTCAGCCAAACCGCCGGTTTTGGCAAACGGATAGACTTCGGAGGATACGAAGAGCAGGCGCATTCCATCCTCCTTAGGGATGAGATTTAAGTATGGCGGAACTTTTAACAACACGCTGGTACGCTCGATTGATCAACATCAGAAAGTCTCTATTGGTTGCTGGCATCGGCTAAGAAAGTTCGATGGAGGCGGGCTGTCATGGCGAATATGCGCGCAACTGCCCTGGAAGTGGGCAATGCTGAACGCCTTGGCGCCAGCGTCGATGGCGAAGGCGTCAACTTTGCGGTATTCTCGGCCCATGCCAGCAATGTTCAGCTGTGCGTCTTCGATAAAATGGGCGAACACCGCTACGATATGCCTGCACGAACGGGCGATGTCTGGCATGGGCGCCTTTCTGGTGCCGGTCCCGGATTGGCCTATGGCTTCCGGGTTTACGGCCCTTATGCACCGGGTGAGGGTCATCGCTTCAACCCCCAGAAACTGCTCATTGATCCGGCCGCGCGCGCATTGAGCGGGTCGTGGTGCTGGGACGACCGCCATTGCGGCTACACGCCCGGAGATCCGCGTGGGGATCTGTCCTTTGATAGGCGCGACAATGGCGCTTTCGCGATCAAGTCCCTGGTCGCGCCAACGCCGTCGCTAAAGCCACCGCGAATATCTGCCGACAGCGATCTCATATACGAGTTGCATGTCCGTGGTATGACGATGCGTCATCCCGACGTGCCCGGGCCCCTGCGGGGTCGCCTAGATGCACTGCGCAGTGATGCTGTGCTCAGGCATTTGCGCGCGCTCGGGGTGGGCGCCATCGAATTGCTTCCAATTGCCCCGTCCGCGACGAGCCGCAGGATCACACCTTTCGGGCTGACCGATTACTGGGGCTACAATCCGATCGCCTTTGCCGCAGTCGAGCCACGATTTCTTGCCGGCGGCGAAGATGGCTTGCGGCAGACCGTTGCAGCGCTGGGCGAAGCCGGAATCGGTGTCATCCTTGATGTCGTGTTCAATCACAGTGGTGAAGACGACGAGATGGGGCCGACCATCAGCTTTCGCGGGTTGGATAATGCATCCTACTACCGGCTCGCCGCTGATCCACGCTACTATGCGGACTTCACCGGATGCCGTAACACGCTTAATACCGCCCATCCGGCAGTCCAGCGCCTGATCCTCGAGAGCCTGCGTCATTGGGCGCATATGGGGGTCGCGGGATTCCGCTTTGACCTTGCAGCAACTTTGGGCCGCGACAGTGCCGGCCAGTTTCGTGGCGATGCTGGGTTGCTCACCGCCATAAAGGCCGAACCTGCTCTCGCCGACTGTCAATTGATCGTCGAACCCTGGGATGCAGCCCCAGATGGCTATCATGCTGGCGAGTTCGGCGCCCCATGGAAGGAGTGGAACGGGCGCTATCGGGACTGCGTGCGTCGTTTCTGGCGCGGTGATGCGGGTCAGGTGGGCGAGCTGGCGACGCGGCTGTCCGGTTCGTCCGATCTTTTTGGCTCCGACGCTGCGCGCAGCCTCAATTTTGTAACCTCCCATGATGGCTTCAGCCTGGCCGATGTCGTCAGCTATAGCCGCAAACACAATATGGCCAATGGTGAAATGGGAGAGGACGGTACGAATGATAATTTCAGTGATAATTGTGGTGTCGAAGGACCAAGTGCAGAGCCGGCGATTGCGCAGCTGCGGCTGGCAAGGATGACGGCTTTCCTGGCCACACTGATGATTTCACGTGGCACCCCGATGCTTCGTGCCGGAGATGAGCTTGGTCACAGCCAAGGGGGAAACAATAATGCATACGCACAGGACAACGCGGTGAGCTGGCTTGACTGGTCATCGGCTAGAGGCGAGTTGCAGGACTTTGTCGTGACCGTGTCGCAGCTGCGTCACAGGCACAGGGCCTTGCGGGGTGAGGGGGCTCCTGCGCGCTGGTTTGCCCCGGCTGGCCACGAAATGGGCCTTGTCGATTGGCAGGATGGCGGGCTTCGCAGCCTGGCCATGTTGCGCGAGGCCGGGGACGAGCGCTTTCTCATTCTCTTTCATGGCGGGCCTGCGCCCCAGGACTTCTGCCTTCCAGAAGGAAACTGGCTTGAGATCCTCTGCACGCAGGCTCTACCGCACACGCAGTTTCACGGGGCTAAGAAGGTGTCGGCGCCGGCCAATGCGCTCATGATCTTGCAAGGGACTGCATGACCGACGACGATCTTATATTTCGTCTAAGCAGGAAAGCCGGGATCTTCGACGATTACTGGGATGTGCGTGGCCAGCGCTATGCCACCAGCCGCGAGACCGCGCAGGCTATCCTGGCCGCGATGGGGATTGCCGCCAAGACACCGACAGAGATCGCAGCAAGCCTGCGTTTGCTGGAGGAGGAGCCTTGGCATGAAAAGCTGCCCCCCGTGGCCGTTCTGCGCCAGGGTGACAGCGCCGTGGTAGGGGTGGTGGTGGAGGATGGCAAATCTGCCGGCGCCTTCCGGCTGCAGCCGGAAGGCGAGGAGATGCGCGAACTGCGCGCGCAGCTTGACCCGACGCCGCAAGGCTATTCTTTAGCCGGCCGGAACTATCACCGCGTGATGCTGACGCTGCCGCAGCTACCTTGCGGCTATCACCGCCTGATCCGCCAGGACGATGACGGGCAGGTAGAGACTTCACTCATTATCGCCCCCAGACGCTGCTATCTGCCACCCGAACTCGAGAGCCTGCGGGTTTTTGGCATCACTGCTCCGCTTTATGCGCTGCGCCGGCCCGGCAATCTGGGCATGGGGGATTTCACCGACCTCAAGGAACTGATCGTCTGGTCGCACCATCAAGGCGCCGCTGCAGCTGGAATCAATCCGCTACACAGCCTGTTCCCGACCCAGCCAGACCTCGTCAGTCCTTATTCGCCAAGCAGCCGGCAGTTTCTCAATCCGCTTTACCTTGATCTGGCGCAGGTCGAGGAATTCGGGGCCTGCGACGGGCTCACATCGCTTATGGCCTCGGCGGCGTCGGCGGAGGACGCTCCATTCGTCGACTATGAAGCGGTTAGCCGGCTAAAGAACAAGGCTTTCGAGATGCTGTATTTTGCGTTCCGTACGCGGCAGCAGCAGCAACCCGATCATGGACGCATAAGAGCCTATAACGCATTTGTCGAGCAGCAGGGTCAGGCGCTGCGACGCTTTGCGCTGCATGCCGCACTGTGCGAGCAGTTCGCCAGCTGTGACTGGACGCAGTGGCCGGCCTCTTACCGTAGTCCGGACTCTGCGGCTTGTACGGAATTTTCCAGGCATCATGCCGAACGGCTCGAATTCCATATGTACCTGCAGTGGTTGTGCGAACTGCAACTCCGCTCTGCAGCGGAACAGGCCGATAGCATGGCAGTCGGGATCTATGGCGATCTGGCCGTGTCGTCCTCACCGGACGGCGCGGATGTGTGGGGTGCCCAGCACGTGTATGCGACCGATGCGCGCATCGGTGCGCCCCCCGACCCTCTGGCTGAACGTGGACAGGAATGGGGTGTGGTGCCCATGAACCCGCAATCGTTACGACGCCATGCCTACCGCGAGGTGATCGCGCTGCTGCAGGCCAATATGCGCCACTTCGGGGCCCTGCGCATCGATCATGCCATGGAATTGGAACGGCTGTTCTGGATCCCCCGAGGTCTACCGTCTGGCGCAGGCACCTACGTGGCTTATCCGTTTTCTGACCTTTCCGCCATTGTTGCGCTTGAAAGCGTACGTAATCGCTGCCTGGTGATCGGCGAGGATCTGGGCACCGTGCCGCAAGGGTTTCGTGCGGCTCTAGGCGAGCAAAACATGTTCTCCTATCGCGTCCTCTATTTCGAAGAAGAGGGCGGGCGCTACAAGCAGCCAGGGGATTATCCGCAGAATGCGGCAGCTTGCGTTTCGACCCATGACCTGCCGACTTTGCGGGGGTTCTGGGAGGAACACGACATCGCCGATCGTCTACAGGCCGGGCAATTTGCCGATGACGAGGAGCGCCTTGCGGCCCAGCGTGAGCGCCGCAAGGCAAAGGCTGCACTCATTGCTGCACTGGTCGAGGCAGATCTGCTGCCAGGCGCAGAGCCTGACGTGCCGCTGCATCTGACGGTGTCTCTGGCTGCGGCGCTGCACCAATTTCTGGCACGAGCACCCAGCCGTCTGCTGATGATCCAGCTCGATGACCTGACCGGTGAAGTCGCCCAGATCAATATGCCGGGCACCACCGATACCTACCCCAACTGGCGTCGCCGTATTGGCCAGCACTGGCAGGGGCTCGATGCGTCTGAGCTTGCAGGCGAAATCCTGGCAGCCGTCCGCACTGCACGTTCCTAGGCTGTGATTTTTGAGTGCTGCGCCAGATCAACACTTGCGGCAGTCTCAGGCGCTAGGAAACAACGTGCCTTCGCAACTGGATGAAGGCGCATAAGCATGGGAGGCAACATATGCGCCGTCCTTTTCCTGCCACATGGATCGTGGTGATGGATTCGTCACGCGCCTTCTTTTGGCGGCTCGAAACCGATGAGAATGGGCAAGAGCGTATCGAGGAGGTAACCACGCCTATGTATTCGCATCTGCATGCGCATGGGCGTGACGTGCGAAGCGACCAACCCGGTCGCTACCAGCGGGGCGGCAGTCGCCAGCAGCAGGACACCTTCGAACCCGAGCACGATCCTCACAAGCTGGAAAAGCACGACTTTGTCAGGAAGGTGGTTGAGCGTCTCCAGTCCGCGCACGACGCGCATGAGTTTGTCAGACTGGCGATCGTGGCACCAGAGCGGACGATCGGCGAAATGCGCGCGCTGGCTAAGGAGAAACTGAGTCGGACCTTCTGGCGCGAGATCGGCAAGGACCTGGTCAAGCTGGCCCCTGATCAGTTGTGGATGCATATCGCCCCTGAACTGGTTGAACATCCCCAAGACTGAAGACAAGGCCTTGGCCTCGGTCGCGGGCCGCAGTGCGGCGGCGACGTGGCGCCACGTCCGGTGGGGTCGCGCCACCGGCGGGTCCTTTCTAGCTTCCCTGAATTCTCCAGTCGGTTGCAGTGGACGGGCTACATTTTCCCATGCAAGCATCCCTGCCTCATGCTTTGGTCTGTGAGCGCAAGGCATGGGTGTCTGATCACCATCCCGCTTGATCACGCCCCTTTTAGGCGCAGCCGATGAGACGTCAGACAATCGCGCCACAGGCCAAGAGTGGGACACCGGGCCGTTCGACAGAAGGAGTTCCCGATAATGGGAAAGAAGGATTGGACACCGCAGACACTGGCGGCGCAGGCGTTGGGCTGGACCGATGCCGAAACAGGTGCCGTGGTGCTGCCCGTGCATCCCTCCACCACCTATCTGCGCGATGCGGACAATCTCTATCGCCGGGGCCGGCAATATGCGCGGGCTGATAATCCCAGCTTCGATCAACCACAGGCTTTGCTCTCGGCCCTTGAACACGGCGCGCAGGCGCTGATTTTCTCATCGGGCATGGCGGCGGCCACTAGCTGCTTTCTGGCTTTGCATCCCGGTGATCATGTTGTGGTGCCAGAGGTGATGTACTGGTCCTTGCGGGCCTGGCTCAAGAGCTACGCGCAGGAATGGGGCCTTCATGTCGATGGTGTCGACATGGCTAATCTTGAGGCGGTGAGGGCCGCACTGAAGCCGGGGCTTACCAAGCTCGTATGGATTGAAACGCCTTCCAATCCATTGTGGCAGATCACCGATATTGCCGCCGTCGCCGAGCTCGCCCATGGCGCCGGAGCCCAGCTAGCCGTAGATTCCACATGTGCGACGCCGGTATTAACACGTCCGCTGACACTGGGCGCCGATATCGTTATGCATTCGGCGACCAAATATCTCAATGGGCACAGCGATGTCATTGCCGGTGCGCTGGTGGCCAAAACCTGTGACGACTACTGGCAGCGGATCACCAGTCTTCGTGTCAGGCTGGGTAGTGTCCTTGGTCCATTTGAAACCTATTTGTTGACGCGTGGCATGCGCACGCTTTTTGTTCGCGTGCAGGCTGCCTGCACCAATGCGCTGAAAATCGCATTGGCGATGCACGAAAACCCGCAGGTCACAGAGGTACTCTATCCAGGTCTAGCCCACCGACCCGATCATGCCCTGGCGGCCAGGCAGATGCAGGGTGGTTTCGGCGGAATGCTGTCACTGCGCGTCAAGGGTGGCGAGGCAGCCGCCGTCAGGACTGCGGCCGCGGTAAAGCTCTGGAAACGGGCCACCTCCCTGGGTGGAGTTGAGAGCCTCATTGAACATCGTGGCTCCGTGGAAGGGGCGGGTTCGCCCTGTCCAATGGATCTCTTGCGCCTGTCTGTTGGGATTGAGACGGCCGAGGACCTCATCGCAGATCTCGAGCAGGCGCTCGCGGCCGGATGAGTGCGGCATTGCAGGCAGGCTGATGCGTGGTGCCATTGTCCTGAATATGATGGCTGGCATGAAGCGCTAATGCGCCTCATGGGTGCCCTGCCTGTGCTGCGCAATGACACAGGTAACGTATCCGGCGACTGATGCGCATGAGCACCTGAGCGCCGTTAGACAATTTTGTGCAAGTCAAGGGTTCCTATTGGCGGCGTTGTGCGTTTTGTTGTCGTCGATGTGGAAATATCAGCCGTTCCTTGTCCGGACCTTGAGCATGGCCCGCACAGCCGCGCTTGTGAGCGCTTTGGGGCTCCTCGCGCCTGCGCTAGCGTGGGCCAGTGGTGGTACGCTCAACTACCAGGTTCGGATCACTGGTGGGAACGATGCGCTGAACAGCCAGTTCCGACAGGTCTCGCGGCTGTTTCAGGACCAGAATCATCCGCCTCCCGGCTATGCCGGGCTCGAACAGCGGGTAGACAATGATCTGGATATTTTCCGCAAGGTGATGCTCTCCAACGGCTATTACGGCGCCGAAGTGACGGCGAGGATCGATGCAAAGTCTTTGCCCGCCCAGGTCACGCTCATCGCCAAGTCAGGGCGGCTCTTCACTCTGCGACGCTGCAAGATCACCTACATGGTTACGCCGCCATCCGCTGCACCAAAATCATGCCCACAGATCGGCCTCAAGCTTGGTCAGGCGGCCAGGGCCGCCCCCATTCTTACGGCAACCTCCCAACTCGTCCTCAAATTGCACAGCGAAGGGCGTCCCGCGGCGAGGATTGTCGAGCGCAAGGCCGTTGTAAATCGCGCGGATGCCGGCATGTCACTTGATTTCAGGGTGGATCCCGGGCCGGTCGGCACCTTTGGCAAGATTACAGTTACCGGTACAGCGCGCACACGCCCGGCGTTCCTGAAGCGCATCGTGCCCTGGAAGCCAGGCGCGCTTTATGATGCCCGCCTGCTGCACAAATATCGCACGACGCTGTCCAATCTCGATCTCTTTGACTCGATCGAAGTTCAACCCGAGGTCAAGGCGATGGGAACCACCGGGCAGACGCCGATCTTCGTGGATGTGCACGAAATGCCCCACCACACCATTCAGCTGGGAGCCAAATATGCAACTGACACCGGGCCGGGCGCTCTGGTCGGCTGGGAGGATCGTAATTTGTGGGGTGATGCGGAATCTCTGAAGTTGATGGCCCAAGTAGGAACCCTTGGCCAATTGCTGAGCGTGTCGTTGACATTGCCCGATCAACCTGGTCTTGACCAGACTTTAGCCTTTTCGGCGACTACCGCGCACGACACCACCGATGCCTACACGCTCAGCGGAATCCGTCAGTTGTCCCAGATTTCGACGCCACTGGGGGACGGCTGGAGCGGCAAGGCGGGCCTCGGGTTTCAAGCTGCAACGGTGAATCAGGGGGGCGTTTCGACAGGAAGCCTGCTTGCGTCGCTGGCCGTTGAGGCGGCTTATGATTCCACAGGCTCACTGCTTAATCCCAGCCACGGGATGCGCTTTGACGCCTCCGTCATGCCGGTCGGTGGCACGCAGGTTACACGTACCGCTTTCGTGATCCTCAAAACCCAGGCCTCGATCTATCAGCCGCTGAACGACAAGCTGATCGCGGCCGCGCGGGTCAAACTCGGTACAATTCTCTTTGCTCCGGAATTCTCCATTCCGCCCTATCTGCGATTCTATGCAGGAGGTGGCGGGTCAGTGCGCGGCTATGCCTATCAGCATGTTTCACCGCGCAATGCAGCCGGCGTTCTGATCGGCGGCCGCTCGCTCGCTGAAACCAGTGTCGAACTGCGCTATCGTGCCTGGCAGAATATCGGCATTGTCGGCTTTGTGGATGCTGGGATGGTTTCGACCAGCCCCTATTTTGCCAATAGCGGCAGCCCGCGCGTGGGCGCGGGAATCGGCTTGCGCTATTTCACGAGCTTCGGTCCGTTGCGACTGGATATCGGTACACCACTCAATCCCGGGCCGAGCGATGCGCCGATCCAGCTTTATATCAGCCTTGGGCAGGCATTCTGATGTCGGAACGATGGTACACGGGCTGGCGGAAATGGGCGCTGTGGGGCGGCGGAGCTTCCTTTGCCATCCTCTTGATGCTTTTTGCGGCGCTTGAAGCGGGTCTTATGAACGGTCCAGTCCTATGGCTGGTTGGCCGCGTGAGCGGCTATGAGATCTCCTGCGCGCAACTCAAGGGAAGTCTCCTCGGCAATTTCAGCTGCGAGCACCTGACTGTTGCCGATCAGCAGGGCACATTCTTCGTTGCCAAAAAAATGGCACTTGCATGGAACTTGGCCTCGGTCATTGCCAACCACGTCAGCATTCAACGTCTTGTTTTGCGGGACGCGAGACTTACGCGGTTTCCGAAAACTCCCAGGAGCCGTTCGCAGAGCTTTCTGCCCAGCACGAAGATCACACTAGCGCAAATCGACATCCAGCACTTTGTACTTGCAGCATTCAAGGCTCCTGCGGCGTGTGTCGGCCTTGTCGGCCAGGCAGCTATCGGGCCAGGCGGCCTCAACGCCAGGCTGAAAGTAGCGCGTTGCCATCCGGGAAAGGGAGAATTTGTCTTAAGCAGTGCGTACACAAAGGCCACGGGAAAAGTATCGCTGCATGCACAGGCTGCTGATGATGGCATGCTGCTGACGCAACTTCTTGGCCTTAGACGAGTCGGGGTAACGCAGCTTTCGCTCGATCTGGAAGGCACCTTTCCCGCGCTCAACGGCACCTTGCAGCTGCGTGCGGACAAAATTGGAAGCATGGCTGCGACGTTTCAGGCAAAGGCGCCCGATCTAACCCGGATCGACGGACATTTTGTGGTTGCGCCCGGCAGGTTACCCGGCTTTGCGTCAACCACCCGCGGCACCGTATTGGCCACGCTTTCCTACTTACCTCAGAGCGGAAGCCTGCTGCGCCTCCTGACGCTGGCATGGGGAGGTCTGAACGCCAAGGGTGAACTGGGGGCGAACGCTAAAGGCGCCCTCTATGGCCAGCTCGCTGTCAGCAGCAGCATGGCGCACAGCGTGGCAGGCATCCGCATCGGCAGCTTCGAGCTTGGATTGATCCTTGGTGGCAGCCAAGAGACGCCGCTTGTGCACGCGACAGCGACGCTGAAGGACATCGGCACTGCCCGCACATCGATCTCTCAACTCAAGGCCAATCTCCGTGCAGCGCAGAAAGCCGATGGAGCGTTCTCGCTGCAGCTTACCGGCGCCGCTACTGCTGCGCGATTACCGCGCCAACTGTCAGGACTATT
Organism: Rhizomicrobium sp.; assembly: GCA_049964915.1. GTDB lineage: Bacteria > Pseudomonadota > Alphaproteobacteria > Micropepsales > Micropepsaceae > Rhizomicrobium. Next base: position 37,982 of record JBMFWV010000016.1, read on the forward strand.
GGGTTCGCGCTTCAGTTTTGATGCCCATCTTGATCGCCCGGGCCATGGCCAGCTCATGATCCACGCCAGCCTGAAGGGCAATGCCGCAAACGCGGAATTGACGGGGTCACTGGGGCAGACGACGGGTGCTGGAGTTCTCAGCCTGCACGTGCCAGACCTCATGAAAGCGCGGACCGGTTTTGGCGGCAGCGTGGTTGCAAGCCTTAAACTGACCAACTTCACGCTGGGTGGCACGCTGACGGGGGCGTTTGAGGTTGCGGGCCGGGCCATCAGCGCGCAAGGACTCGGTCGCGCATTGGGCCGCTCACCCACCCTGACAGGACGCATCGCGGTACATGACAGCAGTTACCAGCTGAGCAATTTGCGGCTCGACCTGGCGGCATTATCCGGCTTGGGAGCGCTGTCGGTATCCAGGTCTGGCACACTCCTGGGCCATCTTACGATTTTCCATGGCGAGCTTGCGCCGTTCGCGCCCGTGCTTGGTTTGCCTCTTGCGGGACGGTTCGCCTTGGAGGCGCGTGCGAGTGGCAATCTACATGCGCCAGTCATCGCTCTGGATGTCGACGCACCCAAGCTACGCCTGGGCAGTAGTCTCCTGCGTGAGGTCAAACTAGGTTTGCACACCACGCTGACGCCCAGTTCGCACAGCGCTCTGCACGTGACGGCCGCAACTGCCATCGGCGCGCTGGCGCTCGCGAGCACCCTTGATGTGCGAAGGCAAGGCTGGACGCTTGGGGTTACACAGGGGGCAATCGGACCTGCGACGCTTGCAGGAACGCTTGCACTTGACCATGGCACCTATTCCGGTCAGCTGCGTCTGACAGGGGATCTGCTTGCGCCGGCAGGCTTGCTGCTTGGACAACCGGCACAAGGTGTGGGAAGCGTTCTTGTGCAAGGACACGACCACGATCTTCAGTTCCGTGCCAACCTCCATCACATCACTGTTGCGTCGCTCAAGCGCGCCAGCCTGACCGCCATGGCCAGCCTGCATGGGTTGTCGGGACCAGTCGACTTCGCGGCCCGACTTCGGGAGGGCGCAAATGAGATGCACGCCCGTGCCCTGGTCCGCCTGACACCGCTCATGGTCACGTTGACAGAACTTCAGGGGCAGTGGGCCACAATCCACTTTGGTCTTAAAGCCCCAACATCGCTGCAGTTCGAGCAGAGTCAGTTCCAGCTTGCCCGCACACGGGTCTCGATATCCAGTGGTACCGTTGAACTTGCAGCCCAGGGCGACGCAAACCAGTTACTGGCACACGCACAGCTGACCTCGCTGCCCATCTCTGCGTTCGCCGCCATTCTGCAGCTACACCATGCCAGTGGCACCCTCGACGGGTCTCTGACCGTTGCACTCACGCCATCGTCAACAGCAGCTCATTTCGCGTTATATGGGCACAACCTGGTATTTTCCTCCGCGGCCCAACCTGTCCAACCAGCTGACCTTGCTTTCCTGGCTGACTGGAACGGAAAGCGGTTGACGGCGACTGCTCGCATCAACGGCTTCAGCCCCGTACCGGCCAAGATCAGTCTGGAGCTGCCAGTGCAGCGTCGTGCCGACAGCTTTGTGCCCGTTCTGTCCGCTTCTGGAGCGGTCAAGGGCCAAATTCTTTTCGCAGACCTCGATGCAGGCCACCTGTCCGCTTTGCTGCCTTTGGCCGAAGAGAATGCAAAAGGTCTCGTCACCGCCGACGTTAATCTTGACGGCGACATGGCCCAACCCCGCTTCCACGGCCGCCTTCAGATTACGAAGGGCAGCTTCAGCGATCTGCGCACCGGCACGCGGTTGACAAATCTTGACGCGAAATTAGTGGCAGAGCACGGCGGACAGATCGATGTGGTGTTGACTGCCAATGATGGCGGCTCCGGCACAATCAAGCTGAGTGGCAGGGTTTCTCCTGTGGTCTCCGAGTCAGGAACTTTCGGCCATGTCACTGGCAGTTTGACGGTGACGCTGAATGATGCGGAGCTCATTCGCGAGGATCTCTTCCACGGTGCGCTCAGCGGTACACTGAACGTGAACCTGCCTGCCACCGGTGTTGCGGCGATCCGTGGCAAGCTGCGCAGCGATACCGTTCGTGTTGACCTCGGTGCTGCTATCCCGCCCTCCATTCCCACTATCAAAGTAAGCTACGCCGGACAGCAGGAAGACCCGGTGCAACGCCTAAGGGCGGGCACAGCCAAGCCATCAGCGCCGACGATGTTCAACGCCGCGCAGCTTGACATCGCTGTTGATATTCCCAACCGGCTCTATATCGCGGGTCGCGGCCTGAATTCAGAGTGGGGCGGACATCTTGATATTTTTGGAACGGTAGGCCGGCCCGCTTTCCGTGGGCAGTTGCAGCTCATCAACGGCACAGCCGATGTGATCGGCAAGGCATTCACGCTGCAAAGCGGGGTAGTTCAAATCAGTAACGCTCTGCCGGGCAAAGCCAATATCAATGTTACGGCGCAGCATACCGGCACCAATATTTCCGTGACACTGACGATCACCGGTGCTGCCACCAACCCCAAGATCAACTGGAGCTCTGTGCCGGCATTGCCCAAATCCGAGATTCTCTCCAATCTGATGTTCGGATCAGGCACGCCGCAGCTCAGCCTCGGACAGGCGTTTCAGCTCGCTCAGATGTCAGGTGCATTGAGTAGCCTCGGTGTTGGTGGTGGTGGTGGCGGCGGTCTTTTAGGCTTTGCCCGCAATCTGACAGGTCTTGATGTCCTGAACGTCACGGGCCCAGACACCGCCCAGGGTACCGGTGCCTCCGTGACGGCTGGAAAATATATCGGAGGGAAGGTCTATGTCGGTGTTACGCAAGGCGCAAACACGTCTGCGAGTTCTGCTGAAGTACGAATCACTGTGGCGCCACACGTTACGGTGACTGGTACGGTGGGAGCCAACAATGCCAACTCGCTTGGCGTCGACTGGCTATGGCGCTACTGAACGTCACGCCGCGACGGGATCGAGGGCCAACAGAGCGAAGCTGGCAAGCCAGTGTTCCCCCATATAGTTACCGGCAACGTGTGCCAGGGCGCTGGCAAGATGCTCATCAATGGCGCGGCGCGCGCGCGTATGAAGCGGATCGGTCTGCGAAATTTGCCCAAGGATCAGCTCCAAACACCACGCGCGTGAGAGATTGAGGCCATCCAGATGGGCAATCTTGCCATCGCTACGGTCGCTCACGCTGGCCGGTGAAAAGACGTTGGCAGGTGCCCCATGTCCTGCACCTGGAAGAAATGCGGCAAACCACGCCGTAAACTCCTCTGGGGACAGCACGTCCGCCATCAGCGCTGCTTCGATAAGTGTCGGAGAGAGGAATTCGTCCTGGGACGGTTCGAGGCTGCGATAATCGCGATCTTCGCCATACCAGCGGCGGGCCGTCTGCACACAGAGGGCGTCAAAGTCCCTGTTGCCGACCGTACGGGCATAGTCCCGTGCCAAGATCAGGGCAAAGGCAGTGTTGGAATGGACGCCAGCCCTCACCGGATAGGTGCAAAGTGGCAGATAGGACTCAAAGCGCTGCACGAATTCTTCCGCCAAGGGTCTGAGTGCCTGAGCCCATCTGCGCCCTTCGGCACTGTCGTGACGCTCGAGTTCACCGGCCAGCATGAGTGCCCAGGCCCACCCATAAGGCCGTTCGAAACCACGTGTGCCCGGCCGACGCAGATAATCGCGCTCGCTCTCGACCTTCGCCGGGTTGAACTGGCGATCGAACAACGTCCTTATCGCCGTGGCTTCAGGCAGGGCTGGGAAGCGGCGATACAGACGCGCAAGCAGCCAGTGGCCATGAACACAGGAGTGCCAGTCAAAACTGCCAAAAAAGATGGGATGGAGCTCCTGCGGTGAGCGGACATCGTCGGGCCCATTGAGAACATGATCGAGCTTGTTGGGATATTCGCGGCCGACATGGTTGAGCGCGATTGAGGCAAATTGGCTCGCGGTCGTCGGAATAAGGCTTGTCATGGAGGGCCCTCTAGAAGCGGAAGACGAGAAAAGACATGAGTGCGATGTTGCCAATCAGCAGGGCAATGGCAGTTGGAATCTGTACCTTGATAACGCCATTGCGGTCAGGCAGCTCAAGAAGTGCGGCAGGAACAATATTGAAGTTGGCTGCCATGGGTGTCGTCAGCGTACCACAAAATCCAGAGAGCATGCCGATTGTCCCCATGATCGCAGGATCGCCACCGAACTTCTCGACGATCAAGGGAACGCCGATGGCGGCGGTCATCACGGGAAAGGCAGCGAAGGCATTGCCCATGACACTCGTGAAGAAGGCCATGCCAATGCAGTAGGCCGCTACCGCAGCCAATGGGTGAGAGAGCGGCAGCCACGTGGTCGCGATTTGCCCCACAGCCTGACCTACTCCGCAGACGGCAAACACAGCGCCTAGCGCAGCAAGCATCTGCGGCAGGACTGCAGCCCAGCCAATGGTGTCGCTTAGACGCCTTGCTTCCTCGATCGGCGCGTGCAGCGTCGGGCGTAACCATAGCATGGCCGCGATCAGCGCGACGGCGATACCGAGGGCGAGGGCGATCAGCGTCGTCTCTTTGGGATCTGCGAGCGGAAGCCCCCAAAGCTGGATCCGTCCCAGCGTGAAGGTGCCGATGATGGCGATGACCGGGATGAGCAGGGCTGGCCCGAAGAGCCAGTTACCGTGCCTGCGAGCACGAGCATCGCGCGCCACGGCGCTGGTCGTTCTGATCGACCCCAGGCCTGTTGCACCACTGCCGGCCAGGGCCACGAGGGCAAGAACCAAGATGCCATTGGCAAGACTGCCGATGATCGTACCGAACAGAAAGCTGATGCCAAGCAGCCCCCAAAATGCGGTATTGCCCAGCCATTTGCGATGACTGCGGTCGCGCCACGACTGCACGGCGATGGCGATGAACATCACGCCGATGAGCCAGTAAACCTGCTCCAGCCCGATCATCGTGCCTCATCCTTGCTCTGGCGGCTGAGTTTTGCATCGAGCCGCCAGAGCCGCGCTCCGTGTATGACAAAGGCGAGCAGTGCAGTGGGGATGGCCCACAGCGAAAGACTCAAAGGCGACACGTGAATGCCCAATTGCTGCAGGAAACCTTTGATCAGCAGGATGGAGCCCACTGCCAGGAAAATGTCCTCACCAAAAAAGGCTCCCACATTATCGGCGCTGGCGGCATAGGCGCGGATCAGCATGCGCGATTTCTCGGATAGACTGCCCAGCCTGGTCTCGGCGGCACCTTCAGCCATGGGAGCAATCAGGGGCCGAACGGTCTGGGCGTGACCAAACAGCGATAGCAGTCCCAAAGCCGCCGTGACCTGGCGCAGAGCCAGATAGACGATGAGCAGGCGTCCCGCGGTGGCTGCCCGCATGCGCCCGACCAGCATGCGGGCACGCTCCTGTAAACCTTCGCGCTCCAGCAGGCCGATGACCGGAAGTATCAGCCACACGATCGAAACGTAGCGACTCTCATTGTAGGCTTTGCCGAAGGTGGCGATGATGGTGAGTGGGCTCTGATGTGCGGCGATGCCTGTCGCCAGCGCCGCCGCGATGATGACAATCAGCGGGTTCACCCGGGCCGCAAACCCAATGATGATTACGCCGATACCTATTAGCGGCCACATTCAACGGCCTCGTCATTTGAGCCCCGGTTGCTCGATTGCACAGGCGGTTGAGACGCGCAATGGGGCGGAGGATCCGCAACATTGCGTTGGCCTGGTGCGCGACCAGGCTCCCCGGTTCTGGGCGCGGCGCGATGATTAAATGATTTTCAGGCCCGCCGGGGCCAATTGCGTGTCTGCGTGAGCCAAGGTCGACGCGTCTGCCGCTCCTGGGGCTCCGGGTGCGATCTTTGTGCTTGAGCTTGGTTAGCGGGCGCTTGGCCTTCCGGCGAAGGCTGGAATTTCGCCCTAAATTCGGTGTGGTTATTGCTCCGCGCCGGCGCCCTGAGCAAGGCTCCTTACAGATCGGTATTTTGCGCTGCGGGATGAACCTATATATACCGACCCCCAAGACCTGACGTTTTCGGGATACACCGCGCCGCGACCAGCTGGCGTTCTCGGTGCGTGGCCGGTTGACCTCGCTTGAGTTATCAGCAGTGTGAGCGGCTGCGATTCCCGACGGATATTCGGATGCTCGCCAGTTTTGTCAGTACTATCGTTCGCACCTCGACGCGGTTTGCGAGCCTCGTCGTGCTCGTGGCGGTCGTGCTCGGCGTGGTCTGCAGTTGGTACACGGTGAACCATTTTGCGATGGATACCAACAGCGACAATCTCGTCGCGCCCAATACCCTCTGGCGCCAGAATGAAATCCAGTATGACCGCGAATTTCCCCAGCAGAACAATCTAATCCTGATTGTCCTTGATGGGGCCACGGCCGAGCGCACCGAAGAAGCCGCGACGGCGCTGGCCGCCGCCCTGCGCAAGGAGCCACAATTCTTCCGGGACGTGCGCCAGCCTGACAGTGGACCTTATTTCAATCGTGACGGACTGTTGCTGCTGTCCAAGGACGAGATCCACACCTCCATGCAGCAGCTGATCAAGGCGCAGCCCTTTCTCGGCGGTCTGGCCGCAGATCCCAGCTTGCGCGGTGTCTTGACGACCCTGCAGACCATTCTGCAGGGGGTCACAAGCGGTCAAGCCACGCTCGCCTCACTCGACACGCCGCTGGTCATCTTCAATCAGACCTTCACCAATGTCCTGGCTCATAGGCCGGCCTTTTTCCCGTGGAGCAAGCTCGTTGAATCTTCGTCGCGCGGCGGCGTTCCTGCAACGCGGGCGTTCATCGAAGTCAAGCCGAAGCTCGACTATGCTCTTTTGATGCCCGGCAAGAGAGCGACCAATGAGATCCGTCGCGTGGCCCGCGCCCTCCGCCTCGATGCGTCAACCGGTGTGCGGGTACGCCTGACCGGGCCGGTGCCCATGGCTGATGAGGAATTTGCGACCATCATTCAAAATGGCGCACTGCTCGCCAGCTTGATGATCGGTCTGCTCCTCACAATGCTTTGGCTGGCCTTGCGCTCAAAGCGCATGATCTTCGCGGTACTGACGACCATGGTCATCGGACTTTCGGTTACAGCTTCGATTGGGCTGCTCACCTACGGGGCCTTTAACATTATCTCGGTCGCCTTCATCGAATTGTTTGTCGGGCTGGGCGTCGATTTCGGTATCCAATTCTGTGTGCGTTATCGCCATGAGCGTCGGGTTTACGGTGACCTTGATGTGGCCCTGGTTGCGGCCGGCAAGGGCATTGGCGCCGGTCTCACCTTGGCGGCGTTGGCCGCGGCGGCAGGGTTCTTTTCCTTTCTTCCGACCAACTATGCCGGTGTAAAGGAACTTGGCTTGATCGCTGGCGCCGGCATGGTGGTCACTTATGTACTCAGCATCACCCTTCTACCTGCGCTTTTGAAACTTTTCCGGCCCCACAGTGAACAGACGGAAGTGGGGTGGGTGGCATTGGGGCCGGTCGATGATTTTCTCTGCAATAAGCCCAAGCGCGTATTGCACACAGCCCTTGTCCTGCTCATCGCCGGAGCCGCACTGATCCCGTTCCTGCGCTTTGATTCCAATCCTCTTGATCTGCGCAATCGCCACACCGAGGCTGTGGCGACGGCTCTTGATCTGATGAAGAACCCGCACACCTCACCCAACACCATCAATGTCCTGCAACCTTCCCGCAGCGCTGCTGAGGCACTTGCCGCCAGGCTGGAGAAGCTTCCGGAGGTAAGCCAGGTACTGACCATCGACAGTTTCCTGCCAACCGATCAGCAGGCCAAGATTGCGATCGTCAAGGATGCAGCCAATGTTCTTGGCCCCACGCTCAATCCGGTATTTACGCCTTTGCCTCCGACGGATGTGCAGACCATTGCCACGCTAAAGACGGTCGCTGCTGCGCTCGTTGCGGCAGCACCCCACACCAAGTCTCTCAAGGCGGCTAAGGATGCCAGAGCTCTGGCTGAGACCTTGGAACGGCTCGCCGCCGCGCCACCCGAGCTGCGCAACGCCGCCGCCGCCGCGTTCGTGCCCGGACTAAAGACCCTGCTCGCACAGCTACGCCTCGCGCTGTCGCCCTACGAAATTGATTTTGCAGGTTTGCCCGCATCCTTGAAGGCAGACTGGATCTCGGCCAGTGGTCAATATCGCGTCCAGGCCTTTCCTTCGGGTGACGCGAACAAGGATGCCGTACTCACGCGCTTCACCGCTGCCGTGTTGAAAGTGGCGCCCAACGCCACTGGAACCCCGATCATCATCCTGGAATCGGGCAGGACGATTGTACGCGCGTTCCTGATGGCTGGTATCTATTCATTCCTGTCCATCGCCATCATCTTGCTGTTTGCCCTGCGCCGCTTCGGCGAAGTTCTGGTGGCTCTGGCCCCGCTCGTGCTTGCAGGGGTCATGACGTTGGCGTCATGCGTCTTGGCCGGGATCGACCTCAACTTTGCCAACATCATTGCCCTGCCACTGCTGTTTGGCATTGGGGTGGCATTCGACATTTATTTTGTTATGGCCTGGCGCAGTGGCCAGCGACAGTTGCTGCGTTCGCCTCTGACCCGTGCAGTGGTGATGAGCGCGGCAACCACGGCAACCGCCTTTGGGACGCTGTCGATCTCATCTCATCCAGGTACTGCCAGCATGGGAATTATTCTCATGCTGGCCCTGGGCTGGATCCTGGTGTCTATGCTGTTGGTGCTGCCGGCACTTCTGACCTATATGCTGCCACAGGAGGGGCTGACCCGTCCGCCTGGCACCGTTTGATCAGGCCTCGCGCTTAGTTCTTCAGCGTCTGATCTGCCATCTCGTCAAGTTTCTTGGTCAGGGCCGTCACACCGCCACTTTGCAGGGTTGACGCGAAATCTGCCCGCCGCGTCGCCACTTCGCTAATATAACCGTTGAGATAGATGTCTACGATACGCCAACCCCTCGGTGTTTTATGCATGCGGTAGATGAAGGGAATTGGCGCCTTATCCGGCACATTCATTTGCGTCGACACGATATCGTCGCCATCGCGCTTCTCGACCGTTGGCGCAATGACGAAACGCTCGCCGCCATAGTCGTTGAAACTGCGCGCATAATCCGCGGTGGTGAGCTTGCGAAAGGCGTCCATCAGGGCGGCGCGCTCATGAGGCGTCATTTTGCCCCAGTTTTGGCCCACGGTGAATTGGGTCATCACCTCGAAGTCGAAGGCGTTGCTCACTGCAGGCTCAAGATGGGCAAAACGCCCTCTTATTCCAAGCTGTTTGGCATGCTTCATTGTGTAGAGAAGCGCATCATAGAACTCTCTTACGGGCAGGGTCGCGGCCCGGGCTTCCGCAGGGGAAACCTGGCTGGAAGCCGGCGCCGGACTTTGCGCCAGCGCTATGACAGGGCCCCCCAGGGACAGGCACAATGCTGTCGCCAGCAGGCGGGTTCGGTATTGAAATCTCATGGCGTCTCCGAAGCGTATGAACCTATATGGGCAGGACCCGGAAAATTTCTACTGGAGGGAACAACCCATAGCGGATTCGGGTCACGGCTAGGAGTTGTATACCCCGATTCATTGATGACACGAAAAACGGCTTGCGATGGGGCGAGTTTTGGATTCGTCTGGGGGCATGAT
>JBMFWV010000017.1:0-46090 GCA_049964915.1 Rhizomicrobium sp.
GGGACAGCATTGTCCAATACCGTGGGTCAGCTTGCCTTGGCCGGAAACTTCACGCTCGGGGGCGCCTATAATCTGACGTTGACGCAGACCGCAAGCGTGACCCTGACGCTGCCGGGGGCGAATGATACTTTGGTGGGCAGAGCAACCACTGACACGCTAACCAATAAGACGCTGACATCGCCCACGATTACGACGATGACATATGGCGGTGTGACGCTGGCAAACGCAGTCACCGGCACCGGGGACATGGTGCTGGCAACAAGTCCAACCCTAACGACGCCCGCACTCGGCATTGCCACCGGGACCTCTCTCGCCCTCGGTGGAGCAACGCTCGGCACGAATGCTCTGGCGGTGACGGGGACGGCGATAATCAGCGGCAACGTCGGCATCGGGACGACGAGTCCGTCCGGCATTCTCGATGCAGCCGGGGACATTTACGGGAACAACTTCTACTGCCCATCAACAATTGGTGCATTCACCAGTGGCTTATCTGATCTGTCGGCAGCAATTCAGATGGTGGGGGCGGGAACCGACGACATTAATTTCCTAACAGGGGGCACAACGCGTGCGACTATCGACAGCAACGGCAACCTCCAGGTTGGTGCGACTGGCGGAACCGCGAAGATTAACGCCGCCGTTTCTGTCAGCTCAACCAATCAGCTGGCGTTCAACGCTACCAACTGGTCTAACGCTGACTTTAATATATGGTTGTCGAACAGCTATTCGCTCGTTGCGCCCTCAGTCGCGATACCTCTAGCTTTTGGCGTAAATGGGGGCGAGAGTATGCGCATCGACAGCAGCGGCAATCTGCTGGTTGGACACACCACCACCGATGGATCTTACTTTACTTATGACCCCTCCGGTCAGTATGTCATGCTCGGACATAATTCAGGCACATCGAGCGGTGCAGCATACGAATACTATAACTACGCGGGCTCAGCGTTAGGCTCTATTACACAGAGCGGGACTACGGGCGTTGCTTTCAACACCACGTCTGACGAAACTCTCAAAGGGAACTGGCGCACCCTCTCTGCCGACGAAGTGAGGCAGAAAATCACATCCCTTTATGTGGCCGAACACTCTTGGATAGCTGATCCAACCGCGCCGCGTGCTATCAACTTCAAGGCGCAGCAAGGTCACACTATTCACCCGCAGGCTTTCAAGCCAGGAAATGATGATGTGCCATGGATGCGCTCTGTTGGAGAAATGGAACCGTTGCTTACGCTCGGTTTGCAGCACGCCTATGCCGAACTCGATGCACTCCGCGCCGAAATCGCAACCCTTAAAGCGCAAGGGAGCTCGACATGACAACGACCAATACTTACGCTTGGTCACTACAAGGCCCACCTCTCGTCTGCGCCTCACTCGATGGCCTCACTGACGTTGTGTCGGCAGTCCATTGGCAGGTGGTCGCTACGTCAACAACAGCAAAGCCCGGCGTCACGCCGATGCAGTATTACACTGCTCGCCGGTACGGTGGGCCGCTCAGTCTCGGTGCGCCGAACCCGGCATCGTTTACGCCGTTTGCCAGCGTCACATTGGCGACCCTGATGGGCTGGGTGCAGACGCAGATGGAGGCTAACGAGGCCGGGAGCGTCAAAGCTCTGACGGATGCGATGGACGCTGAGATCGCTGCCGCCATAGCTGCCGACGCAAACCCCGCAACCCCTAAGCCCATGGCGCTGGTCGCTGCATAACGCCGCACATTCTCGGAGACCAAAATGTCATCTGCCGGTCAGCCAGTATCGACCACAGGATCGCCCGTCGCCAAGGTACCGGGACTTATCAACTCGGCACCCGGTGTAAACTCGACCGTGACTGGAACGACACCTGTCGGTGCTTCAGGCCCGGGCGCTCCGGTGACAGGCTATAACCCAGCGCAGGCCAATGCCGAAGCGGCGCAAGCATCTTCTTACAATCCCAATGCCTTTCAGGTAACGCCCAACCAGACAGTTGCCTCGCAGATAAACGATATCATATCGTCCGGCTCTCCGCTGATGAAAGAGGCGCAGACCAACGCCCGCAATATGATGAACCAGCGCGGGCTCATAAATTCGAGCGCGGCGATTACCGCAGGCCAAGACGCGCTTTATTCCGCGGCCCAGCCGATCGCGGCCCAGGACGCCCAGACCTATGCAACAGCCGCCACCAACACCACGGGCGCGCAAAATCAGGCTCTTGCGGCGCAGGCGGCGGCACAGAACACCGCAAGCCTCCAGAACTCGCAACTGGCAACCCAGACGAGCCAATACAATGCGGGCCAGACGAATGCCGCTTTCGCGTCCGCTGCCCAAGCATCAAATACTTTGCAGGCGCAGGCGCAGCAGATCGCAAGTGCAAACTCTATTGCGCAGGTGCAATCACAGACACAGCAGATCGTCGCGCAGGTACAGTCCTCTACCTCCATCACCAACCAGCAGGCGCAGGACGCAACTTCAACTGCCATCGCCAATCTGCAGTCCAGTACGGCACTGACCAATCAGGACAAACAGGATCAGACGCAGGTTCTTTTGCAGGCCAGCAACGCGGCCCTTCAAAAAGAACTAACGACTATCCAGTCCAATACGACGCTATCTGCGCAGCAGATGCAGGATCAGGCGCAAACGGCCATTTCGGCGGCGAACAATACATCGTCGCAGGCGATTGCCGCCATTCAGGCCAATACAAGCCTCACAAATCAGGAAAGGGTCGACCAGACAAATCTTGCCGTGCAAGCCTCACAGGTAAACCTCCAGACCTATCTTGGACAGTTACAGTCCAGCACCACCTTGACGGCGCAGGACAAGGCAACTGCTGCTCAGATGGCGATGGACAGTGCCGACAATGTCACAAAGCAGGCGATTGCCGCCATTCAGGCCAATACGTCGCTCTCCGTCGAACAGCAGCAGACGCAAAGCCAGCAGCTCGTCGCGTCGATGAACAACCAGAATGCAGTGACCATCCAGAATCTCCAGAATGCCGCCTCGATGGCCAATATTCAGGCCAATGGGCAAATCGACATGCAGGTGACAAATCTCACCGACCAGAACAAGACACTGCTACAGACCTCGTCGGGCGCAGCGCAGGTCTACACTCAGGCACTTTCCAATATGTCCAGCATCGTCACTAGTACGAATCTGACGGCGGACCAGAAAGCGACTGCCCTCAATGACAGCGTGCAACAGCTCAATGATGCCCTGAGTGCATTCAGCACGATTTCCGGAATTCCCGGGCTACAATCGACGCTCAACTTTACGAGCGGGGTCTCGCCAGCGCAGCAGGCCGTGGCAGCGCAGAATAACAGTTCGGCGGGGAGCAGCGGAGTTCCTGTTGTGCAGTCGTCGACATCAAGCCCCACGTCTGCCGGCAGTCCTTCGAACCTTTCCGCAGCAGAATTTAGCAATCTTGGACAGCTTGGCGGCGGCAATCTGCTATGACGGGGCGAAAGACACTCGAAAATCTGCTCTGGGAGGCAGCTAAAAACGCGCTTTTCTGCTCAAAAAATGAATTTTGCAGGTCTCTTGACGGCTGGGCCATAGAGCCAATCGAAATTGGCGGTGAACTGGCCTTCCTGACAGTAAAAATGGGGCCAAAATTCCACTTTCACAGCCTCAAAACCGGTCACGCCATGACGCGCCGCATGATTGTCGACTTTTTGCGACCCATCATCGCTGAATTTGGCTATGCCGAGACAAAAACACCGCATTCCGACGACCGGCAACATCGGTTCAACCACCTCATCGGGTTTGAGTGCGTCGGAGAAGACGCATTCGACGTGATTTACCGCATCTATAATGTGCCGGGCGCATAAGGAGCCATAAATATGCCAGTTGTTGCCGTACTAGGAGCCGCAGCCACGATGGCCATGGGCGGCGCGAGCGCGATTGGCGCGGTCATTGCTGGCAGTGCCGGTGTAATGACGACATTTGAGGCTGTGGCCGCGGTTGGCGTCACCCTTGGCGCCATCGGTGCGGTGACAGGTGATAAAGGGCTCCAAACCGCCGGCCTCATCATGGGCGGCATTGGTGGCATTGGGGCTCTTGCCTCAAGTGCTGGCGTCTTTGGCGCAGATGCGACGACTGGCTCCATTTTTGGGAGCAGTTCTTCAAATGCCGCAGACGCAGCCTATGCGAGCACGCTTCAGCCGGTTAATATCACGGCAAATTCAGACGCCTTTGCCTCCGCTGCCACCTCGGCAGCCCAATCTGCCGCCACGCAGGACATCATCAATAGCATTCAGCCGGTCGATATTACGCCGAACGTAGACACGTTCTCCTCCGGTATAGCGCCCGTTGATGTCACCCAGAATTCCAACCTAAGCGGGAATGGTGTGCCAAACCTCAATGCAACAGGTGTGACGGCCACGACACCGCTCGGGCAACAAGGCACGACAGCTGGCACCACGGCAGGAACGTCAGTAGGCAGCTCGAATGTCCCTGTTCCAACGCCAAATCCAGGTGTAGGCAGCAGCGCGAGTTCCATACCGCCAAGCCCGGTCGAAGTTCCGCAAGGCGCTGGCACCGTAACCGGAATCCCGGGAGTACCTGCGGCAAATCTCACCGCGCCATCAGATCTTAGCACGGCACTGACGCAGCCAAGCGTCTCCCAATTAGAAAGCGGACTACCAGGTCCGTCCCTTTCGGAAAGACTCGGAAACCTGCTGAAGTTTGCGAACAAGAATCGCACCGTCGCGTTCGGCGCCATGCAGGTCGGTGGCTCTCTTCTAAATGGTCTGTTCAGCCCGCTAACAACGCCGCAGATTGCGGCACTAAACGCCCAAGCCGCTGCCAATCGTGCCGCTGCCACCCTTACCAACCAACAAGTAGCCAATATGCAGGCGCCGCTTCCAGTCGCCAGTCGGACAGGATCGCCCGCAGTAACGGGATCACCAGCAGGTTTGATCAATACGCCACCGCCGACATCCGCGAATGTGACCGGAACAGCAAACACTATGGTTCCGGGCGGCGGCTCATTTGGTGGCGTCGGCGCAACCGGCACATATGGGATATGAGACCATGGGACTTTTACTCCAGAATAACATCCTCGCGGCGAGCGAAAAGAAAATCGAAAGCAGTCTGACGCCGCAAAATCGACTGAACTATGAGCGCGTCGTTGTTGCCGGTATGAAGGTCGCTCTTCAGAACGGTCCCAAGGGCATTTTGGCATCTCTGCGCAATAGCAAGAACCCGGTCGAAGATGCCGCAAAAGGTGCGGTCGGCCTCTGCGTCATGCTCTACAAGGAATCCCGTGGCACGATGCCGCTCAAGGCCATGATCCCGGCGGGTGTGACATTGATGCTCAATGCGCTCGACTTCGCATCCAAGCTCGGCCTCGTCAAGATCACAACGCAAACGGTCGTGCAGGCGACGCACATATATACCAATACACTCTTTCAGGCTCTTGGCATTACTCCCCAGATGCTTCAGACAGCGGCCCAGAACATTCAGGGCCTCACGCAAGACCCGGTGACTATGGAAAAGATAAATCGGGCAGCCGGTGTGGTTAAAGATCCGCGCGCGTCTACGCCGACGCCATTACCGCCTTCTAACCAGCAGTCGCCAGATGCCGAGGAGGATGAATAATGGGACTTATCAACCTCGGTGCCGGACTGGCCGCAATGGGGCAGGGCATCTCCAATTTTGGCAGCCAAATGGGGTTTCTGTACCAGAAGGAACTGATGCAGGAAAACATGACGAAGTTGGCCAGTCAGCTTTCCTATCAAAACCAATACAAATTGCAGGGGCAGCAACAGCAGTTTCAGGGCGCCCAGTTGTCGAAGCAGCTTTCGAGTGCTCAAAGCATTGCACAGGGCCAAGAAACTTCGGCCCAAAATGTTGCGAATATAGAGGCCACATCAAGAACGGCCGCAGCCGGTATCTATGCTGGCTCCCAAGAGAAAATCGCGAGCGAGAACATCCTTGCCGCTGGCAACCACCTTACATTTGGCCAAGATGGGCAGGCGGTCGTGGTCAATACCGTCAACCACACGACGACACCCCTTAATGGTCCGGATGGCAATCCGATCAAGATCCAGAACCCGGAAATGTATCGCTTTGCCGCGTCGCTCTACAGCTACAATTCCCAGCAGGCGATGCTCATCAACGAGGAGACGCAGGCGAGCCTCTCAGCAGCCAAGGCTGAAATGAATGATAAGGCCAGCACACTGCCTGCCAAGATGTCTCTGCCTGCGATGGATAAATCCCTCAAGCCGTACAATGATCGGATGACGGCGATTGAGCAGGAGGGCCAGAAGCGCATCCAAGCCCTCAACCAGCAGACGACCAGCCTCATTCAATCCATAGCCAATGGCGCTTTCTTTTCTCAGGGCGCTCCTGGTAGCGGATCCGCGCCTGTCTCGCCATCCGGTCGACCACCGCTTTCGTCCTTTCTGAGACCGGGCGGCACCAGTGCGGTACCTTCAGGTTCCGGGCGCTAGCGCATGGACCCCACTCTTGGCTCTCCGACGGTTGGATCTGGCGTCCCGTCAGCCAGTCCACAACCGCCCGCTTCGGCAACCTCACCCGCGCCCTCTGCCTCTCCGGCGTTTGACGTTGCGGGCGCAATCAAGGCTGGGTATTCGGAAGCGGATATTGCTACATTCCTCGCCAGCAAGACAAATTTTAACTTGGCGGCCGCGCAAAAGGCTGGCTACAGCAATCAAGCGATTGTCGGCTATCTCGCTGGCCAGATTGGTGCGCCAGCGGATGATTCCGGTAAAGCGGCTTCTGCTCCAGCGGCATCACCCGCGCCCGGAAGCGGCATTGCGCCCTCACCTAATCTCGATGCGCCCGGAGCTGCCGCGCGCAACACGGGCGCCCCGTCTATGTCGCCCAAGCAGCCGCAGGGCGCGCCTCCCGATACCGGGTTTGGCGGAGCTGCGCTTTCAGGCATTGAATCCGGTATTCACAGCCTTGGACAGACCGCCGATGTGCTCTATGGCCAGCTTTCGCCCGATCTGCAGAAGGCGGCCAATATCGTAAATGAAACGCTCGGCAACGATATTCCGGATATTGGCATTGCGTCCGCACTTGTGGGGGCAGGTCAAGGGCCCGGTCCAGCGCCATCGCTTGCCTCTCAGCCGATTTCACTGAAGGGCGGCTTCGACCCTTACTCACTTGCGGAAAAGGTTGTTTATCAGGTCGCATCTGGCTTGCCGGTTATGGCTGCCGGGTCTATCGCAGGGCCTGCTGGGGCCGGTGCTATGGCAGCCCTTCAGTCCTTCGGGCCGAACTACGAAGCCAATCTGGCCAAGGCCCCGAAGAACCCCGTGGCAGCCTTCAAGCGGGCGAGCGAAGACAGTGGCATCGACGGAGCCTTTTCGGCGCTGGGCTGGAAAGCCTTCGACATCGGCGCACTCAAGGGCACGATCCAGCACCTCCTTACGCAAGGTCTTGGCGTGCAGCCGGCTATTGCGGTGGCGCAACAGGCAGTCACAAATTACCTGCACGGCGCGCCGCTTACGCAAGGGTTGCCGCAAGCCTATACCCATGGCGCGATTGTCAACACGCTGATCATGGGCCTTGGCCATCTTCCAGGGGCCGTGCTTGGTCACGGGGGGGAACCGCCACCACCCGCCGGCGCACCAGGTGGTGGGCCAGGTGGTGGTCCAGGTGGTGGGCCAGACGCCGGCACGATCATGCAGGCCCGCACGATCGATGAGGCCATTGCGGACGCGAATGCGGCAACGAATTACCACGATATTGAAGCCGAGGGCATGATTGCACAGGCCCGGCAGGCGCAGGAGGATGCGGCTGGAAATGCGGGCGCTGGATTCCGTACCAATCCGGGCGCCATCGCGCAGGGGCATGACGACGAGGTGCGCAGCCTGGAAACGCAGGCTATACAGGCCGCTGGGGCGCCCAAACCTCCTCTGATGGCCCTTGACGACGAAGTGCCAGATATGGCGCCGTACGATGACGTGGCGCCTCCGCAGTCGTCCGATTATGGCCAGACGGACAATTTTGGCAGTCCCGCGCCCGGGCTTCCGGAGGCTTACGAAAACCCGGCCTATGCCAATGACGGGGCCCATGAACCCGGTATTGGGGATGCCGTCCCGGCGATGCCGTTTCGTGGCAGCTTTGTTGAACAGACAAGCCCGACTTCGTATGTCTTTCACACCCTCGGAACCCGCGGCGAGGATGTTCCAATCCCGCTCAAGGTTTGGAGCCCGGCGCAAGCTGCTCCTGACACCGCGCAACCGACCATTTCGCCAGACCTGGCGCTCAAGCAGCAGCAGCACTATGCAAAACTTGGGGCCAATGTTGTCTATCTGGATGACACCGGCCATGTTCCCTTTGACGGCATGGTCGATCCGAACCGGCCGAACACGCTTTTCCTCTCGAACAATCCGAGCCGCAATGCGGCGCAGGTCGGCGCCCATGAGTTTACCCATGTGCTGCAAGGAACGACGCTGCCGGACGGCACCAATCTGGGCGATATTCTGGCCCAGCAGGTTCGCGCCGGGCTGACGCCAGAAGGGCGCGCCTACGCCGAGCGCACCTTTGGCGTATCTGCACCCCAGCGCGCGGAGTTTCCGGTGGGTCCGGAGGGCGATGAAGCCCACGCCGAAGCCGTCACCACGCATCTGGTCACTGAAATGGGCGCCGAGCTTGGCTCGGAAGCGCCGAAGTTCAAGAGCTTTCTGCCGCGTGTTCTGGATGCCGTCCAGCAACGCTATGGCGATAGTGTCGCAAAGACAGTGCTCAAGAAGTTCATGACCGGCGTGCAGCAGGCCATGACCACCATGCGCGGCTTCTTCGGTAGCCCTGATCAGACCAATACCACCTCACAAGCCTGGGTCAGCAATCTGGACGACGTGCATGCCACGTTGGCGCAGATGTATGCCGACCGCTTTGGCACGCAGATCGAAAAAGAACGCGCTCGTCTTGCGGCCATGAAAAGAGCAGTAGTCGCCCAGCGCGACCAGGCCGCTGTGCCAGCTCCCGCTGCGCCTCCACTTCCGCTACGCCCTGTTCTTGCCGCCCAGCCGGATATGCTTCCGCCGCCGGTTCGGGCACCTATTAACCTTCGCCCAATCCGTGAAGACAGCGCCATTACGGCATCCGGCAATGAAATACCTGTGCAGTACGCCATTGTCGACGCAAAAGACCTTGTTGCATCGCACACACAAGACGGTCAGCTAAATCCTGCATATCCTCCAGAGCTACAGCCCCGTGACAGGTCGCGCGCCGTATCGGATGCACAGATTGCCCATATTGCCCAAAACCTGAACCCCAGGCTGTTGGACCAGACGCCAAAGGCCAGTGATGGCGCTCCTATCATCAGTCCAGACGGGACGGTGGAGAGTGGCAACGGGCGCACCTTGGCAATCCAGAGAGCCTATGACCAGCAAATGCCTTCTGCCGGTTCTTACCGCAGCCATCTGGAGGCCCAAGGCTATCCTGTCGACGGCATCGCCAATCCGGTCTTGGTTCGCGTTCGCACAAACGATCTGAGCCCGGACGACCGTCAGGCATTTACCCGTGACGCCAACCAGTCTGGGACGATGGGAATGTCTGGACCAGAGCGCGCAATGGCAGATGCAAAGTCAATAAGCCCTGGAATGCTCGACCTATACCGTGGCGGCGACCTTGATTTGGCCCAAAACAGGCCATTCGTGCGCGAGTTCATGGCTGCTGCGGTCGATCAGGCCGACCATGCAGCCATGGTTGGCAGCGACGGAACTATTTCCCAAGACGGTGTCCGCCGGATGCAGGCCGCGCTTTTGGCAAAGGCCTATGCTGACCCGAAGCTCGTCTCGACCATTACCGAAAGCCCCGACGTAAACATCAAGGCCATTGGCGGTGCGTTGACCGATGTCGCGCCGGCATGGGCAGCGATGCGCGCCGATGCAAGCGACGGAACCATAGACGCCAATATGGATCAGACGCAGGCATTGCTAGACGCCGTTCGCATCGTCCAGCATGCCCGGACCGAAGGCCGGAATGTGGCGGAGTATGTCGGGCAGCGTTCGATGTTTAGCGACCAAAATATCAGCCCGGAGGCAGAGGGCTTTCTGGGGTTGATGTTCCGCAATACGAAAGATTGGACGCAGCCGGTCGGGAGGGATAAACTTGCCAGCGCTCTAAGGTTCTATGCAGAGGAAGCCCAAAAAGCGACAGCAGGCCCTGGCCTCTTCGGGGATGTAGCTGCACAGTCGGGCGACATTCTGCGTCTTGCAAGGGACAGACAATATGGGACAAGCCATCCAGCCACTTCCGACCTCTTCAAAGCTACACCTGGTAGCAATGGCACGGACATACCAGAGACTGGCGGAATTGGAGCCCAACCCGGTGCTGAAGGCGCAGCGCCTAGAAGCGGCGCAGAAACTTCTGGAACTGGCGGCCAAGTAGGGAACGGCACGCTATTTTCTCCCAAAGATGACGGCGATGGCATATTACCTCCCGGTGGGCAGCCAAGACCGCCCGAAGAGGAAAAGATTTACCGTGATAGCGTCTCCGATCTTGTTGATGCAGCTACGGGCGAAACCGGTTCCGGTGACATTCCAAACCGTGTAAATGAAATCATCGCCAGCTATGGCGCAGGCTTGCTTAAAAACATCAATGGCGCTGAAGCCGAGACGATATTTCCGCTGACGCTCGCCACCCGTGACAAGCGGTCTGGCGTGCTTTGGAACGCATGGCAGGACTTGATTGCGGAGAGCAATGCGAATGCAACCCGGCTTCGGAACATCATCTCTGGCTCACTAATCAAGCTGCCGGAAGACTCCAGAAAGCGCGTCTATGCGGCCCTCGAACTCGCCCGCAAATGGGACCACAGAACCCCCGATGACGGCAAGCTGATAAAGGTCAAAAATACAAGCTACTGGCAGGCCAGACATTCCAAGGTCGGTGATGAATTCACCCTCAATGAGGGCGAGACCCGCGCATTCCATGATCTTGTACACCTTGGCGATGCCCAGTGGGATACCGTCATGAGCGCGATTGCGCGCCGGCAGGGCTGGACGGGTGCTCTGGACGGCAATGCAATCCGCGAAGCTGCAAATGCGAACGGCGTCAGCAAGAGCGACAACCGGAGCCTCACCAAGCTCGCAGAGGCGATTGATGAAGCCCAGAGGCAAAAGAAACGCCCGTATTTTCCGGCCGTGCGCAATGGCGACTATTACATTGCGGTCAAGCCGAAGCTCGGAACCGATATGGAATCCGGTGGTGGGTATCCCAAGGTCGAATGGTTTGAGACTGTAGAACGCCATATGCTTGAAGATGCACTCGGTCGCCCGCGCCGTGCTCCGCTCACGGTGCCGGAAGTGCAAGAGGCGCTTCAAAACATCAAGCAGATCAAAAAGGGCGATGGCACCGTTGCCTTCCCCGAAGGCAAATATGACTTCGAGATTGGCGATCTGCGGTCAAAGCCGGACATTCTCAGAAAGCTCAATATCCCAGCTGTCGAAAAGCTTTTCATGCTCATGGAGAGCAACGCGACGGATGCCTTGAAAGAAAGAATCCTTGCCAGTCGGGCCGACGCCGGCGACGACATGGAGGATGATGTAAAGCAGGATGCCTCCGAGGCTGCAAAAAGTCACTACAAGGAGGCCATGGGCAACGCCACGGATGCCCTGATGGACGCGATCTATGACGACCTTACCGCTGGCTTCAAGCGGCAGGCCCGTCTGGTGCCGGGCTATTCGGCGGACTTCGACCGGGCTGTCGCAACCCACCTCTGGCACATATCCCGCAATGCGGCGGATATGGTTCACCGCAATGCCGTCAATGACGCCTATGAGGACATTCAGAACAACCATCCCCATAAACTAGTTAAAAAGTTCTGGGAGCACTGGATGGGGTACCAGACTGACCCGCGCGAATCGCTTTCACGGATGGCAGCGGCACTAAACCGCTTAGGTGCCGTCTATGCCATGGCCATGAGCCCGGTCAAGACGATGGCGATGGCCATGCACACACCCATTATGGGCTCGTCGGTTCTCAGCGTTGGGGGTGGTTCACGACCCATTATTGAACTCGGCCGCGCCCTTGCGCATACCTATCGGTCGATCCGGATTGACAAGGTTCACGGAGCCCACGTCAGTCCTGAGCACCTCTTGGGCGCCCTGAAGCCGGACGAACGCGCGTTCATGCAGAAACTGAACGACGAGGGAATGCTGCACTCGGTAGGTGCCGATGACATTCAGACCATCACCAACCGCCAGTCGGCCCTGTGGGGGGATGCTGCGCCGCAGGTCCGGCGCGGAATGGACATAGCGATGTCCAATATTTCCTCAATCGACCAAGCCAACCGTGCTGCGATGGCACTTGCTGGTTACCGGGCTGCGAAAGATCCTGCCTTTCTCGAACGGGCGTCCAAATCATGGGCTGCACATAGTGCCATCTACAGCGACCTTTTGCGTCGCCATGGCATGAACCCGGAAACCTATGCCCGCTTTGTCCTGTCGGAAGGCAGCGGCGTATGGGGACGGACAAACCATCCTGAGGCCCAGCGTAGTCCAATTGGGACGCTCGTATTCTCCATGCACGGCTATCAGATGCGGTTCCTGTCGAACGCCTACCGCATGATGATGCATATGGGGACAGAGGGAAAAATT
The DNA here is from genome assembly GCA_049964915.1 of Rhizomicrobium sp. Classification (GTDB taxonomy): domain Bacteria; phylum Pseudomonadota; class Alphaproteobacteria; order Micropepsales; family Micropepsaceae; genus Rhizomicrobium. Next base: position 12,539 of record JBMFWV010000017.1, read on the forward strand.
GCGGCCATGTTCATGGGCGTCGCGCTCTCTGCCACAACGGGCGCTTACGGGCTGCCATTTGTAAAGGATCTTGAGAACGCTGCGACGGCTCTCTTCAAATTAGTTAGGCATTACGACCCGCTCATTGACGCACATATCCGGTCGTTTTTGCAGACCCATGGCATGGGGAAAGTAGGCGCGAAGGTGCTGCTGTATGGGCCGGCGTCGGTCATGACGGGCATAAACTTTAGCGATCGCCTTGGCTTCGGTGACATCCTCTCGCGCGGGGGCCTCGGAGATGTCTTCGGCGTCGTTCCCGGCATGATGTACCAGCGGCTGAACTCGGCGTGGGAACGCCACATGAGCGGACAGGGTGCTGGAGCTGCGCTCAACGAACTGCTTCCGACCGCTGCGAAGAATGTCGGGCGGGCGGCCATCGAGGCAGCTCAGGGTGCCATGTCAGCGAGGGGCTACATGCTCCAGCCGGCCAAGGATTTGACGCCGTTCCAGCGAACCCTTGTCGCGCTCGGTTTCCCGACCATGGCGCAGGAAAATGCTCGCGAACAGCAGGAGTATGTTCACCAGCTTGAAAAAAGCCCAGCCGAATATAAGCATGATGTAGAAGTGGCGGCGGTGCAGCTTATGGCCCGCGCGAATGATGCCTACGAGCGCGGAGACAAGAAGGCATATAACGGTATGCAAAAGCGCGCGGTTGGCCTGATCCAGTCCTACAACCAACGCTTTCCATATCTTCCCATACAGCTAGACGCGATGGAGAACGCCTACCTCCAGCGCGAGCACCCGAACGAGGAAAACCTTGTGACCGCGCCTTTGGCGATGAAGGAAAAGATCCTGAGTTCGCCATACCAATAGGGCTTACTGCTGCGCGTAGCCTTTGGCGCGCATGCAGTCGATGACGAACTGAGCCTGTTCGGCTGCCGCTTCAAGGGGGCTGCCCATTGCATTTACCATGAACGGTGCATTGTCTGACTGCACGGTGCAGTTGTTATACGCATCCGTGACGCCATAGGGCGATGCAGCAGAGGTTACGGGCACATAGTCCGAGGCCGTCGCACAAGCTGCAAGCCCAAGACAGATCACGCTGAGCAGTACCAATTTTCCCATGGCTTTCCCCTACTAGAAATGGCCGGCGGAAAGTCTAGGCCCAAATTTACCCCCACGTCCACTGTTTCCACCAAAGGAGACGACTGCCATGCTTGGAACCATCCTGTTCATTGCCGCATCTCTCGCGCTCGCGTGGGTCTTTTATATGGACGTGAAGACAACCAATGAAGTGCTTGCCCAGCCGGGCGGATACGAGAAAAACCCTGTTATGGCATTTGCACAGCGGACGCTAGGCAAATTGTGGTGGACCGTCGAAGCCGTGGCATGGGCGGTAATTGTGACCGCGACGCTCCTCCTTCTTGGGAGTACGCTGTTAGGCGCCATTGTTCTTGCAGCGCTCGCAATGGTGCGCTGGGTGCTGAGTGTGCAGAACAATCTTACGGTGCTGTCCGACATGAAGGGCCCGCAATAACTGCCTCAAGTCAATCAACGCCTGAAACAACCGCCCGGTTCCTGGCGCGGCAAGGAGCAATGCGATGATTACATTCCAGCGGCTTGCGGACTTCTGCCCGCAAGGCAACCGGGATATTATGTCGTCGGTCGCACCGCCTATGGATGACCTTGGTGCCTCTTTTGGCCTTGGCACGCTTCAACGCTGGTGGTGCTTCCTCGGCCAGATTGCTGTGGAAAGTACCTACTTCACCCGGCTCCGTGAGGATCTTTGGTATAGTGCGGGCCGCATCGCTGAAGTATGGCCAGAGTTGGCACCGCGCGCCGCAGAACTTGCTGGCAATCCCGAAGCCCTGGCCAACGCAGCCTACGCAAATCGCTTTGGCAACGGCGACGAAGCGAGCGGTGACGGCTATCGCTTCCGTGGTCGCGGCCTCATTCAAATTACTTTTCGCGACAACTATGCGAATTTTGGCGACATCGCAGGCATCGACCTTGTCAATAACGCTGCCGCTGCCGCTGAACCTGCGACCGCAGTCAAGATTGCATTGGCCTATTGGCAGAACCGCGGCTGCAACCAGCTCGCAGACCAAAACAATATCCGCGAAATCACCCTCCGCATCAATGGCGGACTAAACGCGCTACCACAGCGCGAGATTATGACCGGGAAGGCCGAGCGGTCATTTCCAAGCCTCTAACCACAAGGAGAACGTAACCATGAGTAATCCCAACGCAGCGCCTACCGGCATCGTTGCCACCCTTGAAACCCGCGTAGCAGCCCTTGAAGCCGCGATTGCCAAAGACGTGGCTTGGGCCCGCGCCCATGCCGTCCTGACACTGGTGCTGGTCGCTGCCCTCGCAAACGTCGCGGGCGTGCTCTTTCACATCTGAAGGCTCGCACAGGAGACACCGTCATGTTCAAGGCAGTTGGCAAATTCTTCCGCGACATCCTCACTGAGGACAAGGCCGGGACAATCTTTTGTCCGGTTCGGGTCATCGCAGCCAGTGGGGCCGGGGCTTTGATTGCAGGCGCTGGCACACAGCTTGTCATGCACGCGCAATTCGACCCCATGAGCTTCGGCACTGGCATCGCGTCGATTGCCGGGGCTGCTGGCCTTGGGGTGGGTATCAAAGCCAAGATGGGCGGGGAAGGCTGAGATGCCACCATTCTTCGCCACCCTCATGGCTAAGATCAGCCTGACGGCCATCATCATTGCGGCCCTTGTGCTCATGGTAGTGGTCCAGACGGTCCAGCTATACGGATTTGGACTGTCCCTGCCGATCATCGGCCATGTGACCATCGCTGAAGGTGCAATCCCGGCCCGCGACGAAGCCCTGAAGGCGCTCGGGCAGGCGCAGGCCAATGCGGAAACCCTCCAAGCCGGCCTGGATAAGGCCAACGCGTCTATAGCCGCTTTAGCTGCCCGTGGGCGGGCTGATACCGCCAAGGCTCAGACAGCCGTCGATAAGGCAGCCCAGGCGCAGGCCGCGCTATCCGTGGCCCGTCATAGGCTGGCTAGTGTGCCAGGGTCCAAGGAGGTATGCCCGTCAGTCCAGGCGATATTTCTGGGGGCGTTCCAATGACCCGCTATCTCCCAGCCTTGGCCGTGTGCTTGGCACTCACCGGCTGCGCCACCCCAACCACTCGGATCGTGACCAAAACCGTTGACGTGGCCGTCCCGGTTCGCTGTGCGCCGACCATTGCGCCGCCGCCGGCCCACATTATGACCATGGCCGAGCTCCAGCGAGCGATCAACACCGCGTCCACCGTCACCGAGCAAGCGCGTATCGTGTCCGAGCAGCTACTTTTGTGGCTGGGGTACGGGCCCGAACTTGAGGCCGCGGTCCAAGAGTGTGCCGGAACGTCCAAATAGGCCGCCAAATAGGCCGCCAAATATTCCTCAAATTATTCCGCAGGGGCGCTCACCCGCCACTCCTGCACATACGTATTACCACCTAGACGGGGGTTGTGAGCAGATGGAGAAGAGAACGATGGATGTCGAGATGGCGCGCGCCATGGGAAACATCGAAGGACGCCTGGGGGCTGTTGAGGCTCGGGTTGCACACAACGAGGTCACGACAGCGGCCGCTCTGGCCCGGCTTGAAAAGAAGATGGACGACGTGCTGGAGCAGATTACTGGCTCGAACGCGCGCGCGGCCTATCGCGACGGAAACAGCAGGGGCACCAAGGCCATGGCGATATTCATCGTCACGGTAGCGGCGTCCTTGGGCGGCATCCTGCTGGAGTTGGGTAAGCTCACATGGAGCGCTATCACTGGCCATCACTGACAGAATCAGCTGCCGCCCCGCGCCTCCATCCTATATGCTTAGTGTAAAGCATTTTTATGCACGCTTAAGACATTTTAATGCCATGACGCAAGGCCCGGTGGCGATGCTGCCGGGCCTTTCCTTTTCCAAGGTCAGAATATGCAGATCCTATGCAAGGGCAGGGAGGCATCTGGATCCGAATTTCCGCCCGGTCTGTCACCCGCAAGAAGGTGCGCACGCCGTCTTAAATGTCCCTTTGGAATCAATGGGACCGATACGTGCTTACCTTCCCCATAAGTGGTTGACTTATATATCAACTTCCATCCGGTTCTCGACCGCACCAGTCAAAAAATAAGAGCATGAAACTATTCAGCTTTTTTCAAGGTGCGCACGCCTTGCCTGTCAAGGTGCGCACGGCGCTGTTCTTCGGGCGTTCCCAGAAGACGACTGGCAGCGCCCTCCGCGAGCCTCTTGCGGTCAGCCTTTTTGGTATAGTGCCGGGCCATCGCGCCACCTTCCCAGCCGAACATGGCTTCCATCTCCCGCTCGGTCGCGCCACGTTCAGCCCAGATCGTCGCCTGGAGCTTGCGCAGGCCGTGCGCGGATCTCGTCAGCCCGGCGTCCCGGCAGGCCTTCGAGAACATATTGCCGAAGCTCTCCTTGACCAGTGGGCGCCCGTCAGCCCCGCAGATGAAAGTCAGATCGCCGGTCGGCCCCTGTTCGAGGGTGTCGACCAGATCGGGCACCATGGCGAACACGGCCTCCACCTGCATCTGTGATTTCTCGGTCTTTATGGTGGCAATGCCGTCCTTGACATGCTGGCGGCCGAACCTCACAGCATCGCCCCGACGCAGGCCGGTGTAGAGCAGGACGTGCAGCCAGACCCGTTGACGGCTCCCGGCCGGCCAGTACGCCTCGAACTTGGCAACGTCCTCCATCGACCAGGCTGTAAAGCCGGGGCCAGCCGTCCGCTCTGGGGCCTTGACCCCGGCCGTGGGGTCGATGCGGACGTGATCGTTGCGAAGGGCCCAACGGTAAAGTCCCCGCATCGCATCGAGAAAGTTCCGGGCCTGCGCCGGGGTATGGCGGCGCCGGTCAATCGCGGCCTCGATAGATCGCTTCGTGACCTTCAGATAGGGTTCATGACCTATGGCGGTCATGACATGGGCGAGGATGTTCTCGCGCTGGCGGCGGGTCGCCACTGACAGGGATGCCCACTTGGCGGACTCCCGATAGCGGTCGTAGAGCCATTGTAGAGAGCCGGACGGCGCCCCTGGAGTTGGCTTGCTGGCGACCTGGCCGGCAATTGCGGCCTGATATTCCTCCCAAAAATCAGGAGTTCCATAAGGTTGCCGCAGGCGTATGCGGCCAATCTGACCTTTTCGCACATACCAGACGGTCTTGCCGTGGCGGGTGGTGGCGCGGTGCAGATAGGGCGGCCGGGGACTCGGCATGGCGTCCATCAAAACACCAGATCCGGCCCGTCGCCATCGGGATCGTAAGGTGAACGCTTTTCGCCCTTGTCCTGGCGCTTCTCAATGCGGATGGACCCATCCTTGCCGATCACCACATCCCGGCCGAACCTCTCCGCGACCTTCATGGCGCGGTTCAGATCGACTTCCGTGAATGTGGCAGCGCGGCGGCTCATGTGGTGGGGTTAGCCTCAGTGCTTTCGATATATTGGACGACAAGGTCATGCTTAGCCCCGCGCCATGCGGCCCACAACGCGCGCACGGTCGGAAGTACATACTCGCCGCCGCGCGAGCGCGCGAAAATCTTGCTCGCTTCATCGGCGCGAAACTCTTTGCCCGCCCACGCCTCAAACCGCTGCCTTTCCGCCTCAGTATTTGAAACAGGCTGATCCAATTTTACTATGTCGCCCATCAGTCCGCCACGTTGCCGCCTATTACACGCAAAGCATACCATCCGGTGCTACGCATCATACCCCAGCAAAATCATAAGATCGCGGGGCCGCCAATACTCACCCACTTCTGGGGTAACACCTTTAATTTCCTCCAATTTTTCCGTGATCGTCGGCAAGTCAGCCTCCTTTGCGGGAGCGTGAAGAATGGTTGTCGCTGCGATACTTTGGAACGGCGCGCCACCCAACTACGCCCCCGATCACAAGGCCTATGAGTGCACGGATGCCATCGGAAAGGAGATGTGGGTGAAATACTGTGTCTATGCTGGCGGGGAGATGCCTTGGGGTGAAACCGCACGATATGAACATGGAAATAATACTAGCGAGGATGAATGCGGCTTGCTTCCGATTTTGGGGGCCTAACGCAGATGGCCTCTTGGCCCGAGCGTGCATGGGCGCTACTCCATATCCACGCAATGACAGCTAGTCATCGCGGGCACCCTGTGCCGTTGCGCAATTTTGTTGTTTTTAAGGGAGTTGGCTGGGGATTTTCTCTTTGCGCCAACATACCGAAAAGCTCTTGCCAACTCCTCGCGGCGATATTTAGATTTTGGCAACCAAAACGTCACAGCGCTACGGTCATCATCTTCCGGTGGGTGGTGTAGCCTCTCCGAGGAATGCAGTATGAATTGTATCGCGCTGTAAACCAGTCCGGTATTGCTTATCTTTTCCACCGTAAGAACTTCTTGTGTAAATTCTTGGCTGTAGACGTTGATTCTCATTTTACCTGTCCTAGTGAATTGAGACATGGTGGAATATCCACCACGCAAGAGTCGGTAGCCCTACGACTATCGCTAACGCGAGAGCCACAAGCCCGAAACAGAATACGGATACGTAAAATCGCCACGCGCCTTCGCTAGGTCCATACATCACCTCACCTCATCATGTAGAGCGCCCGTGTCCTCGATTAGCGCGACTAATTTGTCTGCCATCTTCTGATACGCCGCGCTCGCCGCGCTCGCCGCATTGCTCGCCGCGATCGCCGCGCTCGCCGCCGCTCTCCTCGCCGCGCTCGCGGCGACATAAACAACCTGCTGGCCTTTTGTTAGCGGCAGCAGAACATCCGCACATTGCTTGACGGCAGCACACACATCGGGATGTGTAATTCCTGGGTTTATAGTCTCGTCCGTCAGCAGCCAGTGCAAAAATTTCCATCCAACCAGCGACAAGTCGGCGCCGGGTTGAATTGCACCCATAAACCGCAGCGGCCATCCCTTGGCGGCGCGGTTTGGCATCCCCTCAAAGATCGTATCCTCCAACCGCGCCAGCATTTGTGGAATACCGAACCGGGGCTCATAATCCGCATGGCTATCGGAGTGAATTGTGCAGCCCACAGCGCAACCTTTGCCGCCCTGCCAATACTGTCCTTTGACGATTTCGTCTGCATCGTGATGGGCTTGCAGCTGAGCGAGGATGGCGTCCTTTTCAGATTGTAGTCCGTGGTACGCGAGCATGTTATTTCCTTTCATCAGGCAGAGTGGAGGCAAGCTAATGTCCACGCGAAAGCCTCTGCCACCGCGTCGCTGTCATTCTCTGTGATGTATTCCACCTCACATTGCTTGACGGTATTGATGCACCGCTCCCGCTCTTGCGCTCGGGCTTCTACGAGCTGGGTTTCTAGCTCTTTTTCGTGCAGTAATGATGCCTCAAGGCGGTCAATAAGATCGTTTCCTGCTTGACGTTCTGTGACGCGATGTAGCGGCCCACAACCATTAGGGCAATCTTCTGGATCAATCGTTGTTTTGACGCCAATGGCGCCATCAGACGCCCGGAGGGACATCTTCATGTTTATAAACTCACACTTGCCGCACTTCGCCATGCCGGGCACATATACTTGTGCTTATAGCTCTGCGATGCGGGCGATGAGTGACGGCATGTTGATGAGAAGCTGCGCTTCATTTGCAGCCATCGGAACGCCGCACAAGGCAAGAAAAATCTTGTCCCGCTTCGTCGCCAGAGTATTCAGCAACCGATCCTGTAGTGTCTCACTCATTGTCGGTCTCCTTGAGGGCTTCGCGGGCTTTACGGACAAATGCAACAAAGGCATCAAGGGCGTCTATAAAACCGCTGCGCCGCCCTGATAGATATTCCTTCACCAACTTATCGCGGTATTCTTGCTCTACAATTGCTGCCTTCAGGGTCTGAAGCTCCCGCGCTTGTGCGATGAGAGCGAGTGCTGTGGGTGGACTGAATGCGGCGATATGGACGCTGTTTCCGGCGCACTCTTTGCGGTATTTGTCGAAGGCTTCCTTCGGCCTATCTCCTTGATGGTTTAGAAAGGCGATGTCCGCAATAACCCGTCCGCTTTGCCCGACTACGGGGCAGCCCACAATGCTTGAATATGAACTTGCTGCGCGCCATTCTTCTTGCGTTGCCGCTTTTGCGATAGCTTCCAGTTTGTCAAGATCGATGTTCATTCCTCATCCCTCCACATCCACTTGCCATCTCGCACTTCAGCATAGCCGCGCTGCACAGCTTCGCCTTGTATCGTCATCATGCGGAAGTCCATCACAACCAGAACCAGAGACGGAATTATAACCATAGCCGCGCCAATGCCAATCCACATCAGATCTTCGGTTGGCGTCATGTCGGATCCTTAGCTCTAAGCCCCTCAAGCGTACTCACAATCGCCTGCATGGCCTTTATCTCGCGTTCGGCTTCTTGCCCTGTCATTTTCCCGGCCTCGACCAATCGCGGAAACCTCTTCATCCGGTGCTGTACCTCTCGCCTGGCGCAGTTGAGTTGGTGTTGAAGGCTAATGCTCATTCCTTTGATTCCATGTATGCAGCTATAAACTGCGCCGCGACTTGCGGGACGATGGCGTTACCCGCTCCGCGCAATGTGCCCACTCTATTGGGAACCCCATGAGCCAAAGGGAAAATTTCGGATTCAGGCTCGCCCGCTTCGTTGGCGGGGACTCGGCGGTGTTTTCCGTCAGCGCAGGGGATAAGGACACTTGGCGCCCAAGCAGTCCGTTGATCGGCGTATTCTCCAGCGTGCTCGCGCCGTCCTTGTGATCCCGCGTTGTCGGTGTTGCCCATCCCGCTACCTTTGACGCATCCGCCGGGAGCGCCCCGCCCGCTTGGTTCGGGGCGCCGTTGCTCCCGTCCGTCGCGCGCGGCGTCGGCCACCCAGAACAATCGCTGCCTAATGTGCGACGCCCCGACGCCCGCAGCGCACAGATCGGCGGCCCCGAAGGCATATCCCAATGCTTCCATGTCAGCGCGTACTCCGGCGAGCCATTCACGCCCATCCTTGCTCGCAACCTGTTCTCCAAAGACGCTTGAAGGCGCGCACTCGGAGATGAGGCGGTAAAAAGCGGGCCAGAGGTGTCGTTCGTCGGCATGACCTTTCCGCTGGCCTGCGCTCGAAAGCGGCTGACAGGGACATGATCCGGTCCAGACAGGCCATTCTTCGGGCCATCCTGCAAGTTTGAGCGCGTAGTCCCACCCTCCGATGCCGGCGAAGAAATGGCATCGGGTAAATCCTCGGAGATCGCCGGGTCTAACATCGATAATTGAACGGGTGTCGATTTCTCCACCTGAGATAAGTCCCTTCTTCATCAACTCCAGAAGCCACGCGGCGGCGAATTGGTCGATTTCATTGTAATAAGTCCTCATTCCTAACCGCTCATGTCTGCGTTTATATCCCGCGTGTTGGACGTGCGGCCAGAGCGCATGGGACGACGTGGCCAGCGGTGTTTTGAGCCCGCAATACGATCGGTTTTGTCGCGCTGGCGTTTCATTTTGGCGATCTGCGGGACGCTCATGCTGCGGCCTCAAGCTGTGTTATTTGCAGTATCGATAGGATTGTGACAGGCGCGACAGGAGTGCGGTAAGCAACCTGTTCCAATATCTCGCGCTCAAGACGATTGACGCGCATTTCAAGCTCTTGATCAGCTTCCATGCGCGCGCGGACGATGCGGTGGGCGTGCAATATTGTCGTATGGTCATAGCCTCCGAAGATGCGCGCTATTGCCGGGTATGAGTGCCACGTCATCTCGCAGGCCAGGTACATTGCTATCTGACGTGGGCGCGAGAATTTCCACTTGCGGGAGTGATCCGTCATGCGTCGGAGCGGGAGTCCTACATCGCGCGCTACGGCAGCCTTGATTGCGCTGACGGTCGGGATTGGCTGGTTGTCGTTCGGCTCATGTCCGAATCGCTTGCGGATATGTTTGGACATCACATTGGCTCCCATTGATCTGTCTGGCGGTTGTATTTCTCTATGGTTCCGTCCATGCGCTTGCGTATGCCTCGGACTTTTGGCGATAGAGGCGACTTTGGCTTGATGCCTAGCCGTTTCTTGCGAATGTCGGCGACCTTGGATTTCAGCTTAACGTCAAGCTTGGTCTTGCCCGCATGACAAGCTGCGCAAAGCATTTGTAGGTTTGTCTCGCGGTTCTCGCCTCCAAGTATTAGCGGAATAATGTGGTCGCATTGAGCTGTTGTGAGCGGTACTTTGCACTTGGCGCACAGATCGCCCTGTTTCGTAGCCACACGATCCCGAACCCGCGCAGGGACTTTGCTGTCAGGCTTTTGCCCATTCCACTCTGGCACTGATCTAGCCATGCTTGTTGCCACTTAATAAACCTCGCCTTGTCTTGCGCGGCCGCGCCATGCCAGGCCGAGCCACGCCTCGCCATGCCGAAGTACTCGTTACGCAATATAAACCTCGCCTTGTCTTGCCAAGCCCAGCCCTGTCTTGTCTTGCCAAGCCCAGCCGTGCCGCGCCACAGTACTCGTTACGCAATATGAACCTCGCCTTTTGTTGCCGATCTGCCCTGCGTTCCGCCCACATTTCGAGGGCGAGCGCGCCGACGCGCTGCCCGACGATTGTTCCTTGGTTTCTGCGGGGCGCCCACATTTCGAGGGTGAGCGCGCCTAACGCGGATATATGCCCCTGATGTGAAAGCGGATTCGCTCGTTGCGACCGGAAAAATCCAACCACGCAGAGCAGGCAACGCATTTGCCTTAAGATCTTTCATCAGTGTGCCGGCGCGCTTTCGCCACTTGAAGGTTCTTGATGATTTAACAATGCTTGATCCTTCGTGGCGTCCAGCCGATTGACCAGCGAAGCTGTCTCCGACAGGAATACACGCTCACGTAAATCAAGCGCATAAGCACCAATGATGTTATGGTTCTGAGCGGCGATACCGTTCGCGTCCTTCACACTCAGATCACCGGCAATGAGTTTGTCACGCGCCACCTTCGACGTGGTGATAACGTCCTTAAGATCGTCATGCATGTTTTGCACTCCTTTTGAGTTTACGAGTTTTCTTTCTGGCCTCGACAATAGCGTTCCCGACCGCGGCCTTATGATCTGAGAGCTTCTCTTCCGAGATATGACCTCCGCGTTCTTCGATCTTATATTTCAGCATTTGAGTAAATGCGTAAGGCGATTGCGATAATACACGGCGATTAAAGGCCGCCTTCAAGTCTGTTTCCGCGCCGTGATCTCGCACAGTACCGTGGCCTGACGCGGTGATTTCCGCGATGCTATCCGGCGTGATGATTGTAATGTTTGAGAACTCACGTGCGATATTAGTGGTTACAAGATGCTGCGCCTCTTTGAGACGTGCGGCACGGCGTTTTGATACGCGAGCCAAACGAAGGCGGAGGGCGCGATACCGATAGCTGCCGCGCTTGCAGCGTGACATGGCTTGGCGGATTTGATCTTCGTTGGAGGTAGCAGCAGGCGGTGCCGATTCCGTTAGCGTAATGGTGCCCCTGTCGTTACCCTGCGTTTGCATGGCAGCAGCGGGCCCACGCGTCAGGCGAAGGCGTTCGCTGCACCCGTCGTTACCCTGCATTTGCATGGCAGCAGCAGGGCCTCCTACTGTAAAGCCCTGATTAGCAGAGATAATTTGGCCATCGCGAACGGTAAAAACCGTCCGATCCAGACCGGAGGGACATCCCCCGTCCACTGTTTTTTCCAAAACAGCGAAGCAATCGACAAGATCAAGTGTGATCTTGCCTGAACTATTAGAGATAGCCGCCATACGATGCGCTATCTCAACACTAAGAGACAATTCCCAAATGCCAGTACGATAGGATAAGGTCGCAGTGCGAATATCTTCTGGCATCGCCGGAGACTTCCCACGCGCCTTGATAAGACCTGAAATGCCTTTGATGCGTAGGCGATTGCGCCCCATGTCGAAATGCCAGCCGCTACCCATGCGCCGCATTCCGAATCCTGCGTAGTCGTCCGAGCGTTGAAACTTTGGGAATCCGCTTGATGCACCGGCCCCAGCTTTAGCCCTGCGGAAAAATGCCTTGTACGCATTATCAACGCGCACAAGCACATCTTCCGCAACACTTTGCGGAAGTGCAGCCCAAAACGGGTCATCTGCACGAATGTATTTCAGTGACTTGCCTTGGTCATAGCAGGTCAATCCACGGCGATCAGCCTTTGCCTTGCGCTGGCACTCATGACGCCACTGGTCAATCCGTTCCTGAAGCGCAGCATTGTAGAGCGCGCAACAGGAACGACGCACACGGTCCAACTCTGCAGCCTGCGTGGAATTAGGATAGAGCTTGAACGTGTAGCGTCTCATTATTACGCATCCTCATATTCATGAGCGATTGCCGGATCACTCCACATAACCCCATGCGCGGCACCGAACGCGTAGATAAGTTCGATAAGGTCAGAAAATTCCTGCTTGCTCATATCTGATGTTCTCATTCCCAGCGGAACGAAGGTGCCAGCGTCTAACCCTGGCACAACGCGCGCGCGGCGTAATGATGCGGAGAATACGTCTTTCCAGTCATCCGGTGATAGCTTCTGCCCATACCATTCCACTTGTGCAGACACGTCCTGCAACATCGGCCAGAGCTTCGCGTTCTGATCCAGCGTGCGCTTCTGCTCTTTGATCTCGACACGGTAACCGTCTGGTGCCGAGCGGATAAAGGCACAGACGCGCTCACGGATCTCAGGGCTGCGAAGGAAGAAGATAGCGCGGTCTGACATGTTTGACCTTATGCGGCTTCGACGGCGTAACGGGCACGGAGTTGTGCAATCGTATTGTCAACCTCAGAAAGGAACGTGCTGACCTCCCGCTCAAGGTCACGGATGAGGTTATCGTCCCGGTCTACACGCTTCACGAACAGCTTCATTTCGTCTGGTAGCCTCGGGTCGTAACTTGCGAAGTCACACCATGCCGCGCCTGTACAAGCCATCTGCCATTGCATCTGAGTCAGGTATTTGCCGGGTACGGAACCACCTAGAAGCGTTTCGATATGAGTGGCCGTGTTAGGACATTTCAGCTCCAGCAAGCCGTCGCTGCCGACAAGTCCATCCGGGGATGCACCCGACATGGCGATGCGCGGATGGTCGATAAATCCCACCTCTGACACTTGGGTATTGTGCATGAACTCGTAGGCGATGCGCGCCTCTGGCTCTTTCTCGGTTCCCCACTGCATGGCCGCGTTTGAGAATGTATCAGCGGGCGTTCCGGTCAGCCGTTCGGCCACGAGCTGGGCAGCATAATTGGCTCTGGAGGTACTATATCCGCTCTTGGTCTTAGCGATGATGTCAGCAATGCGAGAAGCGGTCGCCTTACCCAGTCTAGCGGCAAACCAAGCATCAGTTCTCTGGTCCATATTAGACTGCCTTTTTCTTTCCGACAAGCATCTTGACGGCGCGGTCATATTGGTTTGTGGGGAGGGCGTTGATACCACTGATCTTGAAGAACTGGCAGAACTTTTCGATGTCGCTGCCGGTCTCTACGATCATGTCCTGCAGGGTGTTGCGCTGGGCGTCTGTGATGCACCCGGCAGGTTTAGCATCCGTGATCTGGTGGCTGTCTGCGTCAGGGTCAACGATGTCTTTTGTCGGGACGCAGAATGCCTGAAGGAGTGCATATTTGTGCGCAATCGCCATGGCCTTGTTGGACGACTTATCGCCCGAGTCCATGCCTTCGCCCTCGGCCTCTGTGGTCACACTTGACCCATCTTCTGCGGTAAAGCTGTAGGCCATACGCAGGCAGGTAAATGCCAGAGTGGTGCCTTTGGCATTGGTCCGCTCTTCGCGGCTCTTTTCCAGGATATGCGCGGTCATAAAGACGCCATTGCGCGCCAGAATGGGGTTGAGCGCGTTATACACATCATCAATGCCGCGGTAGTTGAAGCCTTGCGCCTGATTGCGAGCCTCTTTGCCGATGGCTTCGATTTCCTGCATGATCTTGACCATTTTGGCGAAGATCAGAGGTTCTGCAATTTTTGTTTGTGCGTTCATAGCTTCTTGATCTCCATTTCAATAACGCCGCGCGGAATGCCGGACAGATCGGATGCCTCGATGATTCGTTCCCCGCGGCTTAGTTCCTTGCCATCGCGGACATAAAGAGCAGTCGTGCGTGCAAGTGAGGCACGCAAGTACACAATCTCTTCTCGCAAATTCTTGTCACGGTCGGGCGATACCTGGCGGATTGGCATACTCATTTGAACACCACAAAAATGAGGACGGCAACAGCGCCGGATACAATCGCGAGTGACGCACACAATCCGCCTATCAGGAGCGCACGTTCACGCAGTGTCAGAGGTTCGCGGTCAAAATCGGCATAGTCACGCGGTTCCGGGCCGTTGCCGTATTGGTGATACCAATCCGGTATAATCGGAGCGTCGTGATAGAGGTGGCTCACTCCATCCCGCGTGTCACTTACGCACGGGCTGTCGGAGGGTTGTTCGCCACGCGGATCACCAAGGCCCGCACGTATAGGTGCATGTCGGAAATCGGCTGAATTGGTCATGGTCTAATCCTCTCTGGTTTCGCGCATGGCGGCGTAGCGGTTTTGGCGCGCATCATCGCGAGCGCACTGTTCGTTGTCGCGGGCGTTGCTGCAGGCGATGCTGTAGCCTTGATCACTTTCCAGCCATTCCTCGGCCCATGCATCAAGCTGGTCATGTGTGGGTTCGATGCCATCTCCATCAACCAGCTTGACGCTGATAATCTCGGCCTCTGCGGGATACCCAGGTTCGCCACCACTGGCATAGGATGGGCCTGTTGGACCTGAGCCTTCTGTGAAACTGTAGGCGATCTGGAATGTCGGATAGGCCACCGCTTCATTGTTTCCGGCATCGAGATATATGACCTCATGGTCACCGATGATTGTGTGCTTGCTCATGACAATCACTCCGAAGCTTCGATGCGGACATGCCAACTGGACAGCGAATGCACCGCTGCCAGCACCATGCGTGCGCCGAGATAAATGATGGTCAGCAGCGTGACGGTGACGACAACATTACCGAGGGCGCGGTTTGTCATTCTGCCGCCCCGTTTCTGTGGCCCACGTCGTAACTGGCCGGGATATGCCGCCAGATGAAGTCGGGCAGAGGATCGCCCGGTGTCCAGCCGTCACGCTTAAGTCCATGCAGCCATTGCATTGCGACCAGCGTTGACACGTCGTGATCGTTGCGCAGGATATGAGCGACCGGAAAAATCTGCTCGCTGATGCGCCGGATAGCGTCCGCAGTCGTCTCGTCACGCTCAGGAATTTCGAACTCAGCGACAAACAGACCGCGGCCTTGAACCTCGGCGCGGGGGTCGGGTGGCGTTTCGCAGACGATGACGTAGAAGGCGGGGATGGTCATTGTTCATCCCCTGCATAGGGCTTCCAATGTGTAGGCTGGATATCGAACGGGCCATCATCGCCCTCGAAGCGCCAGCATCCGCCAGCCTCAAGCGCCCATTGAGGGGTCAGATGCGGGTATAGCTTGTCGTCAGGTGACAAAGGCTCCCAGTGACCTTTATCGGTGCACCGAGCTTCGGAAAGTCCGGATCCGGCATACGGGATCAGAAGCGTGATAAGTGATCCGTCCTTTGGTGCGGTAGCGATGGGTTGCCAGGCACTCATTGCGCGGCCCTCACCTGCGCCAGCGCGTAGTCGATGCGCTCTTTGGCCGTCCGCATGTGCTCGACGATGATCTGGTCACCGGACGGATCGACCTGCACAAGCGCGGCTCCGAGTGCGTCCGCTGCATCAAGCAACGCGTCCTCAGCGAATTTGAGCTGGTGAACCTGCGCCGCAGCCTTGGCGATGCCGGCGAGGGCTGTGAACATGTCAGAGTGCGGCGGAAAGACGTTTTCCATCACGCAGCCTCCGCATTGCCGTCGATGTGGGTGATCGAGAACGGCCCGTTGGCGGCCATCGTGTTCGCAAGTTCAACAGCGTCCGCGCCAAAGCGGGCGACCTCGGACGGGTCGAACTCTGCACAGAGTGCGCGGTCGGAGCATTCACCCGTGCGATGCGTTATCTCAATGATGGCATGGGCGATCTTGCGTGTCGTTTCGGCGTAGTAGGCTGTGCAGTGATCGGCCCATTGGGCCTCTAGCGCGTCAATGGCTTCGAGCAGCGTGTCAGCACTAACGTGGATGTTTTCCTTGCCGAGGATGCCGAATGGGTAGAGTGCCCCGTGAGGGCACTCATTGTATCCCCGCTCAAAGCTAAGTGAGACTGACGCGTGCGCCTTCGGGCCAATTTGACGGCACAAAGCCTCAAGCCGCTCGCTGATTAGGGTTTCGACTGATTGCTCTGCCATGTCCCGTTCCCCCTTTTTGCCGGGGGCTGTCCCCGAGGTGATGGGAGGAATATACGCATACGCATGAGCATATGCAAGCAAAAAATACGCTGTCGCATAAAATAGGTGTTGCGTCCGCCATTCCGTCCGGAATATAAGGAGGATAACGCGGAAAGAGCCCCGGCTGGGAGCCCTTTTGCGTAGGTGCAGCTGGTGGGTAGAAAAGACCGCGGCGGCTGCCGCCACATGGGGATGTGGTACTGCATTACCGTGGGGTGCCGCAAAATGCAAGGGCAGTCCGAAAGCGAGAGGCCCTGCGGCGTCGGGAGGCTGGTTCCCGAGTAAAGCGGCTCGCAACCAGACCGGCATTCGCCGCTAGGTCTGGGCCGACAGCGACGGTGGCTCCGGGGCAGTGGCTCCAATGAGCATTGTACGCCTGAGGCTAGGAACGGCCTCCCTTGCCTAAGGCTGGGGGTAAGGTCGTCCTATGCCTCGGCTCTGGTTCTCCAAAACAGTTCACCAATGAGCATCCGGCCTCCTACAAATCCAAAATTGTGCGCCTTCGACCAACAGCAAAATGCGGCTGCACATATTTTCCTGTTGCTTTGCCTCATGCGTATGCGTATATATGTGTCATGAACGCGAACCCTCTTTTCCGTATCCGCAAGGACGTCCTGCATCTGACGCAGAACGAAATGGCTGCTTTGGCCGGTACGACACAGGCCACTGTATCGCGCTGGGAAAATGGCATGCTTGACCCAACGCGAGACCAACTCTCGTTGATTCGAGAAGAGGCCCTCCGGCGCGGCATTGAGTGGCGGGATAGCTGGTTCTTCTGTGCCGACGGCGAGTCAGCGTGCGGGGAGCCCTGATCGATGGCTGTCGGGGGGCAAATCGGAACCCGCATCGACGCCGAGCTGTATGACTTCGCTTGTCGTGAGGCTCATTGTGGGCGCGATACCGGGAGTTGCGTCAATCCGCGCCCCAGCCCCGCTGCGGCGGAGTGAGATATGAAGACCGCTCCAGCCCGACGCGAGACCATAACCGTCAAGCTAAACACCCGTTTTGGCTCGATTTTCGTCCATGTTGAGCACTCAGGATCCTTGGTCCATGGAATTCGTATTGCACCGCCGCAAAAGTTGGAAAACTCCACTGTTGGCGAGTTTATCGACGAATTATCCGATGGCATTACAAGTGCCGTCAAGGAGATACCAGCGCTGAGGATAGCCCAATGAGCTACCGCCAATCCCGCCGCTATGCCTCCACCCATGCAGCACTGGCTGAACACATCCGCCTCCTGCGTGTCATTGCACCGATGCTTGCTGATGGTTTGAGAGTTGCTTTCGGACAGACAGACGCGCCCTGGTGGCTCAAGGAGGCTGCATGAAACGGGTTCTTCTGTGGACTGTCCTCAAAATCCCGTCCATTGGCGTCGGGATATGCAGCCCATACGTGGCGTCGTTTGGGTATGGCTGGGTTTATGTCGGAATAGCAATGGCATCGTTAGGTGTGACTATGGCCTATGCCGACGGTGCCTTTGAATGGTCTTACAGTGCGTTGTGGGGGCAAAAATGAACCTGTTCCGCTGCGCCACGGACGGATCACTTGACCATCAATATCCACCATTGGGACATTTGAATTTATAAAAGTTAAGAATAGCGTTGTCACTGGGCGGCACAGGTGTCGGAGGGAAAACAACCATGACAAAAACGGCTTTTGCTGCGGGGCAGTTGCGCGCGTTTGTTGAGCGCGTCGAACGACTAACAGAAGAGAAAAAGGCGCTGCAAGAGGACCTCAAAGAGGTGTACTCCGAAGCCAAAGGCCAAGGCTTCTGCACCAAAACCTTGCGCAAGATCATAGCCTTACGGGCGATGGAAGAATCCGACCGGCAGGAAGCTGAGGCCATGCTGGACCTCTACATGGATGCCCTCGGTATGCGCAGGACGCCTCTCGGAGATTACGCTGACAAAATCGCTGCGGAGTAGCGCCAGTGGAAATCAGCTTTACAGTGCCGGGCAAGCTATCCGGCAAGCAAAGACCTCGCTTCAGCCGCAAAAGTGGCCGTCCTTACACACCTGCTAAAACCATTTCGCAGGAAGCTGTTGTGCGATCACTCGCGCAGACAGCCATGGGCGATGCCGCGCTTTTGGAGGGTGCGTTAGCCTTAACAATCCGCATGACGGTGATGCATCCGGCTAGCTGGTCGAAGCGTAAATGCGCGACGACGAAATGGGTTTCAGGAAAACCAGATTGTGACAACATCGGAAAATTGGCCGCAGATTCTATGAACGGGATCGTCTACCGGGATGATGCCCAGATCGCCAAGCTCGACATTGAACGTCGTTATGGCGAGCGCGAGTGCACGCAGATCACAGTCAGTGTTCTGACGCATGCCGCCCCATGTCCCATTACCTATTCAGGAAGCGAGGTCAGCCAGTGACCTATAAAAGCTGCCCCACCTGCGGCTGTGATTACGAAGAGTTCGAGGGCCTCCGCTTCGAAGATGATGGCCGAACCGTGTACATTTTGGGAAAGCAGCTGCGCCTTCCCGGCCAACCGTTCATCATTTTACGTGAAATCGCTTCAGCGAAAGGCCGAAAGGTAAGTCGTCTCAAGTTATTTGAGGCGATGTATCCGAACGAGGCCGATCAAGACGCGCGTGATTGGCAGCATGTTTCTGTCAAAATCTCCAAGCTCAGGCGCGCCGCAAGGCCCCTCGGTCTCGATATCAAGAACGTGTGGGGCGCTGCCTATCGGCTGGAGTGGATGGCATGAGAAATGCTTTTGCCAATATCCAGGGTGAACACTTTAATGTCGTTCTGGCAGAGCCACCTTGGCAGTTTAACAGTCTGTGGGGCGGCAGGCCAAAGAAGATCGTCAACAATTATCCCAGTCGCGCAATAGATGCCCACTACGACACTCTCACGATTGACGAAATATGCGCGCTCCCCGTCGCTGATTTGTGTGCGCCGGACTGTGTCTTATTCATGTGGACATGCTGGCCAGTCCTGCAGGCAAGCTTTAAGGTCATTGAGTCGTGGGGATTTACCTACAAGACCTGCGGATTTTCATGGATGAAGGCTGACCCTTACCGGCTTTTTGCTGACGAAAAAACTCCTTTTGCTGGCCTGGGATATTGGACGCGCGCCAATACCGAGCCATGCTTACTGGCGACACGTGGCAAGACCAGGCGCAAAGTGGCGGATGTGCGCCAAGGTATCATTGCACCACGTCGTGAACATTCGCGCAAGCCGGACGAAATCCACGGGCGCATCGAGCGCTTAGTAGACGGCCCATACCTCGAACTATTTGCCCGTGCCCAGCGACCAAATTGGACTTGCTGGGGCAATGAGTTTGAAAAATTTGGTGAGGCAACAGCATGAGCGAGAAATTCATCGTCGTTCCCATCGCCCAGCACTATTGCTCAAGCATGCGGACTTTGTTTACGTCTAAAACGGCAGTCGTATCATCGAAGACAAGAAAGGTGTGAGGACGCAGGCATAAATAGTCAAACGCAAGTTGATGAAAGCATTATACGACATCGACATTTTGGAAACGTAAGAGGGCTGGGGCAAATGACTACACGATCAGAAAACCGCATGAAGAATCACGAGCGAGTTTTAGAATGTGTGAGGGAAGGCATTAACACGTCCGGCAAAATCAGTACCGCTATGAAAATTAAGCAGTCGTATGTCTGTCGCATCCTGAATGAATTGGAGCGACTCGGCTGCGTTGTGCATGTCGCTATTGTCAGCGGCAAGCGCGTGTGGCGCCCTGCCGGGTGGGACGCCAAGAAACCGCCGGACACGCCGTCAATCAAATCGGCCACTGAAAGCACCCTGCGACCGCTTACGAAGGCTCAACTGATGGCCGGAAACGCGTACAGGAGAAGCCGGGCATGAGCAATTATACTGACTTTCTCGCTCGCAAAATTGACAACGCAGATCGCAGCGGTATTGATCCCGGTCCCATGCCAGCGATTATGAAACCGCATCAGGTTGATGCGACCTCCTTTGCGTTGCGTGCTGGACGCGCCGGTAACTTCCTCAACACTGGGCTTGGAAAAACACTATGCGAGCTGGAATATGCGCGCCAAGCTGCTGAGGCATCAAATGGCCGTGCATTGATTCTGACGCCTCTTGCGGTCGCGAAGCAGACCGAGCGTGAGGCAGTCAAATTTGGCTATGACGCTTCTGTCATCCGTAATCAGTCGGAAGTTAAAAGCGCCATTTCGATCTGCAATTATGACCGCCTTGAAAAGCTTGACACGTCAGCATTCGGCGCTGTTGTCCTTGATGAATGTTTCGCCGCTGGAACAAAAATTGACGTTGTTGATCATAGTGGTAAGGTTTACCAAAAGGATATTGAAAACGTTCACGTAGGCGATTATATTTTGAACGCGGCTGGCGTCGACGAGGTGTCGGATGTTCACCGGAGGGAAGTTCGATATGGCGTCAAAGTCACGATCAGTGGTTCCGTTTTTATATCCAGTCCCAACCATCCCATCTTCACGCAGCGCGGATGGGTTGCGGCACAATGCCTTCAACCTGGTGATAGAGCATTGGGCACAAGAGAGGCCGTGCGTATGGTGCGGAGCAATATTTTCTCCGAAATGGCCTGCGCAGCTTCGGGGAAGATTTTGCGGTCGATCCTGTTCAGCGAAATGGCGCATGACACAGCCGGACGTATTGGCAAAGGTTCATTCCCCGGAAGTCGCGGCGAAGAGGGGCGCGAGGAGGTCAGCATGGCTGGCTTCAGACAATCCGAAGGCCCGCGCGGAAATGAAGCGCATTACGGAATTGAACCCGACGATCGATCCGAAAGTCAGAAAAAAAATCTCCCTCCGATTGAAAGAGATGAAGCACGGTCCTTCCGTGCGTGGGGGCAATGGCCGTGGGCTGACGGAGCCTCAGGCGTTCATGCTGGATGCTCTTGGGAGCGGATGGATAGCGGAATATGCTTTGTCACTGGGCCAACGGACACCGGGCTATCCGACGCATTACAAGCTGGATTTGGGACTTCCCGAAAAGATGTTGAACGTCGAGGTGGATGGTCTCTCTCACTATGCAAGGAAGCATCTGGATGCGAAGAGGGACAAAAAGATTACTTCTCTCGGGTGGACGGTATTGAGGTTCTCCAACGTGGAAATCCTGAATTGGAAAAATTGCGGGATGCCGATGGAAAGCTATATTTCTACGACATTGGCGGCACACGGCATCCAAGTTTCTCCGTCAACGGCCACTTAGTTCACAATTCATCAATACTCAAGAGCTTTACTGGCAGCGTTTCGCGCGGGCTGAGAGACGCATTCAAGGATACGCGGTTTCGGCTTTCCGCAACAGCAACGCCCGCGCCTAACGACCATATGGAATTGGGTCAACATGCCGAATTCTTAGGCGTTATGAACAGCGTCGAAATGCTGTCTAAGTTTTTCATAAACGACACGTCTACCGCGTCTCAAGAGTGGCGCATCAAGGGCCACGCCGAACAAGCCTTCTGGGATTGGATGGCGTCATGGGCCGTGATGGCAGAAACACCAGCAGATCTTGGCCGCGATGGAAGCGAATACGAATTACCACCGCTTGAAATCATTCGTCATCGCGCTAATACAATTCCGACACTACCTACAGACGGCTTGTTTGCCGGGATGGCGAGTGCAACGAATGTCCATGCGTTCAAGCGCCACACACTTGATGCGCGAGCCGATGAAATCGCGGCAGTCGTTCTGGCCGATAATCAGCCTTGGGTTATTTGGTGCCATACCAACTACGAAGCTGATGCATTATCGGCGCGCATCAAGGACGCGGTTGAAGTCCGTGGATCCATGTCGATTGAAGCCAAGGAAGATGCATTAGAGGCATTTGCTACCGGGCGCGTTCAACGCATCATCACAAAACCGAGCGTCGCTGGGTTCGGCTGCAATTGGCAACATTGTGCGCGCATGGCATTTATAGGCCAGAGCTTTTCGTACGAAACTTGGTATCAGGCCGTGCGCCGCTGCTGGCGGTTTGGGCAGACGCAACCTGTTCATGTGCATTTGGCGGTAGCCGATGGCGAAGATCAGATCGGCGCTGTCATTGATCGCAAAGGCGCTGCGCATGTCCGCATGAAGCGGATGATGAGCGCCGCGATGCGCCGAGCTCTAGGCCGTGAGCACAAAACCAAAATTGGATACGATCCGAAACATTATGAGGAGTTACCAGCATGGCTGATGGTCTCGTGAATTGTCTTGCGGCAGTAACAGGGGAACGTTTCGCGGCGTATAATGGAGATTGCGTTCCGATCATGGCGCAATTGCCTGATAACAGCATCGACTTTTCGGTCTATAGTCCTCCTTTTGGATCTCTTTTTGTCTATTCCGACAGCATCGCGGATATGGGCAACAGCTCAAGTGATGGAGAGTTTGCTGATCACTATGCGTTTGCGGTTCGGGAAAAATTCAGGATCACGAAGCCGGGACGTATTTCAGCCGTGCATTGTAGTGACCTTCCTCTGACAAAGTGGAAGGATGGCGCGGTCGGGATCAAGGACTTTTCGGGCGAGATTATCCGCATTCATCAGGATGCAGGATGGATACTTCACAGCCGCCGCACGATCTGGAAATGTCCCGTCGTCGAAATGACCCGCACCAAGCATGTCGGGCTCTTGTTCAAGCAGCTACAGAAGGACAGCGCCAAGTCACGCGGCGGAATGCCGGATTACCTACTGACATTCGTCAAGCCCGGCGACAACGCCGAGCCAATTTCCCACACGCCAGATGATTTCCCGCTTGACCAATGGCAGGAGTGGGCTTCCCCGATTTGGGTCAGTGTAGACCAATCCAACGTGCTCAACGTCAAGATGGCGCGCGAGGCTAAGGATGAGAGGCACCTTTGTCCTCTCCAGTTAGATGTCATTGAGCGGGCCATCATTCTGTGGTCGAACCCCGGCAATATCGTGTTTTCACCATTCACCGGAATTGGTAGCGAGGGATATATGGCGCTCAAACTCGGGCGCAAATTTATCGGGACGGAACTAAAGGAAAGCTATTTTCGGCAGGCGGTCGCTAATTTACAGCAAGTTGATGCCCAGAGCGAATTGTTCGGGGCAAGTGTCGCATGAGCAATTACGGCAGAGTCCCATCCCGCTTTCACCATACGACTATCCTGCGCGGGCTGACCCACTCCCGGCGTAGACGCGAGGTGGTTGCGCCATGACAAACCTGTCCATAGCGCCACAGCTGCCGTCGGATGCTGAGCTTGAACAAGGACTGCTGGGCGCCTGTCTAGCTGACAACGCTGTGATCGACGAAGTGTTTTCGGCCTGTGAGCCGGACGATTTTTTCTGCGCTCCTCACGCGGCCTTAGCGGCTGCGATCTGTAAACTTCACGCCGACGGTCTGCCCGTCACACCACTAACCCTGAAAGCCAAGATTGGTTCCCTGTGCGATGAAATCGGTGGCCATCGCTACTTTGCGTCGCTCGCATCTGCCGCTCCGAGCTGGGGCATTTCCACCATGGCGCGGCAATTGGTGGAGCTCCGGGTGCGTCGGCAGGCCATTTCAGCCTGCATGGACGGCGCCGAAGATCTCACACGGCTCGATGTTCCGGTGCTGGCGGGGCTCCAAGCAGCATTGGACGTCGCCGACAAAGCCTCCGCGATGGTCGGGCGCCAGTCGCACCTCCCCATCGTCGAGACCATTCATAGCGTCCTTGAGCAGGCTGAGAATGCGTCCCGTGGCCAGCCGCAGCCCTTTGTACCGACAGGCTCAGAGCGGCTGGATGCGGCTCTCGGTGCCCTTCAGGCCTCCGATCTGGCCATCTATGCGGGTCGCCCGGGCATGGGCAAGAGCACGATGATGCTCCGAACCGCCCTCGCCGCCGTGCTCGCCGGTCGGCCGGCCATCGTGTTCTCGCTCGAAATGACCACGGCCCAGTGCTTGCACCGGATAGGCTGTGATCTTGACTACGATCTTAACCCCGATGCCCCGCTCTCCTATTCATGGTTCCGCGGGTGCCCCACCTCTGCCGATGTTGGACGCCTTGCGGAAGCCCTTCGGCACGTGCCAGAGCTGCTTGAAATACGGGACCAAGGTGATTTAACCATCCAAGAAATCGCGGCACTAGCTCGGGGATTTGCGGCCAAGCACTCGAACCGCTTGGGCATCGTCATCATTGACTACCTCCAGAAGGTTTCGCCGTCTGACCGCTATAGGGGATCCAAGGTGCAAGAGGTGACTGAAATATCCGGCGCGTGCAAGGCGTTAGCCAAGAGGCTGGGTTGGCCTGTGGTCGCCGGCGCCCAGCTGTCAAGGGGCGTTGAAGGCCGGGAGGATAAACGGCCTACTTTGTCGGATTTGCGCGAATCGGGTGCAATCGAGCAGGACGCTGATAGCGTCATCGGGCTCTACCGTCCCGCCTACTACGTGGCCAAGCACAAGCCGGCGTCTCCTCACGATCCAAAATACGGCGAATGGCAGACCGAGTTTGAGGAAAAAAAGCATCTTCTTGAAGCAATCATTCTCAAAAACCGCCACGGCGCTGAGGACGTGTTAGACCTCCACTGCGAGATGCGGGCCAGCGCAATTCGTGACGCCCAGCCGGGAGGCGTACGCCTATGACCCAATGGTTTCGTGCCTACTCAGAATCGCTCAACGACCCCAAGATCCAGACCCTCCCGCTGGAAGCTTTCAAGGCGTGGCACAACGCCCTTTATCTCGCGGCATCAATCGACAGTAAGAACGGCAATATAGGGACCATCGAAAGCGTTTCATTTGCGTTTCGTGAAACAAAATCGACCGTTTCATCTGCGTTTCACCACCTCATTGAGAGAGGTCTAATTGTAACGGATGGTGAAACGTTTCGTATCGTTTCATGGGTGAAAAGACAATATAAATCAGACACTTCTACTGACAGGGTGCGGCGATATAGGAAACGTTCCAGAAACGTTACTGAAACGGCCCCAGATACAGATACAGATACAGATACAGAAAGAAAGAAAGATATATCGTCCGAAGTGGTAAAAGTTGGGGTGCCAGAACCTGCACAAAACGAAGCGCCGCCGCGTCCAAAAGCAACGGCGGTAAAGGTCGAGTTCGAGGCGTGGTACAGCGCCTATCCGCGCCATGAGGCTAGGGGCGATGCGTTCAAGGCCTATGCCGCAGCTCGGGCCAAAGTTCCGCCCGACCAGCTTTTAGCGGCAGCCCAAAAATTCGCTGAAAAGCGCCGGGGCCAAGACCCGAAATTTACCCCCCTCCCGGCTACGTGGCTGAGGGCCGAACGATGGGCTGACGAAGCTGCTGGACCGTCCGGCGCGCCCGTCGCTATCGACTGGCCAGTCAACGACGATGGATGGGTCAGGCGGCTGGAAATCCGCCAATCGAGGGGTACATGGCTGCCAAAATGGGGGCCTGAGCCGGGAAAGTCTGGCTGCGTCGTGCCTCCGGCTGTTCTGGCCCGATTCCGACCATCCACACACTCGGAGGCTGCCGCATGACCGACGCTGACGTAATTTTGGCCTGCGAAATGGCCAGACAAGGCGCATCAGACCGGGAAATCGCCCGCGCGCTATCCCGAACTCCGGCCACAATCACCCGAATGCTCAACGCCATCGCCAAGGGATCGTTCCGGCGCGGGTTTACGATGCCTCCCAGCTGGACACCGGCAGTGTTGGCCATGGTGGCGGCGGAAAAACTGGCAATCGTGCGGGGAAAGTCACGCGAAATCATCGGGAGGGAATCGGCATGACGGCAAAGGGGTGGGTCGTACTACAGGCGGTCTCGCCGGGTTATGTGCTGACGGTTGAAGGCGAGGCAATGGACTACGGTTTTCCGGTCTATGTTGCCCGGCGATGGTGGGGCGAGCGGGTCGGGGATAAAAAATCCTCACGCATCGAGCTCAGGAGCGAGATCCGATTCGGCTCGTACGTTTTCCTTCACCTCGATAACCCGGATGAGGTCTCAGTTGCCAACCGGCTAAGGGGTGTTCGCCACCCAGGCATCCTTTCGGACGCCTCTGGAAACCCAAGGACGGTACAGCCTGGGGTAATACAGGCGCTCCGGCGTCTTGAGGTCGCCGAGCAGCAGGACGCGCGGGCATCAAGGCGCCAGCAGCAAAAACTTCCTCCAGGCACCTCTGTACGCTTCCTGCGCGGGCCATTCGAGGGACAGATGGGGACCCTCCTCGTTGCGGCTCGTGGTATGGTCCATGTCCTCACCGATTTTGCCAGCGTCACGGCCGCCGATTGCGATGTGACCATCGTCGCGGGCGATCAGCGTAGGGCTACCGCATGAGTGTGCTCACACCTCAAGATCTACGTGCTCTAGGATATGCACTCTATGGCCACCGGTGGCGGGCTGAGCTGGGGTCGCGGCTGGGAAAAACCACCCGGACCATCGAGCGATGGATGTCCGGACGGATGCCGGCCAGCCTCAGGGCTGATCTGGCACGGCTCGTGGATGAGCGGGCGTCCGATCTGGCCCGGTGGAGGTCGAAGTTGGGATGAGGGCCATGAGCCGCCGTATCGCACCCTCCAGCACGCATGGGCGCCCAGCGCACCATCCGTCATAGGTGGAGACCGGGACGCCAAGCGCGGCCGCCTGAGCCCGCGTGAGGTCCAAGCGGCGGTGCCATGCTTTAAGGTCGGCGGCGAGGGTCATGCAGTTTCCTCAGCGGCAAGTTCTGCCATCATCTCGTCGTAGCTGACATCGGTGATCGCATACGGGTGGCGCGGCCAGTCTGCCCGGATGACTTCGCGCATGATCTTGGCCTCCGCCTGTTCCAGATTTTCGGCATAAGACATAACCACCGTTCGGGACCATGGCCGATTAGCGACCTGCTGGCGCACGATGAGGACATATCCTTTCTCGGGATTAAAAGAGCCATATGGGTCATTATCCGGCGTGAATAGGTTGCGCTCACTGTCCCAGATCCCCCACACGCTATCGCCATTTGTGGCAACCGCCGCGCGGTCGTTAGACCACACGGTCATATATCCCGTGCCACACCCCGGTGCATGGAACCTCCCGGCCTTGCAGCCCACGGCCAGCTCGGCGCGTTGGTCCACGCACCATCCGTCGCGGGTTTCTTCCAGATCGTCTTCATCCTCGATCACGCGCAAGTCTACCGGTAACCCGTCTATCCTCCACTCGCGGCCATCATCGGTCAGAATTTCATCGGCTGCTTGCGCCACTGTGAGATGCCGCCCGATCACGTCGCCGGTGTTGCTAAGCACCGTGTATAGCGTGGCGCGGTTTGGGTGATTTGGCGTGGCATTTTCGGCTTCGACAAGAACTTCTGCCACGACACCGGTGCGTGTGACTGGCAGCTCATTCTCATCATGGAGGCTTATCACGATCTTGTCGCCTACCTCTGGAAGGCCGCGAACTTGTCCAACCGTGCCGTCACTGAGTGCAACTGTTGAAAAAGATGTCATTGTCTTAACTGCTGCCCCTGTTCCGGCGAGGCGCCCGCGTCATCACCTGATGACCAGCTATATATACCTCTTGTATTGATTATTGCAAGCCCCTTGTATAAGATAAATTGAAAATCTGATTAGGAGGTCCGCATGGAAATTGGCGAGAACCGTCGTGCTGTTCTTGAATTGGCATCTAAAGACCCGGGCCTGAGCGCGTCTGGCATAGCCAGAAGGCTTGGCATCTCCCCGCAACGTGTTGCGCAGATTGCGAAAAAGGAAAACTTGTCTCTCCCCAAACGCACGCGCGACCCGGAACTGCCTTACAGGCCCGGCGGCCCTCCAATGGGCGTAACGCCTAAATCTACCCCTCGAACCGCAATCCTCACAGAGGGTCCATGTAGTACCTATGTGGCCGCCGCTGTATCCGAGCTCATGGTGGCATCTGACCTATTGGCGCGCGGCTGGCACCCATTTTTGCCCATTGTGAAAAACTCGCACGTCGATTTGATGGCGACGGATAGAAACGGTGAGCGACCTATTACGGTCGAGGTTCGGTCGGGCAAGAGGATTGGCGGCAGAATGGTATATCAAAAGAAGACAGATTCCAGGGCTCACCACATCGCAGTGGTCGTCATGAACGAGCCCACCAGGTACGAGCCAGACCTTCCGGACGCGAAGGTTCTGGACGCGGCTGATGCTGCCCTTTGGCATCCGCCGCCCGCTTGATGGCGTTGACGCGCCCCATGTCGGTACTATCAGGACATTGCCAAGCACCGCATTTTGTGATCGCTCTTGACGGCGGTCAAAAAAAACCGCAGTATGCCTCGGAGTTTCACGAGGCGCCGTGCAAAAAAGCACATTCGGCGCCGTCGAAGGCTGCAAAAACCGCATATCTTCAAACCCTTACGCCTTAGATGGCCACTCAGGCGGTCTGTAGCCATCCAGTAGCCATTCGAGCGCGCGACAGGCGATTGGATTAGGCGGACGTGCTCCATCGCCGCTCCCGGCCTCCCAGCGCCTTACTGTGCGGGCACCGACGTTAAGGATGTGGCCTAGCTGAGAGGTGGAAAGACCCAGCTTGTGCCGAGCGGCGCTGAATTGCCTGGGCGTCATTCAGGCCATTCCAAGACTTCTGCTACCGTACCAGTCTCGGTAATCAAATTTCCGTTCTCATCCCTTAGGCGCACGGTCACGGTGTCTCCGACCGATGGGGTTATGATGGCTTCGCCGACCGTTCCAGTGGATAAAAGGATCGTCGTCATGATCAACCCTCAACCATCATCTGGGTGGTGAGGCCCGCTTCGCGAAGCTTTTTGTTGAGGGCCTTGGCGGCCGCGATGTACTCCGGGGACTGCTGCGGCTGGCCGAAATGGAACAGCTTACGAGCTGCGGCTTTCTCGGCAGCAAGGTCGGGGCTCATCTGGGCAGCTTGGGCTTTAAAGTTTTTTGGCGCTAACATCTTGGTTTCTTCATCTCTGGCGGGCGCCATTGCCCTGACCCATCTAATATGGGGCCAGCGGCCCGGA
This sequence comes from Rhizomicrobium sp., assembly GCA_049964915.1. GTDB lineage: Bacteria > Pseudomonadota > Alphaproteobacteria > Micropepsales > Micropepsaceae > Rhizomicrobium. The sequence continues at coordinate 41,656 of JBMFWV010000017.1, forward strand.
CTGTCAAGCGGTAAATCGCGCAATTCCGCAGAAATTATCTTGCATTTTTGGCCTAGCGCCAAAAACATCAACAGCGCCCCACACGCCTCTCCACGATGAGTGTCAGTGGGGCCATCCTTTCCCCCAGCGCCTAGCGCGCCGCCTTACGCCCGGCCGACCGGACTATGCCCGCGACGCCGGGCGCCTTTTTGGGAAAACCGATGCCCATGACCAATGGCAGCGCCTCGTCGCCCCGGCTTGTCATATCGAACCCGCACCCGGACGGATCAGCGCGACCCGGCACGCATCGGTACATCAATGTGAGTTGGAAATGCGGGAATTGCCACGCCTGGCATGCCAAGGAAATCGTAGTCTGTCCCGATCTGTACGTGGTGCAGAGCGATCCAACCAACCCTTCAAAAGGACCTGACCTATGGCCAAGACACCTCCTGCGCCCCCTGCAATGACGCCCGATCCCAACGACCCCAGGGGTGGTACCATGGGTAGCGCAGCCGGTGGCGCGTCTGACGACGACGACGGCGATGAGGACGGCGAAGTCCTGCTGACGGTGCTAAAAAACTCGGACGGGACCTACGAGCTCATCGACGGCGATGAGGACGGCGACGACGATGACGATGCTGGTCAGGGTGCCGCTGGAGCCGCTGGTGGAGCTGCGGATGGAGCTGGATCGGCATCCGGTGGGCCAGAAGGCCAGACTTTTGACAGCAAAGGCGCGCTGCTCAAAGGCATCCTCGACCTGCTCAACGAGGACGAGGATCAGGGCGGTAGCGACTTCGAGACCGGATTTGCCGGCGGCTCTAGCGCCAGCGGCCCCGGAGCTGGCAGCTAGTCGCCTTTCCTCTGCACAACCTGGAGTTGCACTATGGCCAAGCGCCGGAAGAAAAAGGCTTTCAAGCCGGGTGGCCACAAGGGCAAGCTCCACGAAGAGCTTGGTATCCCTGATGGCGAAAAAATCCCGGCCGCGCGGCTCGATGAGGCCACGCACAGCCATAACCCGGAGATTCGCGACGACGCTATCCGGGCCAAAACCATGGAAGGCTGGTCGCATCCCAAACATGTCGGGCGTCGCGCCGGGCTGATCAACCGTTAGGGCTCAAACCCATGAGCATCCCATTCATGCGGGGCTATCCAAACGGCAAGATCGTCGTTAGCGATATCGTGCGCCCTGAAGAGGTCCAGACCGCAGCCGATCGCTTCATGGCGGCTGGGGGCTTCTACTGCTGCGAAATCCTGACGTCCGGTCTTGTCAACCTGTCAGCCATGCTCAAAGATGGCCTGAAGCTGCGCGAGTGTGCCTCGGCCCAGGCATTCAACGGCCCAGAGCTGCCCCAGGCCGTCGACCGCCTCGTGAGGCAGTCCGCCGAGGGAATGGTCCAATGAGCGCCAAAAAGCCTACCAATCACGCCGCAGCAGTGGTCCGACGCCGCACCTTTGCCGAGGCTTACATCGCCAATGGCCGGAATGCGACGCAGGCCGCCATTGCGGCAGGGTATAGTCCCAAGACGGCGCGCATGCAGGGATCTCGGCTGCTAACATGTGATGACGTGAAGGTGGTTATCAACGCGGTGGCGGCAAGAAGCCAAGCGATCTCGGGGCTTACGGCCGACCGGACGCTGCTCGAACTCGCCCGCCTGGCCTATTTTGATCCCCGTAAACTCTTTGACGACAGCGGCAATCTCAAGGCCGTAGCCGACTTGGATGATGACACTGCGGCGGCTGTCGCCGGCCTTGACGTGCAGGATGGGCGCGGCGAGGATGGGGCTCAGACCAAGAAGCTGAAGCTCTGGGACAAGAATGCGGCCCTCGATAAGGCGATGAAGTATCTCGGCCTGTTCGAGAAGGACAACGCCCAGCGCGGTCCTGACCTGGCGCTGCAGGTCGTTCTAATCGGGCCGCCGTGAGTGCAGCAGGGCGCGCCCCGGCTGAAAAGCAGGTTTTGCGCGTTGAACTCCCGCAGCGGTTCCGGTTCCTGTTGGATCTTCACCCCTACAAAGTGGCTTACGGGGGTCGCAACGGGCTCAAGTCATGGTCCTTCGCTGATGCCATCCTGGCACTCGGTTCCAGCCAGCAACTGCGGGTGGTGTGCTGCCGGGAGGTCATGAAGTCGCTGACGGATAGCTGTCACAAGCTGCTGTCCGACCGCATCCAGGCGCTTGGCCTAGGCGGTTTCTACGCGGTGTTCGAGAACAAGATCCGGGGCCGCAACGGCACTGAAATCATCTATGCGGGTCTTAGCGATCAGACTGATGAGAGCATCAAGTCCTTTGAAGGCGCCGACGTGTGCTGGGTGGAGGAGGCCCAGGGTGTGACCGACGGTAGCTGGAGCAAGCTGCTGCCAACAATCCGTAAGGAAAATTCCGAGGTCTGGGTGTCATTCAACCCGGATCTTGAGAGTGACGCGACCTACCGGCGCTTTGTTCTCAATCCACCGCCCGGAGCCGTGGTGGTCAAATCGAACTATGACTACGCTCAGGCATGCGGGTTCATGACCGACAAGCAAGAGGCGCTCAGACTGCACGACAAGTCGACCATGACGGTCGATGAGTACGAGAACATATGGGAAGGCAAGCCGCGCCTCACGGTGGCCGGGGCCATCTATAGCCGGGAAGTGGTGCAGGCAATCACCGATGGTCGCATCCGGCCGACGCCGTATGATCCGCGCTTTCCGGTTCACACTGTATGGGATTTGGGCTGGAACGATGCGATGAGCATCATCATGGTGCAAAAGCCAGCGCCCAGCGCGCTCAACATCATCAACTACATGGAAGACAGCTTCCTGACCTATGCGGAATTTGTCCGCGACCTCAATGCGTTAGGGTATGTTTGGGGAACGGACTGGCTGCCCCATGACGGCGAGAACAAGGATCCCAAGAGCGGCAAGAGCGCCAAGCAAGTGCTGCAGGGTCTGGGCCGCAAGTCTGTCAGGATTATTGGACGGGGCGATGTCGAAAGCGGTATCCGCACCGCCCGTATGCTATTCCCAAGGCTCTATATCGACAACACGGCGCGCGCCCGGCCCAAAGGTTTTTTGGGCGCGGAGCGGTTGGTTGAATGCCTCAAGAACTACAAGCGCAATGTGCCGAAAAGCACAGGCGAGCCCGCCACGCCGGCCCACGACCAGTTTTCACATGGAGCAGATGCTTTCCGCGGATTGGCTGTCATCGTCGACCAGATTCACAATGATGGCGACTTCGAACTGCCGAGAATCACGCCATTCAAACCCTCGGACGCGAGTATGGGCGCGCTGGGCTAAAAGTCGGCCGATTGCCCTTCAACTTCCCCTGATCTGACCAGAAGGACCCATCGCCATGGCTGCAATTGCGCCAACAATTACGGATGTCAGCCGCACGGGCGACAATACCGCTTTGCTTGTCCAATGGGCTGCTGTGACCGAAAGCGATACCTTCGCGGCGGTCCAGTTTCCAGATTACAGCCCTGTCGCCGTGCAGGTCGAAGGCACCTTTGGCGCCTCAACGACGGTCCTCAACGGCTCGCTTGACGGTACAAATTACCACGGTTTGTCTGATCTGAGCGGTACGGCCATCAGCTTCACAGCATCTGGATACCAGAGCGTCCGGGACCAGCCGATACAGATCCAGCCATCGGCCAGCGGCGGCACAGCCCAGAGCATCACTGTCTCGCTGCTGTTCGTCCATCGGGCAACCCGGCTGTCGCGCTAAACCTCCACACTTCCGCAGGATCCGCCATGAAGCTTACCGTCCAGCAGGTCTTTGACGCCACGATTGTCGTCGACCATATCATCCGCAGCCAGCGCAAGCTGCCACAAAAGGGCAAATACCGCCTCGCCCGCCTGCACGCCAAGCTGGCGCCCGAGTTCAAGCTGCTCAACGAGCGTCGCGACGAGATGATCAAAGCCTATGACTATCATCCGCCGGTGGCTGATGGGCAGCCGGCGGCGGCTGATGCCTATGCGGTGCCCGCTGACAAGATGGCCGAGTTCGCCGCTGCGTGGGCCGATATCGCCAAGGAAGTCATCGAGGTCGACGTTGAACCGGTTCCGCTGGCCCAGCTTGATCTGGGAGATGATGTGGACGGTGCTATCGAAGTCCATGAGCTCGTCGCGCTTGGGGATCTTGTCGTCGAATGAGTAACGCTCTGGAAGACTTTCCAGACGAAGTCCGAGAGATTCTGGCACCGCATATGCCGGACGCCATCATGGCGTCGCTGGATACGGTCAGCATCGCCGTGGCCAAAAAGCGCGATGAGGCCAAATCGGCGCGCTCGAATAGCGGCATCGAGGATCTGTGGATAAAAGCTGAAGAGGCTTATATCGGCATTGACGACGCCAACCGTCATGAGTTCGCGGACGCCAAATGGGCCAAGCCCATGTCAATGGACGGGCCGCTAACGACCGGAAAGACGCCATCGTCTCCAGACGTCAAGGCAACCGCCTTTGTCCGGCTGACGTCGCGCT
>JBMFWV010000018.1:0-46045 GCA_049964915.1 Rhizomicrobium sp.
GGATTTGTGTCTTGCATCAGCGCCATGTCTGGATCGGACGCTCCGGGCACCAACCTAGTTCTGCGCATTTTATCAAAAAAGGCGTATGGGGACCAATCTTATCATCGCGACATCTTCGTCATCTGCCTTGCGCCAAGTGCGACAAGCTATTGGACTGCCGATCGGGTAATACTCAGTGTCTAGCCGGGATATGTTCGGCGTGGACTTATCGGGGTATGTGCCTCGTCGTGAAACCTTGTGCGGCAGAGCCGACCTTTAGACCTGGTGAAGCTGCAGGAGCGTGCGAGCATGACGCGTTTGGACAGTACCGGCCTTCCACACGAGATGGCTGACCGCTTTACCGGACCCTTAACCCGCTTCCTGGCGATCGAAGCGGCGGCGGGCGCTGCATTGTTGCTTGCGACGCTCGCGGCGCTGGTACTGTCGAACTCGGCTTGGTCGACGTCGTTTCTCGCCTTCTGGAGAACACCAGTCGGCCTGCACTTCGGTGGGTGGGACTACGCCCGATCGTTGCGCAATTGGATCAACGACGGGTTGATGACACTTTTCTTCTTTGTGGTCGCCCTCGAACTCAAGCGCGAGCTCGTGCTGGGGGAATTGCGTCATCTGCGTATGGCGGCGCTGTCGTTGGCTGGCGCGCTTGGCGGCATGCTTGTGCCCTTGGTTATCTATCTTATCCTGATGGCCGGCCGCCCCGGAATTCACGGTTGGGGCGCGGTGATGGCCACCGACACCGCCTTCGTCATCGGCTGTCTTGCGCTCCTCGGTTCCCGAATCCCGCCAACGCTGCGGCTGTTTCTATTGTCGTTGGCCATCTTTGACGATGTTGGCGCGATCCTGGTGGTGGCGTTCGGCTATGGTCACGCGCTGAACTGGCCGATGTTGGCGCTGGGTGTACTCGGTCTAGCCGCCGTCGCGGGCGTCGCATGGATCGGGATCAGAAGCATTCCGATCTATTTCCTGTTCGGGGGTGCGATCTGGCTCTGCTTCGACGCATCCGGCCTCCATCCGACCTTCACCGGCGTGGCCCTCGGCCTCATGACGCCGACCAGCGCGTGGGTCAACGATACGCGTTTGCGCGCGATCCTGGGGCGCGTGCTTGCCCATGAGACGGGCGAGCACTGGAGCGGAGATACGGTGGAACGTCGCGATCTCCAGCGTGCCGGCACTGCTGTGACACATGCACTCTCGCCCGTGGAGCGGATGGAAATGATGTTGCACCCATGGGTGGGCTTCGCGATCATGCCGCTTTTCGCGTTCGCAAATGCGGGGGTCTCAATTTCGAGGGTTGACCTCTGTCAGCCGGTGTCCGCTGCGATCTTCGCAGCGCTGGTATGCGGCAAGCCGAGCGGCGTGTTCGTTTTCACCTGGCTTGCCGTCCGCCTCGGCCTGGCTACACGGACCACCGGATTGAGTTGGCCTCTGCTCGCGGCCGGTAGTCTGTTAACCGGTATCGGCTTCACCATGTCCCTGTTCATTGCTGGACAGGCTTATGCCCCGGCCATGCTTAATGCCGCCAAAATCGGAATTCTTGCCGGGTCCGTTGTCTCGGCATCGGCCGGTCTTCTGGTGCTGGGCGTGCTGGCTTACCGAAAGCCGGCGCGTGAACGCGCTCCCAAGACGTAAGCGCGCGCCTCAATTGACTGAACAGCATTACCGTTTTTCCAGCCAAGAAAGCACCGCATATAAGGCTCTTGGTAAAGCCAAAACAAGATCCGAAACGCTCCGAATTGGCCTCGTAACAGATTGCCATTTTTGCGCTAGCCGGGCGATGTCTGGCAGCCATTGGGAAGCGCTTAATACGAGCTGATGCATTGCGCGGGTCGATTGGTCGGCTTGTTCAATCCGTGCGCTGCAGGTCACGCTTCGCTTGAGCGAGCGCATCCTCTAAATTCGTGTAGCGATACTGCCTGTAATGGAAATAATCGACCGGGACTCGGGTGATGCTATATTTTGCCATCTCCTCGACCTCCGGTGCACTCGGGGCGCGGCTTGCGCCTTTGATGTTTTCAAGTGACATAAGGCACTCTCCTCTCAGGACTTCTACAAAAGAACGCCTGTTGGATTGATGACCTTCTTACAAATGCACAGACACCACGCTGTCCATCGGGCTTTATGCCCACAGATTGCTCTTCGAAGAAGAGGCGTCGTCAACACGAAGGCGGCGTCGCGGCGACGCATTCACCTTATAAACCTTTTTGCGGTGGGTTGCATCACCGCGTTACCGAACAAGGAAGCCAGGCCCAGCCACCGCCGCTCAACGTGTTTGGAAAGTCCAAAGAGAAGGATGATCGACACTTTCCGGTAGCAATGGCCGCCTCGACGCCCCCCACAAAGATCGATTGGCAGTTGCTGAGGCACGCAACTCAGAGGACGGATGAGGCAATGTCGGTATGGGCCCCGCGCTCTTAGCAAACAATACCCATCTGTGGGATTATGGAGCATGATGAAACGCGACCGCGCCGCTACGGGTTCTGAAAATCTCCCTTGGAGCGTTGGGAGCGAGAAGGCGGCGCGCTCATCTCGAAATGGGCCTTGGGATGTGAACGTAACGATCTAGCCGACGATGAGGACGACATCCCCAAATATCTCGGGGCGACGGTCGTGAGCGTGCGGAACGCATTGCCGACCGATATTCGGCGTGCCCTGTTTCGCCAAGTCGCCGGCGACTCCGGCTTCGATCCCGTACGACTGAAGACACAAATCACCCGCTTTTTACACGATCACAAAAGCGACGCCGAGACCCCGTAGCACGCAGCGGAAAGCGGGCCACGACGTCCTCATCCACCGAACAAATCTGGTTGCGCCCGTTTCCGCCGCTGAGGCCGGTTGAAAGGCATGCACGCTCGACATCACTCGCGAGATCTTCGGACATACCCCACAGCCCGGGCTGTGGAGAGACTTAGCACTCGTGCGTAATGAGTTGTTCGGCGTCGAGCGGGTGGAGCAACGCGCCAAAAGCCTTGCATCCGCACAAAGCGTCACGACGAGGCCACGATCGGTCCTCGGAGCCGGCACCTTCAATGATCGCCTGTTTCGCCTGCCGGGTACGGTTTAGTGCCAGGATCCCATGCTGCCGCACGGCCTCGTGGTTCTCATTATCAGCTCCGGATATTTGTCCTGTACAAAGGCCGCGATGACCTCGTTCAGCTCTTCCTGACAAGTGCGAGTGGTTTCCTTGCTCTTCGACTCAGCCAGCGCCTTGATCTCGATCTGGAACAGCCCGGTCGGCTCATTGAAGCCAACAGTGAAGCAGTGGTGGGCCCGGCAGGACTCGAACCTGCGACCAGACCGTTATGAGCGGCCAGCTCTAACCACCTGAGCTACAGGCCCCAGAGGGCCACGTTTCTAGCAGAAATCCGGGAAGACCCAACCCCCTGCCTCAGTCTTGCCCTAGGAGACGGTAATTATCCCCGGCAAAATTTCGAAGGGGTAGAGGATGGCCGCCGTCAAGCCAGTGCTCGTGGGACTGCTTTTCAGCACCCTGCCGGTGACAGCCGCGCTCGCCAAGACCGCGGCCATACGCAAGATGACCGTTACGGGCTATGCGACGGTGCGGGCTCAACCAGACACCGCCGCGGTAAGTGCCGGGGTCATAACGCAAGCCCCCAGCGCCACAGAAGCCCTCGCAAAGGATAACGCCAAGATGGCGGCCATATTTGTCACACTGGCAAAGGCCGGCATCCCAAAGGCCGACATACGTACCAGCCAAATCGCGCTATTTCCGGACTACAGCCCGGCAACAGGCAGACAGGAGCAGACCCTCACTTATAGAGCCAGCAACACCGTCACCGTGACACTGCCGGAGCTTCGGAATGTGGGCACAGTCGTCGACGCACTCGTAAAAGCCGGCGCAAATCGTATCGACGGCGTGCGGTTTTGGGTTTCAAATCCTGCCCCCCTCCTTGCCAAAGCTCAGAACAAGGCCGTGCGGACGGCCATACGCACGGCAAAGACATACGCCCGGGCTGCCGGTGTGCGCCTGGGCGCCATCCAATCGATCTCCGCCGGCAGTGAGCAACAGCCCCAGCCTTTGATCCTACGATCCATGGCTTTGGCGCAAACACCGATTTCGTCAGGTACGCAAACTATTGAGGCGTCAGTGACCATCTCCTGGTCCCTGCAGCAAGCAGATTAGATATGGCTCAGCGGACAAAACTTAACTTCCAGGGGTTGGATTTCTCCCCCTGCCCCACCGCGCAACCAGATCTCATCCCCCTCATCGTGGCGATTTCTCGTCGATTAGCGCCGTTCCAGCCGGAGATGACAACCAACGCCACAACCTCTCCGTCCGGCCCGGGGTTTGAAACCGTAGCGACGCCCCCCGGCGGCCCGTCCTGCAGCCTGCCACCCTCAAAGATCACAGCACCAATCCGGCAAAGGTCCTGTCCTGCCAAGGCGCCAACCCTAAGAGGCCGTCTCCAGAAGGAAGACAGCACTTTTTCACGCTAGAGCGTCCGGGCGGTCCACCCGAGGCTGCCTGCAGCCGTGCTTAGGACACCCGCTAGTTCTGGACGACAAACCCTTCTTCGCGCTAAGCCCACAGCTGAACACCAAGGTTTCCGCAATGCCCGACAACCCCTTTTCCGAAATTTGGCAAACCCCGTTCGAAGCCCCACCCTTCGATCAGATCCGTCCAGAGCATTTCCGTCCGGCATTCGAAACTGCATTGCGCGAGCACAACGCGGAAATCGACGCCATCGCCAGTAATCCAAGTCCACCGGATTTTTCCAACACGATTGAGGCGCTTGAGCGTAGTGGCCACTCTTTGCGGCGGATCGAACATGTCTTCTACAATCTGGCAAGTTCACACACCAATTCCGAACTGCAGGCCATCGAACTTGAAATGGCACCTGTGCTTTCCCGCCATTCCACTGCCATCTATCTGAATAGCGCGCTCTTCGCTCGCATCGACCAGATCTGGCGTGAAGCACGTAACCACCTGCGCGACGACGAACATCGCCGGGTACTCGACCGCTACCGTTTGGACTTTATCCGCGCCGGCGCCCAACTCGACAAGGAACAAAAAGAACGCTTCGCTCAGATCAGCGAACGGCTCGCGGTGCTTGGTACTGAGTTTGCCCAGGCTGTGCTGGCCGACGAGCAACAAAGCATCATGCCCCTCTCGGCGGAGGACGCCGAGGGCTTACCGGAATTTGCCCGTATCGCCGCTGCGGAACTGGCCCGTGAGCATGGTTTGGATAGCCCCTACGCCGTCAATGCATCCCGCTCGTCAGTGGAAGCAGTGCTCACATTTGCGCACAGCCGTCCGGTGCGGGAAAAAGTGCTGGACGCCTGGGCCAGCCGTGGCCAGCGCGGCAATGCCCACGACAATCGTGCACGCATGGGTGAAATCCTCAAGCTTCGCCTCGAACTTGCGAGACTGCTTGGCTATACGAGCTTCGCTGATTTCCGACTGGCGGACACCATGGCCAAAACTCCGGTCGCCGCGCGTGCCCTGCTCGACAAGGTCTGGACACCAGCATTGCAGCGGGCAAAGAAGGAGAGGGACGAACTCCAGGCATTGATCACCGAGGAAGGCGGCAATTTTGCGCTCACTGCGTCTGACTGGCGCTATTATGCAGAGCGGCTGCGTAAGGTACGCTATGATATTGATGACAACGAGATCATGCCGTACCTACCTCTCGAGGCCATGATCGCTGCGGCCTTCGATGCAGCATCACGACTATTCGACCTCTCCTTTCACGAACGCCACGATGTTCCGGTCTATCACCCTGATGTTCGGGTGTTCGAAGTTCGTCGCCACAATGAGCCCATCGGGCTCTTCTACGGTGATTATTTTGCGCGCAGCTCCAAGCGTGGTGGCGCCTGGATGTCGAGTTTTCGCGATCAGCAAAACCTGGATGGCAAGGTTCTGCCTCTGATCATCAACAACTGCAATTTTTCTAAACCCGCGGAAGGATCACCTGCCCTTCTCAATCTGGACGAGGCCCGCACACTCTTTCATGAATTTGGTCATGCCCTGCACGGCCTGCTGTCAAATGTTCGCTTTCCCCGTCTCTCCGGAACCAATGTCGCCCAGGATTTTGTTGAGCTCCCTTCCCAAATCTTCGAACACTGGTTCGAGGTTCAACTCGAAAACTTCGCCCGTCATGTGATAACCGGGGAACCAATGCCGAAGACATTGCGTGACAAGCTAATAGCCGCACGCCATTTCAATCAGGGCTTTTCAACGGTCGAATTTCTCGGCAGCGCTTTTGTCGACATGGATTTTCACACGGTAACGGACGTAAAGGACATCGATCCCCAACGCATCGCCCACCAAAGCGCCGCGAGGCTCGGAATCCCTCCCGAGATTCCCCTCCGCCATGCGCCTGCCCATTTCCTTCATATATTCGGCGGCGACGGCTACGCGGCCGGATACTACGCCTACATGTGGGCTGAGGTTCTGGACGCCGACGGCTTTGCCGCCTTCACTGAGGCGGGGAATCCCTTTGACCCGGATACCGCCAGGAGACTTTATGAAGATGTCTATTCGGTTGGTGGAACCCGCGACTATGAGGCGACCTACCGACACTTCCGTGGGCGTGACCCCCGGATCGATGCCCTCCTCGCCGGGCGTGGGCTCGTCTAGCCTCTACCACAGAAGAAGCCAAGGACAGCGCCCTTATGTGATATTCGCCAGATCAGATAGGACCGTAAGAGAAGCGCGCCTTTATGCCGGTGCCAGGAGCTTTGGGGCATGATCCATTTTGAAGAAGCAGGCGGTGGAGTTGCTCGCATTGAGATCGCAAACCCCCCGGCAAATGCCCTGGGTCGGGCTGTGCGCGAGGCCTTTCACAGGGCTCTGGACCATCTTTCAGACCGCAATGACATCCGCGCCTTGATCATCACCGGGTCAGCTGGAACCTTTTGCAGCGGTGATGATCTTAAGGAGCAGAAGCTCGTGCAGGCGGCCGGACTCGCGGCACGTCAGGCCCAGCTCGGTGATTTCGCAGGCTTGATCGAACGCATTGCAAACCTGCCCATTCCTGCGATCGCCGCCGTCAACGGTCATTGCCTGGGCGGTGGGCTTGAGCTGGCTCTTGCCTGTGACGTGCGCATTGGCAGCGACAGCGCCCGCTTTGTCTGCGCAGGTGTAAATGTCGGGCTGATGGCGAGCGCCTATCGGTTGCCGCGCCTGATTGGCCTGGCCAGAGCTAAACACATGCTTCTGACAGGACTTCCGGTCGATGCGATGACTGCCGAAGCCTATGGTCTCATCACCTTGAGAGTTTCAGATGATCGGTTGCAGGAAGAGGCCCTTGCCCTTGCTGAACGCATAGCAACTCGTGCTCCCCTCTCTGTTGCCGCCACCCGTGAGTTGGCTGACCGCGCAGCAGATCTTACCCCAGAAGAAGCGACAGCTCGCAGTCGCGATGTTCTCAGCCGACTACTCGCAAGCGAGGATCACGCTGAGGCGCTGCAGGCCTTTCGTGAGAAGCGTACTCCGCAATTCAAGGGGCGCTGACGACACGATGTTTCTGTCTGCCCGTTGAGTGTCGCTGCGTCATGCAGACAGCACGGCATTCGCTTCTACACTTAGCCTTGCCCATCGTCCGCAATTTTTCAATGCGCCGGCCTGTCCATTCCTGCTTTCCTGTAGGGATAATCAGGCACTTCGGTTCAAAAGCCACCGTCGGCGGCCTGCTACTCGTAGCGCAGCGCTTCAATGGGATCGAGAGCCGCAGCTTTCCGCGCCGGGTAGTACCCAAAGAACATGCCGACGACGGCCGAGAACAGAAAGCCGCCGAGTGCAGCAGACCAGGCAAGTGGCGTAGCCCAGCCGGCAATCGCCGAGATTGTGAGCGATGCCGCAACTCCGCCGATAATTCCAGCAATTCCTCCAACAGAACTCAGCAGCACCGCTTCGGCCAGGAATTGCAGCAAGACCTGGATACGACGGGCGCCAATGGCCATACGCAATCCGATTTCGCGGGTTCGCTCGGTAACTGACACCAGCAATATGTTCATGATCCCGATACCTCCCACGAGCAATGAGATGGATGCCACCGCCGCGAGCAAATATGACATTGTCCGGCTGCTTCCCTCCGCCGCCGTTGCAATCTGACTGAGATTGCGAACCGAAAAATCATTGACCTCACCTGGCGGGATACGATGGCGCGTAGCGAGCGTTTTTGTTACCTGCGTGAGCGCCCTGGCAACAAGGTCCGGACGCAGAGCCTGAACATAGATCTGATTTACCAGACCGGTTATCCTTGGCTGGATGCCATACGGGTTAGTGAGGGTTACGTATTGCGTATTGGATTGTGCCTGCTGGCTTGGTACCGCAGCCCCCAGCACCCTGCGCTCTGCGGTGGTGAATGGGAGCATAACGAGGTCGTCCTGGTCCGTTCCGAATGCAGACTGCCCCTTTGAGCCCAGAACTCCGATGACCTGCAGGGGCGTGTTCTTGACGATGATCGTAGCCCCCAGAGGGTTGACGTTCTGGCCTAAGAGCTGGCGCCACACGGTTTGACCAATGACCACGACAAGTGCACCGCTGCGCTCGTCTGCGGGGGAGATTCCCCGCCCCAACGCGATGCGCCAATTGGTGATCGACGGATAGCTCGGTGTTACGCCTTGAACGCTCGTCATCCAGTTCTGGTTGCCATACTGGACCTGCCCCAACTGGCGGATGGTGTATCCTACCTGACCCACGGCCGGGTCCTCGCGGGCGATGGCACGAGCATCATCAACAGTCAAAGAGGAGGCGCTGCCAAAGCCACCACGAACACCCGAGGTTGTGGTGGCTCCTGGCAATACCACGAGCAGATTGGTTCCCAGACTTTCGATCTGCTTGCGCACCGCTTCATTCGCGCCCTGACCAACTGCCACCATGGCAATCAGGGCCGCAACACCGATGAAAACTCCCAAAGTCGTGAGCGCAGACCGCATCTTATTGCGAATGATGGCTTGTATTGCCGCTGTAATTATCATGGTGCCGAAGGCGAACGAACTGCCCGCTGGCCGCGTTTCAGGCGCAACTGTGGGAGAGGGCTCATCCACTCTGTTCCTGCCCGGAGCGGCGGCGATTGGAGATGGCAAGCCTCGGGTGCTGTTGCGCTGCTCCGAAACGATCAACCCGTCACGCATTGTAACGATACGATGGGCATAGGAGGCAATGTCGAGTTCATGGGTTACAAGAATGATGGTCAGGTTTCGCTCCTGATTGAGCTTGACGAGTACATCCATGATTTCATGAGCGGTTCGGGTATCGAGATTGCCCGTCGGCTCATCGGCGAGCAGAACCGCGGGGATATTGATCAGGGCGCGGGCGATCGCCACGCGCTGTTGCTGACCGCCGGATAGTTGGCCAGGTGTATTGTTCTGTCGTTCCTCAAGGCCGAGGAGCTTCAGTGCGGCCCGCGCCCGTGCCCCACGTTCTGCACTAGAGGTCTGGTTCGCGGCATAGATCAGTGGCAGCTCAACATTCTCGATCGCAGATGTCCGGGGAAGGAGGTTGAAACTCTGGAACACGAAACCCAGTCGAGCGCTGCGCAGCACGGCAAGCGCTGGCTCGGTGAGTTGGGAGACATCGACCCCTTCGAAAAAGTATTGGCCGCTGGTGGGCCGGTCGAGGCAGCCCAAAATCGCCATCAACGTCGACTTGCCGGAACCAGATGCGCCCATAATCGCGAGAAACTCGCCGCGCGATATGCTCAGATCAACGCCACGCAGCGCGTTCACTTCGATATCCCCGCTGCGATAGGTCCGGCTCAAGGCGCGGGTGAGAATGACCGGATCGGATGTGTCGCTCATCGTCCAAACCGTAGCGCCGCGTGCGCCGGGCTCGTGGCCTGATCGCCGCTTTCCTGCTCGAAGGTGATGACCCGATCTCCCACCGCAATCGACCCGGACGCCACCTCGGTATAGGTATCATTGGCAAGGCCGGTCTTTACGGCGACCGGCCGGGGACGCCCCTCCTTCAGGAGCCAGACCGTTGACGAGGCACCCGATGCCGCGCGCTCTGTGTCAATGCCCGCCGGTGTGTAGCGCAGCGCCTGATTGGGGACACGAAGGACGTTGTCACGCTCGGCGGTGATAATGCGCACCGTCGCCGTCATCCCAGGCTTCAGCAGCATCATTTGGTTATTGACGGTGACGACCACATCGTAAGTCACCACATTTTGTACCGTCTGGGGGGCTTGGCGAACCTGGGCGACGATACCGTGGAAGATATGTGCGGGGAACGCCTCCACCGTGAAGTCCGCCCGGTCACCAACGCGAACGTCCCCGATATCACCTTCACTCACATTGGTATCCACCTCCATATGATTGAGGTCCGTGGCGATGAGAAAGAGAGTTGGGGTCTGAAAGCTCGCCGCAACGGTCTGCCCGATCGTGACATTTCGCGATACCACGATTCCGTCTACCGGTGAGACGATATCGGTATATCCAAGATTGACCTGGGCCGCGTGCAACTCGGCTGTACGCTGTTCTATCGTCGCCCTGTCGAGGGCAACTTGCGCCCGAGCCTGATTGCGTGCATTCAGCGCAACGTCATAGCTGTCCTGCGACGTTGCCTGCTGGGCCCATAGTTTCGCCTGACGTCGCGCGCTGATGTCCGCATAGGCAAGGTTCGCCATGTCTTTCAGGAGCTGGGCTCGGGCAGCATTGAGACTGGCCTCATCCTGATCGACGACCGACTGATAGGGCCGAGGATCGATCTTGGCGCAAACCTGTCCCTTTTTTACCTGGGTGTTGAAGTCACAATGGATGTCCTGGATGACGCCCGACACGTAGGAGCCAACGATGATCGTCAGGACCGGGTTTACGGAGCCGGTAGCGGTCACCGCCCGGGCGATGATCCCTCTGGACACCGTGGTTGTCTGATAGACGACTGACGTCTTGGTCCGCAATGTGACCAGAACGATGATGGCACCAACCAGCAACAGACCAGTGATGGCAGTAAGCCTGACACGAACAGTCTGCTTCCGCCATAGACCCCTCAGCGCAGAGCCGGTACGGCGCAGTAGACCAGATCCAGCCTTGGGATCCGGGACGCCATGTGCATTCATGGAAGCCGTCATTGCAAGCCCTTGCCCAAGCGCAGCGAACCGCCATGACAAAACACATGGTCGTGTGCTCAGCGCTAATAGAGCCGTAGAAGCCTATCGGCGAAGAAGACTGGCACATTGACGAAGATCAGCAACGCGTTGCTGACAGGCCCTGAGCGAAGAACACAACTTCGCATGGAAGATCGCGGGCATTCACGCCCTTGTCAGCGCAAAGCCACGATAGTTTGTGACATTGTTACAGACGAAGACCATCTGCGTGATGGCACAGCAGATCATCCTGAAAGCATGGCAAACCATCAGAATAGCCTTAGCAGACACCGCACTTGGCGCAGCGGATATGCCTCAGGATGTCAAAACGGTAAAGGGGACTGGAGTCTAGGACGTGACAGCCAGCAGGGACTTGCTTGACGCTGCGCCGCCAATCAACTCCGGATCGAATGGCGTCGTCTGGTAGATTTCGTCAATCCAGTTTCCGAACAGAAGGTGTGCATGGCTGCGCCACCGGTTCAACGGAGACTTCAGCGGATCATCATCGGGGAAGTAACGCGCGGGCAACGTTTTGGCGCCATCACGACGATACTCTTCGGCAAGAGTGTCAGAATCATATTCAAGATGATTGAACATATGGAGCGCGCGATGCTTCCTATCACTGACCAGGCACACCCCGGTCTCTTCACTGCTCGCCAGAATGCGCAAATCACGCACAGCTGCCAGATCCGACGCCCGCACTTCGGTCCAGCGTGAAACGGGAACATCGAACACATCCGAGAAGCCCCGCATAAAGGGTGAGGTGGGAACGAGATTGCGGTGTGCAAAGACGCCAAAGGCTTTGTGCGGAAGTTCGTACTTGGGTATGCCGTAAAAGTGAAAGAGGGCTGCCTGCGCCCCCCAGCAGATCGTCAGACTGCGGTGTGCATGGGTTTGGGTCCAGTCGAAGATGCGGCGCAGCTCCGGCCAGTAGCGCACCTCGTCAAAGGGCAGACGCTCCACGGGTGCTCCGGTGATGATGAAACCGTCGAAGCGTTGGGACGTGACCTCGCTCCATGGCCGATAGAAGGCAGCAATATGGCTCGCTGATGTGTTACGGGCGACGTGATCGGACATCCGCACCAGGGTCAGTTCGATCTGAAGCGGGGTCGCACCCAGAAGCCGCCCCAGCTGGGTTTCCGTCCGTACCTTGTCGGGCATGAGGTTGAGCAACCCGATGCGCAGGGGTCTGATGTCCTGACGCACGGCATCAACCTTGCGCATTACCGCAACGCCTTCGGCCTCCAATGTACGACGGGCGGGAAGATCATCCGGAATTGTGATAGGCACGTAGCGTCATCCTTTCTTTAAAGATCGACGCGACGTGGCTGGGTCCGTTTCGTTGCCGCCTCGGCCACATCCCCCATACAGGGTACCACCTTGCCCGGAGCGGCAGGTTGGCGTTGGGCGTCGACCCAACTCGCGATGCTGTAAACTATCTTAAGATGGGGAACAGGCTTTGGCAATGGCGATAGCCGTCTTGCGCCACAGGATCCCTGCGCCTTGATGGGACTCGCGCATGCGCCTCGCAGAACGGCAGAAGGTTGGCACGAACAACATCAAAGTTTCGGATGACAGCCAAGCTACACTCCAGAGTGCCCATCATGGGTCCGTCAGATCAGGCTGCCAGTTTGGTGATCAGTTTGCGCAGGAATTGGCTGCAGCTCTCGAGTTCGCTGAGGGCCACAAACTCATCGGCCTTGTGCGCCTGATCGATCGAACCGGGGCCGCAGATGACGGCATGGACCCCAGCTTGCTGAAAATGCCCGGCTTCGGTGCCGTAGGCGACAGCCTCCAGGCCATTGATGCCGGTCAGCTCGCAGGCCAGAGCGGCGGCCGGAGACTGTTCGTCAAAGCATAGCCCCGGATAGCGCGCGATCAGCTGTGTCTCAAAATGTGCTTCCACGCCCTGCCGGCGATATTTGGGCAGAATGACGTCATTGAGGTGCTGTTCGATGCGGGGTACCAGGCTTTCATGGTCGCGATCGGGCAGTGCGCGATATTCCCAGCTGATTTCACAGTCACGCGCCAGCACATTGACGGCAGTTCCGCCCATGATGCGATTGGCCTGGAGCGTCGTGTAAGGGGGATCAAAGCGCACGTCTCGATCGGCCTTGAGCTCCT
This sequence comes from Rhizomicrobium sp., assembly GCA_049964915.1. GTDB lineage: Bacteria > Pseudomonadota > Alphaproteobacteria > Micropepsales > Micropepsaceae > Rhizomicrobium. The sequence goes on from JBMFWV010000018.1 coordinate 13,173, forward strand.
CGCCGAACTCGGCCAGAAAGGCGATGAACTCCCCAGCCATCATCACCGCATTGGCACCAAGATGGGGCTTGGAGGAATGTCCTTCCTTGCCATGACATCGTGTCAGCAATACCGCGCCCGCTTTATGGGCACCGACCGGGTGCATCAGCGTCGGCTCACCAATGATGGCGAGTCTGGGCCGGATTGCTGCCTCCTTGAGATCGGCCAGCAGGGTCGTCACGCCGGCACAACCCACTTCCTCATCATAGGAAAGCGCGACATGAACAGGCTCACGCAGGCGCGCCTCTGCCAACTCGCCGGCAAGAGCAAGCACGCAACCGATAAAGCCCTTCATATCGGCACTGCCACGACCGTAAAGGCACCCGTCGCGCACCTCAGGAGCAAAGGGGTCGCTGCTCCAATCCTGGCCATCAACCGGTACGACGTCGGTGTGTCCGGATAGCACGATCCCGCCATCCTCATTCGGGCCGAAACTAGCGAAGAGATTGGCCTTGGTTTGCCCGCCATCATAGGACAGACGCACCCGGGCGCCCAAGGCTTCCAGCAGCTCTTGAGCAAAGCTGATTAATTCGAGATTGGAGTTGCGGCTCGTCGTGTCAAACGCGATGAGCTGCTTCGTCATCTCGAGAGCAGACGCCATGATTAGCCTTCCAAGCTCGACTGTGGATTGCCAATAACAGAGAGGAATTCGCGCCGCGTCAACGGATTGATCCTGAAGTCGCCGAGCATGGTCGATGTCACCATCGTGACGCCAGGCTTATGGACGCCGCGCGTCGTCATGCACTGATGTGTCGCCTCGATGACGACAGCCACGCCTTTTGGTTCGAGCGCCGACTGAATGCAGTTGGCGATCTGAGCATTCATCTTTTCCTGGACCTGTAGACGGCGGGCAAAAGCCTCAACCACGCGGGCGAGTTTGGAAATCCCCACGACCTTGTTATGCGGCAGATAGCCGATATGGGCCCGACCAATAATCGGCGCCAGGTGATGCTCGCAATGCGATTCAAAGCGGATGTCCTTGAGGACGATCATCTCGTCGTAACCTTCGACTTCCTCGAAGGTGCGCGTCAGGAATTCCTGCGGATCATCCTGATAGCCGGCGAACCACTCCTCGAAGGCACGGGCCACCCGTTGCGGGGTATCGACCAAACCCTCCCGAGTAGGGTCATCACCGGCCCAGAGCAGGAGGGTCCTTATGGCCTCCTCGGCTTCCTGCCGACTGGGGCGGGGAAGAGATGCCGGCACGGACGCATTTGGAATGCGGGGGGTTTGACGGGCTTGCGGCATGGCGATCTTCCATCCTGGGTCGTTGCGGTCACGGCAGTGTACGCCCGCAGGCGGGGGGCGGATCAACCAGTGCCTCGATCAAGGCCTCTGCAGGCCAGCCGGGCTAATGGATCTGCCGCCTTTCGTAAGGGCTTTCCAGCAGAAAGATCGGAATCTCGACCTCAAAATTCTCGCCGCTGGCAGTACGCATATGATAACGCCCGCTCATCGCCCCCGATGGCGTCGGCAGGGGGCAGCCACTCTCATATTCAAAGACTTGACCCGGCTCCAGGACAGGTTGGGCGCCAACCACGCCGGGACCACGGACTTCCTGAATGCGGCCATGAGCATCGGTAATGTGCCAGTAGCGTGACAGCAATTGCACGGTTTCCGCGCCGGTGTTCTCGATGGTGATCGCATAGGACCAGAGGAAATCCCCTTCATCGGGGTCAGATTGCTCCTCGATGAAGGCGGGGGTCACACTGACCCGAATACCCCTGGTAATCTGTTCATAGGCGAAACGGCGGCGGGCCCTGGCGGCGGAAGAGGTTCGATCACGCATGATCATAGTATCGTCCCGGAGGTGAGGAAGGCGCAAGGGTCCCAAAGTTGCACATGACAGTTCCTTCTACCCCTGCGCACCCGCACGGGCGACCCGTACCTGCGTCCGCACCGAATTGGCGATGAAGCACTCCCTATGGGCCTGATGGTGCAGCTCGGAGACTTTATCCGGAGCCGGTTCCTGGCCGGGAGCAAAGCGAATTCTTGGCTGCAGGCGTACCTCTGTGATGCACAGCCTACCCTCTTCGCCGGTATCGAGCACGCCCTCGGCGTCATCCTCATAGCTTTCAACCCCGATGCGCTTGCGGGCGCAGATCGCCAGAAAGCTCAGCATATGACAGGAGGCCAGAGCTGCAACAAAGGCTTCCTCAGGATCAATGCGGTGCGCATGCCCCCTGAATTGCGGCGCTGCCGAGCCGGCAACCACGATCTGGCCCTGCTTAAATACCATGTCGTGGTCACGGCTATAGCTGTCATACGTAAAGGCTCCGCCCTGATGCTGCCAGCGCACCGCAACCTGATGAATGCTCATCACTCTCCCCCGCGTTTGGCGTTTACCAGAATGACAGAACCCGCCAGCCAAGCCGCCTCTGCCGACAAGCCAGGAGACGGCCGCCCACCCATGTTGAAACGTAGCGAGTGGCGAACGCCAACAGCCCCTGCCCTGGCTCGTTGTGGCCGCTTAGGACGCGGCGAGCGCCTGCGCGAGGTCAGCACACACATCCTCTGGATCCTCCAGCCCAACACTGAGGCGTAACATGCCATCGCTGATGCCCAATTCCGCGCGCGCTTCCGGAGACAGGCGCTGATGGGTGGTCGTCGCGGGATGGGTGATAAGGCTCTTGGCATCGCCCAAATTATTGGAAATATCGATCAGCTTGAGCCCACGAGCCAGTACAAAGGCAGCCTCTTTGCCACCCTCGATCTCGAAAGTGACGACACCACCACCACCGCTCATCTGCGCCCGGGCGAGTGCCGCCTGGGGATGATCGGGGCGGAAGGGATATCGCACGCTTCGGATCCGCGGCTGACGGCTGAGAAACTCCGCGACATGCTCGGCATTTTGGCAATGCGCCCGCATCCTGAGGTCCAGGGTTTCCAGGCTCTTTAGATGAACCCAGGCATTGAAAGGGCTCATTGCAGGACCAGTATTGCGCAAAAAGGTCTGCAGGTGATCGACAAGAAAATCCTCCTGGCAGAGGACCATCCCGCCCAGGCAACGCCCCTGACCATCGACATATTTGGTGGTGGAATGCACAACAATATCGGCGCCAAAGGCGAGGGGGCGTTGCAGCGCCGGGGACGCGAACGCGTTGTCGACGATCAGGTGTGCACCAGCAGCATGCGCGAGGCTGCTGACCGCACGCAGATCTACGATGTCGAGCGTGGGATTGGCGGGTGTTTCGCAGAAGAGGAGCTTGGTGTTGGACCGGATCGCTGCGCCCCAGGCTGCCACGTCACCGCCGTCAACCAGGGTTGAAGTCACGCCAAAGCGCCCCAGAACCTGTTCGATCACGTAGCGGCAGGCACCAAACATTGCCCTCGCCGCAACGATGTGGTCTCCACTCCTGACCGAGCACATCAGCGCCGCGGTGACCGCAGCCATACCCGAGGCCGTCGCCCGCGCGCAGGGCGCTCCCTCCAGAGCGGCAAGGCGTTGCTCGAACATCTGGATCGTGGGATTGCCATAGCGCGTGTAGGTAAAACCCTCAGCGCCTTGGAAGCGGGCTTCCGCTTCCTCTGGCCCCTCATAGGCATAGCCGGAGGTCAGGAACAGACCCTCGGCGGTTTCCTGGAAGGCGGACCGCAGCTGTCCGCCGCGCACCGCGCGGGTGCGCGGACGCCAGGCGCCCTCGTCCTTGTGAGTTGCCATCAGAACCTGCCTCTCGTTTGCAGCCCGAGAATTCGCCCGCCTTGCTGTACCGGGTCAAGCCGCATAACGTCGCCCGGAACTCAGTACATGGAACCTTTTGCGCATGACCGCCATCAGCCCGCAGGCCGCCCTCATCTATGTCATGGTTACCGTCTCGGCCGCCGACGGCAACATGGACGATACAGAAATCGATGCCATCGCCGCCCGGGTGAGGGACCTTCCGGCCTTTGCCAACTTCGAGCGGGCTCATCTGCTGCGCACCGCCCAGGAATGTGGAGCAATTCTTGCTGAAACTGACGGGCTCGAGGCCGTACTCGGACTTGTGGCCGACGCCCTGTCTGACCCGCTCAAGGAAACCGCCTATCTGCTTGCCCTCGATGTTGCGCTCAGCGATCACCGGGTGCGGCTCGAGGAGGTCCGGATCTTGGACCGGCTGCGCCAGGCACTAGGCTTAGACCGCCTGATCACGGTGGCGCTGGAGCGGGCAGCCCGCGCTCGCCTGCAGACGGCCTGAATCAGGCACTCCATCGGCAACAGGGGGACACGGCCATGAAGCAGTTGCTGCTGCTGCGCCATGCCAAGGCTGAAAGCGAGCCGTCGCTCGACGATCTCGACCGCCCGCTCAGCCTGCGCGGCAAACGCGATGCCACCGCCATGGGGGCGATTCTGCGCCGGCGGGCGCTGATCCCGCAGCTCGTTCTTTGCTCACCCTCCGTGCGCACGCGCGGCACTCTCGCGCTTCTAGCACCGACCCTGGGCGAGCCTGCCATTCGCATCGAGGACAGCCTCTATCTCGCCAGCTGGAAGGAGATATTCGCCCGCCTTGCATCACTCGAGGCGAATCCAGACCGCGTGCTCGTCATCGGCCACAACCCCGGGCTTGGGGACTGCGCAGCAATGATGCTCAATGGCGAAGCCGATCGCAAAGAACGGGCCCGACGGGCCCTTATGGCGGCCAAGTTCCCGACCTGTGCGCTTGCTGTTATTGAGCTACCATTTTCGGCCTGGGCCGAGCTTGCTCCGAAGAGCGGCACATTGAGCGCGTTCCTGCGGCCGAAGGATCTGCCGGGCCTGCGCTAGTGCGTGGCGCGCTGCGCGAGCGCAAGGCGCGACCAGCCGAACGCCGCCTCCGGAACGACATCGCCCATCAGTCGGATGCGCCTCTGGGCAACCAACCGCCCCCCCATGGCTTCATAGAAGTAGCGCACCGGATTTTTGGCGTGAGCCCAGATGACGCAGGACGCGTAGCCGCGGCGTTCCAGTTCGACAAAGGCAGAGCTGAGCAGCGCGCGCCCGATACCGCACCCGAAATAGTTGGGGTCGACATAGAGCGTATAGATTTCGCCATCATGTCCACCGACGTCATCGCGGGCCGGGCCATAACTTGTCATTCCCACGATTCCGGCTGCACCCTGCTCGGCCACCAGCACGCGTTCCCGGCCCCCCGCGCCAATCGTCGCGCGCCAACGCGCGGCCTGCCCCTCCGGCGTCATTGCGCACAGAAGTTGCGCTGGCAGGATCCCGGCATAGGTGTCATGCCAAGAACTTATGTACACCGCAGCGACGCCTGCTGCGTCCTGGGGTCGTGCCCTGCGGATTGCAATAGTCACATCATCCATCCGCCAAGCTTCCCCAACTTCCTGCCTCTGGGCAAGGGGCTTTTCGCAGCGGCAGACGCCCCGAGACGAATCAGCCGGCCTTGCAGCCGCTACCGGCGGTGGGTTGCTTGCACACCACCGCTCGCTGCACGGGCACTCTGCCCAAGATGCACACACAAAATCGCTGGCTGCACCGTTAAATACTGTGCGCCATTGTAGAGTAACGCAGAAACGCCCCTAAGCGGCCTTTCTTTTTCCTCAAAGCGCATTACACTTTTTGTCGCGGGCGCACAGCAGTCAATCGATGTGCCCACGATGCGGACCACTTTATGAGACTGAAAGTCCCATACCGCATTGCACAGCGGAACGCGCGGCCTGTCCGGCGCACGATAAAAATGAATCCCGGTGATAAACGCGGGAACATGATGCAGGACAATGAATTGTTACATGGGGGGTGAGAAAAGCTAGGACGGCGGAGCAGCACTCGTCTTGTCATGTCTGCGAAGGGCCACACAGTGAAGGTGTGGTGGGCGTGCGAGACGTAACAGGAGGCTGGTGAATGAGCACGCTTGATGTTTTTGACATCTTCTTCCGCGATTATGCCCGAGAGCGTTTTGAGAGCATGTCCTTACGGGACTGGTTGCTAGCGGCCCGCGACGACAAGATGCTCTACGCGACTCCGGCCGAACGAATGGTTGCGGCCATCGGAGAGCCTGAGCTGATCGACACGGCGCAGGATCCACGCCTCGGACGAATTTTCTTCAATCGTACGATCAAGACCTACAAGGCGTTTTCCGGCTTCTACGGCATGGAAGACACCATTGAGCGCATCGTGGGGTACTTCAAGCATGCCGCTCAGGGGCTCGAAGAAAAGCGGCAGATACTCTACCTGCTGGGACCGGTGGGCGGAGGCAAATCCTCGCTCGCCGAGCGCCTCAAGGACCTGATGGAAACCCATCCTATCTACGTCTTGAAGGCTGGCGAGCAGATCAGCCCGGTATTCGAAAGCCCACTCGGCCTTTTCCGCTCAACCGAACTCACAAATCTGCTGACCGAACGCTATGGCATTGAGCGCCATCGCCTGGGAGGGGTGATGAGCCCGTGGGCCGTCAAGCGTCTCGACGACTTCGGCGGTGACATTTCCAAATTTGAGGTCGCGCGCCTTTACCCGTCAAAGCTGCGCCAGATCGCCATCGCCAAGACCGAGCCGGGTGATGAGAACAACCAGGATATTTCCTCGCTGGTCGGCAAGGTGGATATCCGCCAGCTCGAACATTTCAGCCAGAACGACCCGGATGCCTATGCGTTTTCGGGCGGATTATGCCGTGCCAATCAGGGACTTCTGGAGTTCGTCGAAATGTTCAAGGCACCCATCAAGGTGCTGCATCCGCTTTTGACGGCCACCCAGGAGGGCAATTACATCGGTACCGAAACTCTGGGCCCAATCCCCTTCAACGGCGTCATCCTTGCCCATTCCAACGAAGCCGAATGGCAGGTGTTCAAGAGCAACAAGAACAATGAGGCATTCCTCGACCGTATCAGCGTGGTCACCGTACCTTATTGCCTTAGAGTCACCGAAGAAGCGGCAATCTACAAAAAGCTTCTGACCGCCAGCGATCTTGGCCAGGCTTCTTGCGCGCCTGAAACACTAGAGATGCTCGCCAAATTCTGTGTCATGACCCGGCTCAAGGAACACGAGAACTCCAATCTGACGTCCAAGATGCGGGTTTATGATGGCGAGAAGCTGAAGGACACCGATCCCAAGGCGCGCACGCTGCAGGAATACAAGGATGCAGCTGGCGTCGATGAGGGCATGACCGGAATTTCAACCCGGTTCGCCTACAAGACGTTGTCGGAAACCTTCAACTACGATGTTGCCGAAGTTGGCGCTGACCCGGTTCACCTCATGTATATTCTCGAGCAGGCGATCAAGCGCGAGCAATATCCCGATGATATCGAGAAGAAATATCTCGAGTTCATAAAGGTAGAAATCTCCCAGCGCTATTCGGAATTCATCGGCAAGGAGATCCAGAAGGCATATCTAGAGTCCTATGGCGAGTATGGACAGAACCTATTCGACCGCTATATCGCCTATGCCGACGCCTGGATCGAGGATCAGGACTACAAGGACGCCGACACCGGTCAACTGCTGGACCGCGGTGCGCTTGATACCGAACTCAGCAAGGTCGAAAAACCTGCGGGAATTGCCAATCCCAAAGATTTTCGCAACGAAGTGGTGAAATTCGCACTGCGCTATCGGGCCCAGAACGAAGGCAAGAATCCCGCCTGGACGGCCTATGAGAAGATTCGCACGGTCATCGAAAAGCGCATGTTCACCCAGTTCGAGGATCTGCTGCCGGTCATTAGCTTCGACTCCAAGAAGGATAGCGACACCCAGACCAAGCACAATGAGTTCGTCAAGCGCATGCTGGCGCGCGGTTACACTCCGCGCCAGGTGCGTCGCCTGGTTGAATGGTACATGCGGGTGTACAAGGCGGGCTGATTTGACCCACTTTATCGACCGAAGGCTCAATCCGAAGGGCAAGAGCCTGGGGAACCGCCAGCGCTTCTTGCGGCGGGCTCGTGCCCAGATCCGCGATGCGGTGCAGAAGTCGCTCAAGGATGCAGCGGTTGGCGATATCGACAAGGCGCGCAAGATCAAGATCTCGACCCGAGGAACCGCTGAGCCACGCTTTCGCCTGGACCCGGCGGAAGGCGGCGAGCGCGACTTCGCGCTGCCTGGCAACAAGGAATTCACCCCCGGCGATGAAATCAAGAAGCCGCCATCAGGAGCAGGTGGTGCCGGCAAGGATGCCGCCCTTTCCGGCGATGGCGAAGACGATTTCGAATTCACCATCACCCAGGATGAGATCCTGGACATTTTCTTCGAAGATCTCGAACTCCCCAATCTGATACGAACCACCCTCAAGGAGATGTCCCAGCGCAGCTGGCGGCGGGCCGGCATCACCACCGCCGGGGCGCCCACTCAGATCAATCTGGTGCGCACCATGCGCAATTCGTTCAGTCGGCGGCTTGCGCTGAGACGCCCATCACGGGCCGAAATCAAGGCCCTTGAAGACGAACTCGAAGCGCTCTTGAGCACGTCCCCGCGGCTCCCCGAACAGGAAGAACGGATCGCCGCCCTGCATCAGCAGATCGAACGCCTCGATGCGCGACGTAAATGGGTTGCCTTCATCGATCCCATCGACGTGCGATTCAACGCTTTCACGGAGCAGCCGGTTCCGACCAGCCAGGCCGTCATGTTCTGCCTGATGGACGTGTCCGGCTCGATGGGCGAGCGCGAGAAAGATCTGGCTAAGCGTTTCTACATGCTGCTCCACCTCTTTCTCAAGCGGCGCTACGAGAGAGTCGAGATCGTCTTCATCCGTCACACCCATGATGCCCAGGAGGTCGACGAGCAGGAATTCTTCTATTCGCGCCAGTCTGGTGGCACCATTGTCTCGACAGCGCTCGACAAGATGCTCGAGATACAGAAGGCCCGCTATGCCACTGCAGACTGGAACATCTATGCGGCACAGGCCTCTGACGGCTACACGCAATCTGGCGATGCACGGCGCTGTGTCGAGATGCTCGATGCCCAGATCATGCCGCTTTGCCAGTATTACGCCTACATCGAAATCCTCGACGAACGTGAGATGGAAGTGTTCGCAAGTGAGGAATCCGGGGCTGAACTGTGGCGGGCCTATCGCGCGCTTGCCTCACGGTGGTCGAACTTCGCCACCAAGCGTATTGCAAAGCCTTCCGACATCTTTCCGGTGTTTCGCGAGCTGTTCCGCAAGGAGGAGAGCGGATGACAGAGCTCCTGTTCAACGATGCCGAATGGGACTTTTCTACCCTTGATCGCACCTTCAGGGCCATCGAGGCCATCGCCATCAATGAACTTGGACTCGATGTCTACCCCAGTCAAATCGAGGTGATCTCCTCTGAGCAGATGCTGGACGCCTATTCGTCGATGGCAATGCCACTGATGTACAGCCATTGGTCCTTCGGCAAGCTCTTCGCCCGTGAAGAAGCTCTCTACCGCGCCGGCTATGCCGCTCTTGCCTATGAAGTGGTGATTAACTCAAATCCCTGCATCTGCTACCTGCTCGAAGAAAACACCATGCCGATGCAGGCACTTGTCATGGCCCATGCCGCCTTCGGCCACAATCACTTTTTCAAGAACAACTATCTGTTCCAGCAATGGACAGATGCCGAAGGCATCCTCGATTATCTATCCTTTGCCAAGCGCTATGTCAGCGCCTGTGAAGAGCGCTATGGGCGCGAGGAGGTTGAGCTCACTCTCGATTCAGCGCATGCCCTGATGAATCAAGGGGTGTTCCGTTACCGGCGCCCTCCACGTCCGTCGCGTGAACGCCAGCGCGAGAAAGTGCGCGCCCGCTTGCGCTACGAGGAGCAGGCCCATAACGAACTGTGGCGTACCCTGCCGGCCGGCGTTGATGCTCCGGCAGCACCTCCCGTCGACGACGCCGATGAGATCGAGACCGGCGAAAGCAAGCTCCCGGAGGAAAACATCCTCTATTTCCTGGAGAAGAACTCGCCGAGCTTGCGTCCATGGCAGCGGGAAATTCTGCGCATCGTACGCAGCCTGGCGCAGTACTTCTACCCCCAGCGCCAAACCAAGGTGATGAACGAAGGTTGCGCGACCTTCATTCACTACACCATCATGAACCGTCTTTATGACAAGGGACTGATCAGCGCCGGGGCACTGTTAGAATTTCTTCATAGCCATACCAGCGTCGTCTTTCAGCCGGACTTCGACGACCCGCGCTTCTCCGGCATCAATCCCTATGCCCTCGGCTTTGCCATGATGGCTGACATCAAACGCATCGCCGAGGATCCGACCGCCGAGGATCGGGAGTGGTTTTCCGGCTTCGCTGGAACTGGCGACTATATGGCGGTACTGCGTAACGCCTGGGCGAACTACCGCGATGAAAGCTTCATTGAACAGTTTCTAAGCCCGCACCTGATGCGCAAGCTCCGCTTGTTCGCGCTCCATGACAAAGCTGGCGCACCGGCCTACCAGGTGACCCACATCCACGACGAGCGCGGCTACCGCAACACCCGGGCCACACTTGCGCGTCTCTACGATGTGGCGCTGGCGGATCCCAACATCCAAGTGGCGCGGGCCAACCTGCAGAGTTCGCGCACGCTCCATTTGACTTTTAGGCCCCACCACGGCGTGCCATTGCATCATTCAAGCAAAGAGCAGGTCCGTGCCCACATCCAGCGGCTCTGGGGCCATGAGGTGGAACTTGAAGACGAACGAGCGGATTAGTCCTGGCGTTGCGGCCAGGGCTAGTCCGCCCTTCGCGCTCATAGGAGCTACCCGTTTTGCTGGGTCTGCGGTGCTGCGTGAACCGCTTTCATGGTCGTCGCTGGCGGATTCCAAATACCTGAAAAAACTACAACACCCACTACAATGGCGAGAATAAGAACACCCGCCACGATGGCAATAAGGCGAGGAAGTGCCTCACCCTTGTCGACTTGATTCGCTGCGTGAATAGGAGCGTCCATAGCTAAGCCCTCATGATTCCGGCCCGCTCTTTGTTAAGCGGACATTGCCGGCCTGCCCTTTGACTGAATCAATATACCCGGTTTTAGGGATCGTTGCGCGTCTTTTTTACGGTCGCGTCACTTTCTGTAAATGTTCCTGGTGGCCTGTTCTGGCCAGGATTTCCGCCACGGCGCCCTCTAGCCAAGACCAATGGGCCGTGCAGCGGGGGGCATCGCGGGTCGGATCGTGCTGGCTGTCCGCACCGTCCCGGGGCGCGTCGGCATGGGAGCGGCGACCATTGCCGAGGTCATCCCCGCCAGAAGCGCGATGATCACCGCATAAAGGATCGTGGTGCCGAAGACTTCGCCATCGCCGGCCAGGGTGTTGCGCATGGATCTCTCCTTCTTGAGCCGGCCGCTTTGCCCTTACGGTGCTCTCTGCGACCGCCGCCATGGCCCTTGAGGTGGGAGTGGACGCGCTGGTTGCAATTGCGAACGGCTATGCCCTGAGTGCATGCCTCCGCCCTCTTGCACTTGGCTGCAAACGCCCTATCTCGCGCCATCTGGTCCGAAGCGCTTTTCTTGCGCGCTGCCCTCAGCTATCGGTAAGTCGCACCAGACGCGCACTGTCTGGGGCGTCGCGGAGGAGCCTCAATGATCCGGCTGCGCAGTTATGCGCCCATTGTCCTAAGTATTGGCGGGGCGCTGGTTCTTTCCAGCTGCGCCAGCCTCAATCCCTTTGCGCCGCAGCAGCCATCGGTCACCGCGTCAAGGCCGCCCCAGGTCTTGTCCCTGCCGCAACCGCCTGCAGCGGCGATCCCAGCGCCCAGGCCCCGGCCCTTTTACCCTGCCCCGCAGCCTCCCCTCCGCCATCCGTTACCGCCAGAGGCAAGGGCCGCACGGCCGCGCAAGACTGTGATCACACCCGAGAGCCTGATTGGCCTGCGTCCTGACCAGGTTTCAGGGCAACTGGGCCGGCCCCGGAAGATCGCCAAGGACGGACCGGGGCTTGTCTGGCACTACGTCGCGGCCGGATGTGGTCTCAATGTCTATTTTTTCCCCGATCTGAAGACCAACCAGTTCCATGTCCTCAAATTCTCACTGGAAGGAGCCGACGGAAAGGCGCTCGATGTCAATGCGCCCTGCCGGCGCCAACTTCTCGCCCTGAAGGATCCGAATGCAGGCTAGGCCCGAAAGCCCACGTGCACGCATTGCCATAGTTGATGACGACGCACTGTTCGCCGAATCGGTAACGCGCAACCTTACCGATGCCGGCTACGCCACGGTCAGTTTCGTCGACGGCGCCAGTGCCCTCAATGCGTTGGAGCACGACCACGACGTCGATATGGTGCTGCTTGACTGGAAGATGCCCAACATGACTGGCATCGAGCTGCTGCAGCATCTGCGCCAGCGCGGTATCGAAATACCGGTGATCTTCCTCACCGTGTTGAGCGATCAGGTGTACGAAGAAGCCGGCCTTCTAGGCGGAGCGGTCGACTTTATCGAAAAATCCCGCAATTTTTCGATCCTGCTGCGGCGGATCGAGCTCATTTTGGGCGGTGCCAAAGGCAGTGACAGCAAGAAAGTGGGTGTGGTCACCCGCGGCCGTCTCACCTTCGACCATGATTCCAAGCGTGCGACGTGGAATGGCATTCAGCTTGGCCTGACGCTGACCGAATTCCGTATTGTTGTGCTCCTCGCCGACAATGCCGGCCGCGACATCAGCTATCGGGAAATCTACGATATCGTGCATGGCGAAGGCTTCCTCGCGGGTGAGGGTGACATCGGCTTCCGCACCAATGTCCGCGCCTTCATCAAGCGTATCCGTCAGAAATTCCGTGATGCCGATGACAGTTTCTCGGCCATCCACAACTATCCCAGCTTTGGATACAGGTGGCATGACGATGCCGCGTAAACCGTGGCTCAGACAACTGGTTCCCTCTTTCTCGTTTCAGCTTGTAGTGCTGGCGCTCGTACTCCTGACGGTGCCGGCCGTGCTTTACTGGCAGTTCGACCGCTATGAACAGCGCCAGCAGCAGGTTCTGCATAATGCTGTCAGCCATATGGGTGAGATGGTCGCCGCGGTCCTGAAGCCGCATCTGGAACATTTCGATTCGGAAAGCAGCGGCGAGTTGCGCAAGGCACTGGATGCGGCCGCGATCGACGGCACAAACATCAAGCTGCTGCTGCGCCTGCAGGGCCGCGGTAGCCAGGATTTCTTCTACGTCGCCGCAGCCCCGCAGGTTTCCGCAGATTATCTCAAGCGCGAGCGGAGCGAACTGATCGCCTCGGGGATTTTCAATCATTTTGCTCCGGCCTGCGACCGGCCCGAAGACCTGCAGGTGCGCTTCACCAATCCGGCCGGCCAACCCGAAGTCCTAACCTCACTGACCCCGGTTCATGTCGGCGCTGAATGCTGGATCGTTCTGACCTCGGAAAACGCCGCCAGCCTGGCGGCAGAAGCGCCCGGTCGTCTGGTCTGGAGTGCGCCCGCCCTGCGCATCGCCGCGATCCTCTACGTTCTGTCGGCCGTCCTCATCCTCTGGCTGCTGTTTCACCTGCGCCGGAACGTAACCCGCTTTCGCCAGACTGCCCGGCGCATCCGACTGCGCGGCCCGGGCCCCGCCTCGTTCCGCGAGGTCAATACGGTTCCTGAACTTGCCGGTGTTGCCGAGGATTTTGATGCCATCGTCAGTGCCCTCACCCAGAGCCAGGCCTTCATCCGCCAGACCGCAGAAGAAAATACCCATGCGCTGAAAACACCCCTGGCCACCATCGCCCAGTCACTCGAACCGTTGCGACGGGCCATTGCCACGGACGACGCTGCGGCCAAACGCAGCCTCGAACTCATCGAGCGCTCGGTCGCGCGCCTTGATACCCTTGTCTCGGATGCACGCGATCTTGAAGAGGCCGTTGCCGAAGTCCTCTATCCTGAAGCCCGGCCGCTTGATCTGTCAGAGTTTGTCGCCAACCTTGCCCAGTCCTACGCCGAAGCCTTGGCGTTGCAGAAAAAGCGCCTCACGCTTGCAATCAGTCCCGGCATCATCGCCTATGGCAATGAAGACCTCCTCGAGCCGGTGCTCGAGAACCTCCTCGAAAATGCCGCGAGCTACACGCGTGAAGGCGGCGCGATCGAACTGTCCTTGAGCCGGGCGAACGGTCTTGCCAAACTCAGTGTCGCCGACCGCGGTCCAGGCGCCGATCCCCAGCACCTGCCCCATCTCTTCGACCGCCGCGCGAGCTTTCGGACAACCGCCAACGCTGCCATGCACCATCAGGGCCTGGGCCTTTGGATTGTCAAGCGTAACATCGAAGGCCTGGGTGGTACGGTCACCGCGCACAACCGCGAGGGCGGCGGTTTTGAAGTCATTGTCAGTCTGAAACTCAAGGCCTGAGTCTCAACCTTGTCACACCGTGAACCCGCGGCCCGTGCCATTGTGGGCGCGTACCGTGGTGTCCACCTGCGGTGCCTGGGACCCCTCCCAGCTCCCCCGGAACCGCAGTCTGCCCCCCAGCCTGCGGTTCCTTTTCTTATGCGCCCATCCGCGTGGTCTCGATCCTGATCGTTCCCGAGAGCGTGCGATGCACGGGACAGCGATCGGCAATCTCCAGCAGCCGTGCCTGTTCCGCCTCACTAAGGTCTCCCTCCAGATGGATCTGCCGGGTAATGCGCTCAAGCGCGGCCATCGGCTCGCCATTGGCATCTTCGGCGTGCACCCGCTCATGACTGAGACGCACCCTGACATCGCTCAGTTTGAGGTTCTTGCGACGGGCATAAAGGCGCAGCGTCATGGCCGTGCAGGTGCCCAGGGCCGCAAGCAGCAGATCATAAGGACCCGGCCCGAAATCATTGCCACCAGCCTCTCGCGGCTCGTCCGCAATCAGGGTATGGGCACCGGCCTTCACCCGCATTTCCAGATCCCCGCCATGGGTCTCCCGGACTTCGACAATTCCGTGTGGCAGCTGCTCCATGCTCACTCTCCCTTGCGATAAAGATAATTGGCCGGCAGACCAAGCCGGCGGCAGGCCAGCGCGGGTGGCGCGGAGGCGAGCACCAGATGCTCGCCCGCAAGGCCCAGAAGATGCACAAGACCCCGCTCGATACTACTGAGTTCGTCGGCTATGCCCAGACGTACCCGCACCGGCTCGGGGACCAGCGCAACTGCAGCGCGCACCAGCATCTGCTGCAACGACGCGAGTGCCTTGGGCAAGATCCGCGCCGCGTTCACGATCTGCAGAAATTCCAGGATGATCTCGGAGCCTTCAAGACGCGGATACATCGCCTCGAACTGGTCCTCAAGCGCGGCCTCACTGCCCGGCGCCGCAAGCGCGCCATAAAGGGCGGCCGCGATCTGCGCTTCACGATAGAACTGGTCACGCGCGCAGAGGCTTAGCGGACGGACATAAGTGCAATAGGCGTTAAGGAAGCCGAAGCTCGCCGTTGCATGCACCCAGCTGAGCAGTTCGGGATCCAGGGCGCGAAAGGGTACGCCCGCGGCGGTGGTACCGCGCACATGCGCATGCTTGCGGTTCACCTCACCGATCAGGGCTTCGGCCCGCTCATGCGCGGCATAGACCGTCACCATCGCCGCCATCGCGGTGCGGCGCATGCGCCCGACGGGATCACGCTTGAAATCGGAAAAGCGCCACACTCCTTCGCGCACCCGCGGCTCAGCAAGCTCCAGAATGACGGCGGCAACGCCACCCACAAACAAGGCCACCGGATTCTTGAAGACACGCCAGGACACTGAATCCACCGCAAGCAGTGCCATTGAGCCTGGCGGCGACAGGAAATCCGCGCCCGCACCATCGCCAAGAAGGGCTCGAACTGCAACATCGAGCGGTCGTGTCAAAAGCTTGGCCATCAAAAGCCGAACAGCGGTAGACCGCTGGCAACCGAAAGATGCGGTCGATAGGTCATGACATCATAGGCGCGGGCAACATCGACGCGCTTTTCTCCCTGCAGCAGCGTATCGATGGCCACATCGCCAAGGCAGCCATTGATCACCGCACACATCCGTCCGCTGCGATTTTGTCCCACCAGCTCCACAGCGAGCGCGCCAAAGCCGTGAGCAACCTGACGGTCAGTCGCATCTGGCGGCCCGGAGCGCATCAGATATGCGAGATTCTGCACGATGACGCCTTCCGGGCTTACCCTGGCACAGGCTTGTCCAAGCACCTCGCCGATCCCGCCCAGCCGGCGGCGACCATAGGCATCCGGTGCGCCCTTCTGGGCCGCGCTGCCGTCAATGACCCGCGCCCCTTCGGAAATGACCGCAACCGAGGAGCGTGACGGTGCCGCCAACCGATCGGCCTCGAGGAGTTGGCTCGCGCGCGCGGGATCGAAGGGAATCTCCGCGATGAAGGTGCGATCCGCATCGGCCAGAAGCCCGGTGTAGAGCGCCGTCTGACCTGACAGTCGCCCGAACAGTTCCACAATCAGAATACGCTCGTGACTTGCTGCGGTGGTACGCAATGCCGAGATGGCATCGACCGAACGGGTGATCGCAGTGGAAAAGCCGATGGCATAATCGGTACCGAAAACATCATTATCCATGGTCTTCGGAATTGAGACCACTGGTACGCCTTCGGCCGAGAGACGGGCGGCAAAGCGCAATGTACCGTCACCGCCGATCGCGATGATCGCATCAAAGCCCAAGGTGGCGATCGCGTCGAGCACGAACGGGGTGGCGTCCAGATGCGAACGCCCTTCATATGCTGCTTTGAGATGGGCAGGTGCCAGCTCTTCCGGCAAATGCTGAGGCTCCAGCCGGCTGGTGTGCAGCATGGTACCACCATCGCGGCTGATATCGCGCACGGCCAGCGGCGACAGCGGTACGATCCAGTCACTCCAGTCCTGATGTGTGGCCGGATCGAGCGCCAAAAGACCAAGCCAGCCGCGGCGAATGCCGCTGACCGACCAGCCACGCGCAAAGGCTCGCTCCACGATGGTCTTGATGGTCACGTTGAGGCCGGGCACGTCGCCCCCGCCGGTCAGGATGGCAAGTTTCATGGTTGGGGCGTGGTCCCCAGATTCCGCTCCCCAGCCTTGCCCCTCTCGCGCGCGCGTGCAAGCGTAAGCTCGCAGTTCAAAGACACTTCACCTATGAACGCCCCCGCCCCCATTGCGGTTGTCGGCGATATCGGCGGCACCAATGCCCGCTTCGCCATCGCCGACCTCTCTACGCCGGCCGCGCCACAGATTTCGGCTCTCGCGCACCTTCCCTCTGCCGATTATCCCAGTCTTGAGGCCGCGCTCACCGACTATCTGTCGGGTCAGCGCGCGCATCCGCCGGTCGCCGTCCTGGCGGTCGCAGGTCCAGTGGATGACGGCGAGGCAATCCTGACCAATCTCGGATGGCATGTACGCAGCTCTGCAGTGGCGGGTCTGGGATTTGGAGCCGTCAGCTTGATCAACGATTTTCGCGCCCTTGCCGCCGCCGCCGATGCATTGCAGGAGGGCGACTTGGAGCGCATCGGACCTCATCTGCCGCGCCAGAAGAACGCCACCATTGCCCTGGTTGGTGCCGGCACCGGCTTTGGCGCGGCAGCACTGGTGCGCGAGCCCGGCACGACGATTGCCCTGGCCGGTGAAGGCGGCCACATCGGGTTTTCGCCCGAAGATGACGAGGAGGACGAAATCCTGCGGGTGCTGCGGGCGCGATTTGGCCGTGTGTCGATCGAGCGCATCCTGTCAGGACCAGGCCTGGTCAATCTCTATTCTGCCCTCGCAGACATTCATGGCGAGACAGAGGATCTCGACGATCCTCATGCCATCCTTGCCGCCGCAGAGCAGAAGCAGCGCCTTGCAGTGCAGGCAGTGGAGCGTTTCGCTGCCATCTTCGGCGCCGCCGCCGGCGATATCGCACTGGCCTTTGGCGCACGCGGCGGTGTTCTGCTGGCCGGCGGCCTCAGCGAGGCCATGCTGGGCATCCTCAAAGCTGGTGCCTTTCGCAGCCGCTTTGATGGCAAAGGCAGACTTGCGCATTTCGTCCGGGCCGTACCAACCCACCTGATCATGCGTCCGGATGCGGCCCTTTTGGGCTGTGCCCGCCTGGCCGAGGCGATGCTCCCACTGTGAGGTCCTCGTGAGGCGGCGCAGGGTGGCTGTTGAGCGCTATGCCCTTGCGCCACAGCTTGAAGGCTTCAAGGTGAATGCCGCCCCACACCTTCAGGCCCAGAAAGGGAAATGATAGCAACGCCTTCAAAAGCTCACGATCATTGAGTGGATATTTTCTGGCGACAAATGAGGTTGCAATCAGCGTTCCGGCCTCGTCATCGCCACGGATCGCCAGCCGCAAAACCTGCTGTGGCAGCCACACCTCGAAGCGGTAGTTTATGTCCATTCCAAGGAACGGTGACACATAGAAGCGCTTGTCGATCTGTTGACGGTAGGGTTCGCCCGCTCCACCGGCGGCTAGCAGATAGGAATGACGCTCACCAAAGGTATTGTGAACTTCATACAGCACTGCAGCCAGGGAATTGTCGCGCTGGTGACAGTAATACACGGTCAACGGATTGAAGGCATAGCCCAGTACGCGCGGCATGAAGAGCATGCGGATTGGCCCGCCATCCCAGCTCAGCCCGCCGGCTTGAAGCCGTGCTGCAATCTGCGCACGCAGAGGCGTCGAGCTACCATCACCATGATCACGTTGATGCAGGCAAAGAATATTGCTGCGATCTACGGAAAACAGCCTCAGAGGGCGCACGATCTCCTCAAGCTGGTCAAGGTCCAGCAGCAGCATGAACACCGAGTAGCAAAGCTCATGACGCCTGGGACGCAGGCGCAGATGCCGCACTTCACCGCGATACAGAGCGCTCACGCCTGTTCCAGGTCCGCCGCCGACACGAATATCCGGCTTGAGGGATTTGTCAGCTGCCATGGCCGGTGAACTGCCCCCATCTCCTCGGCTGCCGCCAGACCTGACTGCAGGCCGTCCTCATGGAAGCCGGCGCCAAAATGGGCGCCTGCGAACCACACATTACCATGTCCCTGCAGAGACCAGATACGTCGCTGTGCCGCGATGGCGGCCCTGTCGAAGACCGGGTGATCGAAAACTTCGCTGGCGAGGATCGAGCCGGCCCGTGGCGGGCGGACCGGATTGAGGGTGACAAAGACATCGCCCCCGGCAAGCCCCTGGAGCCTGTTCATCCAGTAGCTCAGACAGTGACGGCCATCGTCATTGACGATGTAATTCCAGCTCGACCACACCGCACGCCGCTTCGGCATCAGCCGGGCATCGCGATGGAGAACCGCAAGGTTGCGGGTATAGCCGAAGCTGCCCAGAAGCTTGCGCTCGGCCGCACTCGGGGTCTCGAGAATCTGGAGAGCGGTATCGGCGTGTGTTGCGACCAGCACCCGATCATGGCGCACGATCCTGCCATCCAGCAGGCGTAGCTCGACGCCATGTTCGCTGCGTCTGAGGTTCTTCACCCCGGCATTCAGTTTCAACGCAATCGGACGGTCGGCAAGTAAGCGAGTGACATAGCTGCGTGCGCCACCTTGCACTGTGCGCCACTGCGGCCGACCGCGTAGTCGCAGCAGGCCATGATTGTCGCAGAAACGAAGAAAGGACGCCGCTGGATAATCACCAACCTCGGTGGTGGGGGTAGACCAGATCGCCGCAGCCTGGGGCAGGATATGGCTGTCGCAAAAGGCCTTCGAGTAGCCGCACCTGCTCAAATAGTCCCGCAGGCTGGTTCCCTCGCGCTCGAGCCAGGAGATGTCGCGGGTGGCATTGCGGTAAAAGTGGAAGATGTCACCAAGCATGCGCCAGAACTTCGGGCGCAGAAGATTTGATCGCTGGGCAAACAGGCCTCCGAGACCGGTCCCTGAATATTCGAGCCCGGGCATCGAAACCCCAAAGGACATGTCCGAAGCACAGGTCGGCACCTTGAGGCGTTCA
Source organism: Rhizomicrobium sp. (assembly GCA_049964915.1). Classification (GTDB taxonomy): domain Bacteria; phylum Pseudomonadota; class Alphaproteobacteria; order Micropepsales; family Micropepsaceae; genus Rhizomicrobium. Next base: position 32,894 of record JBMFWV010000018.1, read on the forward strand.
AAAAGGGCGGTCAGATTGGGGTAAGTGCACTCATTATAAACGATAAACCCCATATCGACGGGCAGGCTGCGTCCACCAAAGGGCACCTCCACCGTGCAGCTGTGTCCGCCCGCTCTCTCCCCGGCCTCGTAGAGTGTGACCCGATGACGCTCGGCGAGCAGCCAGGCGGCCGCTAGTCCGGATATCCCGGATCCAATCACGGCAATGTTCATGGCGGGAAGGGCTTGGCTCACCGGGGCCTCACGCTGTTTAATGGGAACGATACGCTCTGCCACATCCCGCAGATCACGCTCCGGCCGGGTGATCTAGGGGTAAGAGACAGACGTAAGTGGGATCATGAATGCGATATTGGTTACGTCCTCCGCACGCCGTCAGGTACGACGCGCCCGCCTCCCTGGCGAGGCCGCGGCACGTCAAGATTTCCACATGACCATCGCCCCGGCCGTCCCCGAGGTGGATTACGCCGCGAGCATCGTGGCCATTGCCGCGCGCCGTGACCGTACTGCCTTTGCCGCCCTGTTCAGCCATTTTGCTCCACGGGTAAAAACCTATCTGCTCCGTCTCGGGGCCAGTCCGAGCCTGGCCGAGGAGCTCGCCCAAGAGACCATGCTGACAGTCTGGCGCAAGGCTGCGCTTTATGATCCCGCCCGTGCAGGGGCATCAACCTGGATTTTCACGATCGCACGCAACCTGCGCCTGGATTCCGCGCGTTCTGACAAGAGACGGAAGGCTCTGGGTGATACGCTGGATGCGCCTGATCCGGAACCGGAACCTGATGCCATCCTGGCAGCAGACCAGCGCGAGATCAGGCTGCGCGCGGCCATTGTGGAGCTGCCGCCGGAACAGGCCGAAGTCATCCGCCACGCTTTTTTTCAGGACAAGGCCCACGCCCAGATCTCGGCCGACCTTGGTATCCCGCTTGGCACCGTCAAGTCACGGCTGCGGCTGGCTATCAACCGTTTGCGTCAGGCGATGGGCGATCTCACGCTTGGGGATCTAAAATGACGATCCGCCATCATCCCCACGAACTCCATCTCGCTCGGCTGGCCTCCGGCCTGCTTGATCCGGCCCTAGCGCTTGTGGTGCAGGCGCATGTCGACCGCTGCCCTGGCTGCGAGGCCGATATCGAGGTGCTGACAGCAACCGGAGGGGTCCTGCTTGAGGATCTGCCGCCCACCCAGCTTGGCGATGAAGCACTCGCCCGCGCTCTCGCCCGTATCGACACGCCAGAAATGGCCCAACCACCTTTGTCGCCAATGCGGCGTCACAGGATTGCGGGAGGCATCTGGTACCGTCCGCTCTATCACGGCCGCGACGGGGCACGCGCCTACGAGCTCAACGTGCCGGCGGGCCGGCAGATGCCGGAGCACCGTCATAGCGGGCAGGAGTGGGTCTGCGTACTGCACGGCAGCTTTGTCGACAGCACCGGCCACTATGCCGAAGGCGATTTTGTCGAATGCGGCGAAGAACTTGAGCATGGCCCCAGGGCAGACCCCGATCAGGATTGCCTGTGTCTGATTGCGAGCACCGGTCCGATGCGCATGCGTCGCCTCATTCCTCGTGCCTTTCAGCTCTTTCTCCAGCTCTGAGCTTTGCGCTAGCATGATCTGAACAGGGCTGGCCAGCGTATCCCGGCCGACCTTGAATGGAACCAGTCATGAGCAAATGGGCTATTGGATATGCGGCCACCGCCCTTGCCTTCCTCATCCTTGATGGTGTGTGGCTGAGCACGGCAGCAGCAACGCTTTATCGCCCGGCTCTCGGGCGGCTCCTGTCACAGCGCGTGCATCCGCTTCCGGCTCTCGCGTTTTATCTGATTTATGTAGCGGGTATTGTGGGTCTGGCGGTGGCACCAGCGCTGGCATTAAAAAATCCCCTGGCGCCTGCGGCCTTTGGTGCAGGACTTGGTTTTGTTGCCTATGCCACCTACGACCTCACCAATCTTGCCACGCTCGCCGGCTGGCCAGCCCGCATCGCGTTCCTCGATATGGGGTGGGGTACCTTTGCCACTGCAATCTCCGCCCTTGCAGGCGCACTCGCCATGACCCATCTGGCGCCCGCATGATGAACGCAGCGCTCGATTTCGGTACTTTACCTGAGATTTCCTTCACCGCTCTGAGACCTTGGTTGCGTCAGATGCTCGAGCAGCTATCAAGAAGGTGGACGACCGGTCGACTTGAGCTCACCATCGCAGACGCAGGACGGATCCGCGTACAGGGCAAGCATCCTGGTCCTTCTGCCGTATTGCACCTTCACCAGCCCGCCCTGCTGCGCCGCCTGGCATTTGAGGGAGCAATCGGGTTTGCCGACGCCTATATTGCAGGGCAATGGGACAGCCCCGATCTGAGCGGACTGCTTGAGGCGTTCGCACATAATCTCGCGGGAACCAGGTTCGCACATGGCGCGGCAGCCCTGCGCCTGTGGGGGGTGTTTCAACACTGGCGCCATCGCAACTCGCTCTCCGGAGCCCGAGCCAACATCCATGCCCATTACGATTTGGGTAATGACTTCTACAGTCACTGGCTCGACAGCTCGATGACCTATTCCGCTGCGATCTTTGAAACCCCCTCCACAAGCCTTGCCGCAGCCCAGCGTCAAAAATACATCGCGCTTGCCGAGCGCATACGTCTTCTGCGGGGCCATCACGTTCTCGAAATCGGCTGTGGCTGGGGTGGCTTCGCCGAGTTCGCAGCGCGTGAAATCGGTGCCAGGGTCACAGCCGTGACCTTGTCTCAGGAGCAGTATGCCTTTGTCGCAGAACGCATGCAGCGTTCCGGTTTAAACGAGAAGGTCAATGTCGCCCTGATGGATTATCGTGACATCACCGGCCACTATGATCGGGTGGTATCGATCGAGATGATCGAGGCAGTTGGCGAGCGTTACTGGCCGACCTATTTCCGCAAGCTCGCCGATGTCCTGACGCCAGGCGGTGTCGCTGGCATCCAGTCAATCACCATCCAAAACGCGCATTTCGCGCAGTATCGCAAACGTCCGGATTTCATCCAGCGTTATATTTTTCCTGGTGGAATGCTGCCATGCGAGAAGCGCCTAGCCGAGGAGGCCGCAAGTGCCGGCCTTGCCTGGAACAGCATCTTCCGCTTCGGCGAACATTATGCGCGAACACTGGAGATCTGGGCCGAAAATTTTTCTGCATCGTGGAATGAAATTGCCAAGATCGGTTTTGACGAACGTTTCCGCCGGATGTGGCACTATTATCTGGCCTATTGCGAAGCTGGGTTTCGGAGTGGGCAGATCGACGTCATTCAGCTTGCACTGCAGAAGATCTGAAATCTCAGTCTTAAATGCCGGAGCCGAATCGGCTGGATGTCTGCGCCTCACCCTTTCAGACGGGAAGCATTCCGTTAAATTCGGGTCAAATTCGCAGGCGTGCAGGCTGGTTCCATCGAGCTATCAGAACAATAACCGTCATCTGCCGCATGGGTGATGTTGCCGCCTGAAACTCAACTCCACGCGGTTTGTCACTTGCTCCTGACCTCGTTTTCACTACTGCGTCCCTCACTGTAATCCGTAAGATTCCGAATCGTGGTGGCAGCTATGGTCTGCAGCGCCTCTCGCGTGAAGAAGGCTTGATGCCCGGTGACGATCACGTTGGGAAAGGTCAATAGGCGCTCGAAGGTATCGTCGTCGATGACGTCGTCGCTGTGATCTCGAAAATAGAGATCCGCCTCTTCTTCATAGACATCCAGACCGACGCCACCCAGATGACGTGTCTTTAGGGCGGCGATGAGAGCAGGCGTATCAACCAGCCCACCCCGACTGGTGTTGATCAATAGGGCCCCTGGGCGGATTTTGGCTAGCCGCTCAGCATTGATGATGTGGCGTGTTTCAGGCAGCAGGGGCAAGTGCAGGCTGATGATCTGACTTTGGCTCAGCAGCTCATCGAGGCTGGTATAGCGGACACCCAGAGTTTCACACTCCGGATTACGCAGAACATCACATCCCAATACACTGCACCCCATGCCGTGGAGAATTCTGGCAAGCGCGGTTCCGATCTTCCCGGTTCCTACGATACCCACAGCCTTGCCGTACATGTCGAAACCCAGCAAGCCGTCCAGCAACAGGTTACCTTGGCGAACACGATTGTAGGCCCGATGCACATGGCGATTGAGGCAAAGCATCAGCGACAGAGCAAATTCGGCAACAGCATAGGGAGAATAGTCACGCACCCGCATGACCGTGATACCAAGCTGTTCCGCCGTTGGAATTTGCACATGATTGTAACCGGTGCTGCGCAGGACCAGGAGTTTGGTGCCCAACCGAGCCAGGGTATGGAGTACTTCGTCGTCGAGCTGGTCATCGACGAAAGGACAGACGGCTGGGAAGCCTTGGGCGATGAGCGCCGTGCGCGCAGAAAGACTAGTTTCTTCAAACACGAGGTCATGGCGGCCAGCGTTGGCTGCGTCGAGAAACTCCCTGTCATAGTGGCGGGCACTGGTAACTAAGCAGCGCATGACACCCCCTCCGGATAATCGCCATGAGGCTCTACGGAACCTCGCTGGAACCGGTCCGCCTGGACCAAGCACCACGCCTGTGACATGACATTTCCCCCACAGTTTCGCTGCTACACTCTGCCGCCCTCGACCAACGCCCGCCAGATCCGGCGGGCTGGCGAAAGCTCCTCATCTCCCCACATCGCCTCGCCCTCGCCTGCAGCGTAACACTGTCCATAAAGACGATGTAGTCGGACTATGTTGTGCAGGATGACCGAACCCCGTTTAGGTTCGGAAAAACTCCACACGCACAAATTCCTCCAATCTTTCAACCACTCAGAGGCATGGCGGTATTGGCAACAGCACCGTAGTCAGTCCCCACCCGCATGTGGATATGAAATTCATGTTCGTGTGTATTTGTTACAGCCGCGACCCCATCGCGTTCACGGCAGTCCGGAAATCCCGACCCGGGCTAGCGTGGACATTCTGTGATGCTGCAGTCTCCACCTGACGCGCGAGGCCATGTGAGGCAGGATCAGTGGGATTAGAACCACAGATCCCGCACGCATCGGCCATCACGTGGCAGATCCTCGAAGCTGTCGAGGCCGTCGAAATGATCGATCGGCAGATCGGCAACGGCGTCCGGCTCGGCCAGTCTTACATTGACGGCGATGCGACGGCGTCCTTGGTCGTCGCGGCGCAGCCCCCGCCAAGCAAGGACACAGCCACAGGTCGGGCAAAACAGTATCTCGAGCGCAGGATCCACCTTGCCGACCCGGGTATAGCTCTTGACCGAACCCACGATATGAATGCGCCCATCGACGTAGTCATAGGCCCAGAGCACACCATAACGGCGGCAAAGCGTGCAGTTGCACGCCGTAATCGACCCGGGATCGCCCTTTAAAGTCCAGTGCGCAGCTCCACAATGACACCTTCCTGTCAGCATCGCCGGATCCTCCTTGCCCATCTTCCTTGAGAGCGACGCGCCCGCCGCACGGTGTGGCAGCTTCCGGTCAAGTACATTGCACCAGCCTGATCGGCGACGCACGCCGATGCGTTTAGTGGCCCTGCAGTGGAGCGCCTTGGACGATGGGTCGCGCCGCAGTTTGACACCCGTGCCTCAGCATCTCCCGTGATGATGGCACTTTTGCTTGGGATGCGATCTGATTGCGAGCAGAGCTCACGCCAATAGTTCATGCGGGGCTGGCGCAAAGTAGCGCACAACGTCCTGCTCGCGCACATCTTCGAGCCGCGACGGCTGCCATCGCGGCGGGACGTTGCGGTCGAGTATTGTTGCGCGTACGCCTTCATAGAAGTCGTGGCCCAAAAGGATCCGTTGGCAGATGCGATACTCCATACGCATGCAGTCGCGGAAGTCCAGGGCTGCGCCCAATTCGAGCTGCCTAAAGGCTATTTTCTGACTGGTTGGCGACTTCAGGCAAAAAGCCGAATAGGCGCTGCGCGACCACACCCCGTCCCCAGCTTCGAGCCGCTCGCCAATCTCTTCCACACTCTGGCCGGAAAACACAACATCGATCTCGGCTGCAATGCTACTCAGGGGAGACGGTCGCAGGGCGCGCGCAAGCTCTCCAACCGCGCGGTCCGGATGAAGGCCCTCACTCAGCCGAGCAATGAACTGCGCTCTGTCAGCGGCAGGCACAAAGTGGCGCGCCACATGGCTGTAAAGACAGTCGGAAGCACCCAGTCGCGCGCCGGTGAGGGCAAGATAGAGCCCAAGCCGGCCACGCAGTCGGGGTAAGAAATATGAGCCTCCGACATCGACAAAAAGTCCTATTGCGGTCTCGGGCATGGCGAAGAGGACGGTCTCATCTACGATGCAATGGCTGCCGTGAACCGATACGCCCGCGCCTCCTCCCATGACGAAGCCTTTGAGAAAGGCAACAAAGGGCTTGGGGTAGTGACGAATAGAAATGTTGAGCAGATATTCATCTCGCCAATATTGGGCGGCGAGCGCCGGATCCGCCAGTGCCGCGTGATAGAGGGCACGCAGATCCCCACCGGCGCAGAACGCCCGCTCACCGGCGCCCTGAATGGCAATCGTGGCAATCAGGGGGTCATCCCGCCACGCATCGAGCTGCGCCTGCAGGCGCACACACATGACGTGGGTCAGGGTATTCAGCGCCTGCGGTCGGTTAAGGGTGACAAGCCCAAGCATCCCGCGTCGCTCGAAAAGGATGTCAGCATCGTCGGTCATCCTCGGCACTCATCCTCCCACGGCGCCCTCTGACGTCCCAGAGAATACCTCAAAGACGACGAGCGGAACCTGGCTCTGCTGGGACGCAGCATGTTTCCAGGCCCGGCTCACTTCATCGTCGGAATGACAAAGTCGGGATTTTCGCGGACGCCGCCCTTGGGCCAGCGCTGGGTTACGGTCTTGATCTTGGTCCAGAAGCGTAGCCCTTCGGTGCCGTGCTGGTTGACATCGCCAAAAGCGGAGCGTTTCCAGCCTCCGAAAGTATAGTAGGCGATCGGCACAGGAATGGGGACATTGATCCCCACCATGCCCACCTGGACCCGCGAGGCGAATTCGCGCGCTGCATCCCCGTCGCGGGTGAAAATGGCTACGCCATTGCCATAGGCGTGCTGCGAAGGCAGGGCGATCGCCTCATCGAAATCGTTGGCACGAACCACCTGCAGAACCGGACCAAAAATCTCTTCGCGATAGGTCTGCATGACAGGCGTGACGCGATCAAAGAGCGATGCGCCAAGATAAAACCCGCTTTCATAGCCCTGCATCTTGAAATTGCGGCCATCGACCAGGAGTTCGGCACCCTCTTTGACACCAAGCGCAATGTGGTCGATCACCTTCTGGCGATGGGCAGCGGTGACGAGCGGACCAAACGCGGCGTCTGGATCTGTTGCTGGCCCGATCTTGAGCCCCTCAACCTGACGTTTGAGACGGTCCACCAGTGCATCTGCGATCTTGTCACTGACTGGAACGGCAACCGGAACTGCCATGCAGCGTTCTCCGGCCGAGCCATAGCCTGCACCGATGAGATCATTGGTCACCTGATCAAGATCGGCATCAGGCATGATGATGGCGTGGTTTTTCGCGCCCCCCATGGCCTGCACACGCTTTCCGTTCTGAGTTCCGCGCGCATAGACATATTGCGCAATGGCAGTCGATCCAACAAAGCTGACAGCCTGAATGTCCGGGTCATCCAGGATGGTGTCGACGGCCTCCTTGTCACCATTGACCACCTGCAGCACCCCTGCAGGCCCGCCCGCCTCCATGAAGAGCTCGGCAAGACGCAACGGTACGCTCGGATCTTTCTCGCTGGGCTTGTTGATGAAACAATTGCCGCACGCGATCGCGACGCCGAACATCCACATCGGGATCATCGCCGGAAAATTGAACGGGGTAATCCCTGCGACAACACCCAGGGGCTGACGCATGGAGTAGACGTCGATGCCAGGCCCGGCACCTTCTGTATACTCACCCTTTTGTAGATGGGGAATCCCGCAAGCAAACTCGATGACTTCCAGACCACGCTGCACATCGCCACGTGAATCGGCGACCAGTTTGCCATGCTCGCTCGAAAGCAATCTTGCCAGTTCGTCCATATTGGCTTCGACGAGACGCTTGAACTCGAACATGACGCGGGCGCGGCGCTGTGGATTGACCGCGGCCCATTTGGGAAAGGCGGCGCGGGCATATTCCACTGCCTGACGGACTTCACTTTTGGAGGCAAGCGGCGCTTTGGCCTGGATGGTTCCCAGACTGGGGTCGAACACCTCGCCGAAGCGACCAGATGTTCCCTTTACCTTTTCACCATTCAGGAAATGATGCAGCTCCCTCATCGACGTCTCCCGCTTAATATCTCTCATCCGTCGGGTACCTAGAGTGCGCGCGCATTGCAAGCTCCCCTTCTTTCACTGTCCGGCTCTGTCAACTGGGGGAAGCAGCATGGCAAAGGTGGTTTTCTCCGGTACGGGTTGCATCCTGCGCGAGTCACCCTTTTAGCGACGCGCTCTTTCAGATTTTCCCACTGCCGCAGCGCCTTTATGAGCGTTCTCGCCCATGGCTTGCGTGTTGGCCTGCACAGGCGCCCGCTTCACGGCGTCCCTCGCTTTCTGGGTACGAAAACTGGAGGAGATGCGCGTCGATGGCATGGCAGGATTGCGCGAAAGATGGGCATCTACCCATTTGAGGATCGTGCGCCAGACAAGTTTGCGATCGAGGTCGCGCAGCAGCATATGATAGCCATTCGGAAACTCGATTACCGTTGCGCGCCCGCCGAGTGCGGCGATCGTATCCTCCGCAGACTTACGCGGAATGATCTGGTCGTGGGCGCCATAGAGATAGAGAACCGGGGGCGGAGAGATCAGATGCTCCGGAGCCCGGCGTGCGGCATCCATGAGATTGACGAGACCATAGATCTGATCGACACGGGCGTGATGTTGAAACAGAGGATCGCGCGACAGCTTGATCAGCATCGGAATATTGTCCGACGGCATGATATGCAGCCCCTGCCCTGAAAGCTTCAGCCACGGCACAAGGTGGGCTGCCAGAAACAGCACCACGCGGTAGGACAGTGGCATATCTTCGCGCGCCCATACCGCAGGCGCGGCCAGAATCGCCCCAGCAATCGGTGGAGGATTGTGATCCGCCAGCGCCGACAGCACAACAGCTCCGCCCATGCTTTCGCCCAGAGCAAAGACTGGCAGTCCGGGATAGCGGGCGTGCACCGCCATCACCATGTCGCGGAGGTCCTGACGCATGCGCGCACTACCAGCCCAGATCCCGCGATCGGGAGCTGCCCCAAAGCCGCGCTGGTCATAAGCCAGCATCGTAATGCCGTGAGCCGCAAACCATGGTCCGGGCATTTCGAAGGCCTCGGAATAATCGCTCATGCCATGCAGCGCGACGATGATTGCCCGGGGCTTCCTGGCGTCCCACTGGCGCAGCGGCAGTGACAGTCCATCCCGGGTGATAAAGGCGTGGGTGGAAAAATAGGGCGCCTCAGCTTCGCTGCCAGGCGGCGCCAGACTTGGCGCGCAGGCGGCAAGGCTCAGGAGGCAAAGGACAGCTGCGCGACGACAGAGGCGCGCAAATGAGGGAGCAAATCGCGTTCGAACCATGGATTCTTTTTCAGCCATGCATTGTTGCGCCATGATGGATGCGGCAGCGGAATGATATCAGGGGCATAATCGGTGAAGGTGCGGACAGTTTCACCGAGGTTCTGCTTGCGGCGTCGGCCCAGGTGCCAGGCCTGCGCATAACTTCCGATCGCGAGGGTAAGCGCAAAGCCCGACAGTTCTTCCATCAGGGCATGCCGCCAAGCCTTCGCACATTCGCGCCGTGGCGGCTTGTCGGCTCCCGTAGCCGAGTAGCCGGGAAAGCAAAATCCCATAGGGATGATGGCAACCCGGCTTTCGTCATAGAAAGTATCGGGGTCGATGCCCATCCAGTGCCGCAACCTTTCGCCGGATAGATCACTGAACGGGACCCCGCTTCGGTGCACGCGCAGGCCAGGGGCCTGACCTGCGATCAGGATGCGCGCAGAGCGCGAAACCCGCAGGACAGGCCTGGGCTCAAGATGCTCCGCACAAAGCCGGCAGGCACGAATTTCGGCAAGCAGGCGGTCAAGCGGATTGGACCTTTTGCTGGCAGAAACCATCAATCGCGTTTCAGCATGTTGCGGGCAATGACGAGCTGCTGAATCTGGCTGGTGCCTTCATAGATACGGAAGATACGAACGTCGCGGTAGAAGCGCTCGATTCCATAATCAGCGATATAGCCTGCGCCACCAAAAATCTGCACCGCACGGTCCGCTACCCGTCCAACCATTTCGGAAGCAAAATATTTGGTGCACGACGCTTCCATCGTCACATTGACGCCGGCATCACGCTTGGCCGCAGCATCGAGCACCATGCAGCGCGCGGCATAAGCCTCGGTCCTGCAATCGGCCAGCATCGCCTGGATGAGCTGGAACTCGGCAATTGGCTGGCCGAACTGTTCGCGCGTGCGCGCATAGTTGACGGCCTCGCGGATGAGTCGCTCCGCCACCCCGACGCAGACAGCGGAAATGTGAAGGCGGCCACGATCAAGGACCTGCATGGCCACCTTGAAGCCTTCACCCTCTTCGCCAAGTCTGCACTCCACAGGAACGCGCGCATCCTGAAATACAACGTCACAAATATGTGCGCCTTGCTGGCCCATCTTGCGCTCAGGCCGCCCGACCGTAATCCCCGGCGTGGCTGCAGGTATGATGAAAGCGCTGATCCCTGATGCCCCGCGCTTGCCCGGATCGGTGCGTGCCATCAGCGTGAACATGCCGGCGCGATTGGCATTAGTGATATAGCGTTTGGTGCCGTTGATGACATAGTGGTCGCCGTCGCGTCGGGCCTGTAGCTTGAGCGCAGCTGCGTCCGAGCCCGCACCGGGCTCGGTCAATGCAAAGCTCGCAATCACCTCGCCACTGGCGAGCTTGGGCAGCCAATCGCGTTTCTGCTTTTCGCTGCCAAACATCACCACGCCCTGGCTGCCGATCCCGATGTTTGTACCGATCACGGAGCGAAAGGCCGGGGACGTCTGGCCAAGTTCGAACATGACCTTCACCTCCTCGGTCATGGAAAGGCCAAGGCCGCCATATTCCTCGGGGACGGACAGACCGAAAAGTCCGAGGGTCCGCATCTCTGCGACAATGTCATCGGGAACCCGGTCTTCCTCGCCCACCTTGGCTTCAATCGGCACACAGCGCTCGGTCACGAAGCGGCGGACCGTGTCGATGAATTGCTGGAGGGTGTCAGCGTCGAGCGCCATGGGCTGTCTCTCTTGGTGTTGCAGAGCGCAAGCTTAGCCGATTTGCGCAGCAGGCCAATGCTGCCGATCCATCCTGGCCGGTCGCAGTGCCTCAAAGTCCCCCATGGCGGTTGGCGGGAGGGGGGAGCATAGGACAGGGGCCCGGACCCGAGCTCGCCTCCAGCTCCGCTCCTGGGGCTCGCCCGTGCACAAAGAAGCCTTGCCTCGGCAAGGGGAGACACTAGAAGCACCGCGACCCTATGGGATATGCCTGGCTGCTGCGGTTAAGGTAGAACCACTGCCGCGCAGATGGCGCAGGCTCAGTTCAAGACGTCCCCCCTGTTACGGCAAGGTTGCTCGCCCCTCATGAAGCTTTCAGTTCTGGACCAGTCTCCGATCAGGAAAGGTGGCACCGCCGCTTCGGCGCTTGCCGAGACCATCGCCCTCGCCAAGGCCGCCGAGCGCCTTGGCTACCACCGTTATTGGGTGGCCGAGCATCACAATTCCAACAGTTTCGCCGGCTCTGCCCCGGAAATCCTCATCGCCAGGCTGGCGGCGGAGACCAGCCGCATCCGCATCGGCTCTGGCGGCGTGATGCTGATGCATTACAGTCCGCTCAAAGTTGCCGAACAGTTTCGCATGCTCGAAACCCTGGCGCCGGGGCGCATCGATCTGGGCATCGGCCGGGCACCGGGCGCTGATGAACGCACCAGTCGCGCACTTCAGGCAGGACCACAGTCCTTTGGTATCGACGCCTTTCCCAGTCAGGTTCACCTGCTCAGCCAATTGCTCGATGACGCCTCGGCGGGCTCCCCCTTGCCTGCGGAACACCCCTATCGCGGAATCCATGCGATGCCGCAGGGCGACAGCCGCCCGGAACTTTGGCTCCTGGGCTCCGGCATTCACAGCGCCGTTTTTGCAGCAGAATTTGGCCTGCCCTTTGCGCATGCGCACTTTATCAGCCCGGACGGAAGTCAGGAGGCTGTCGAGGCCTACCGCGCCCGCTTCAAACCCTCAGTGTGGTGCGCCGCGCCTCGCCTTGCCATGGGTGTGTCCGCGCTTGCCGCCGATACTGCGCAGGATGCCGAGCGGCTCTCCGCCTCACGCCAGCTATGGGCAGTGCGCCTTTTCAGTGGCCGTCCGATAGCTTTCCCCCCGCCGGAAGAAGCTCTCGGCTATCCCTATGACGAGCGAGAGCGGACCATTCTTAAGAGCCTCGAGGGTCGTTCCTTCATCGGTACCGCAGCAAAGGTCAAGACGCAGCTTCTTGATCTTGCCGCCGCCCATGGCGCCGACGAACTGATCGTCGTCACTATTACCTATGATTTTGCTGCGCGCCTGCGGTCCTATGAATTACTCGCGCAAGCATTTAGTTCTACTGAGTCAGAAAGCCGCGGCGGTATTGGCGAGCGATTCAGGTAGGGTTGGGAGATTCATTTGAGGGAGAGCCCGGATGGATCTTCACGACGGGAGCAGTGAATCGCGATTTTCGGCCTATGTCGAGGGTCTTGTAAGCGTGCTTGGTCACGCGGATCGAGCCGGTCCGCTGCGGGACTACTGCACAGGACTATTGTTGCCGGTGGAACGCAAGAGCGTCGAGCCGATGGCGGCGGTCACGGCGCCGCAGCGAACCGCGGCGCAGCACCAGTCCCTGTTGCACTTTGTTGGCGAGGGCCGCTGGTCGGATGCGGCGGTCCTGACCAAGGTTCGGGAGATGGTGCTGCCCAGGATCGAGAACCACGGGCCGATCGAGGCCTGGATTATCGACGACACAGGGTTCCCCAAGAAGGGCAAGCATTCGGTGGGCGTAGCACGGCAGTATTGCGGCCAGCTGGGCAAACAGGACAATTGCCAGGTTGCCGTATCGCTGTCGGTCGCAAATGCCCATGCAAGCCTGCCGGTGGCCTATCGCCTCTATCTTCCAGAAGAATGGGC
>JBMFWV010000019.1:0-45884 GCA_049964915.1 Rhizomicrobium sp.
GAATGTAGTGGCGACTTTTGCGCTAACCCATTGTTTTGCCTCAAAACGTATGGCGATTCTGCGCAAGTTGGGCTAGATCACCGCGTTGTAGACGAGGGAGGCCCCCGGCGCCCGTGCCCGTGACGGGTTCGCAGCCGCAGAGTTTGGCGCGCCCAGCGCAGTGTAGGGCCGGGCGCGGGCACGCCTGCGGTCGACTTCCTCGGCGACCGCCTTCACGAGACCTTCGCTGGCACTCTTGACACAGAGTACCATACGCCGGTGCCGGTTCAGTACGTCGCGCACGCGGCTGGTCGAGGCCTCAAGCTGCTGGCGCGCGGCTTCCGGCGCGCTTTCCAGCACCATGCGACTCAATCCCTGGGCTTCGCGTCCATAGGCCGCGATCAACTCCTGATTTTGCGGGATCAGCGAGGCCATGGCCTGTGGACGACCGGCCTGCAGCGCGGTGATATCGGCCTCAAAGATCGCAACCAGCTGTTCTGCCAGCGCCATGACGGTTGTAAGACGAGGATCCTTCATGATGCGATCTCCTGATGGCTGAGCAGGGCGCGGGTGATTTCATTGGCAAGACCGAAGCCGCCGCGCTGGGCCATGGACTTGCCGAACTGATCGATCATCAGCGAGCGAAACATCGCTTCGCCCTGGCCTCCGCCGAACGGACCGCCGGTCGAAAGGCCCTTGAACATCGGGCTCAGCATCTGACTGATGAACTGGCCCTCGAAGGTCACAGCCGCCTTGTGCGCGGCGCGATAGTTGGGCGCCTGGGACGGCGCCACCACTTTCGGGGTGGCGACCAGTGACAAAGCCGCGGAGAAGCTCGGGTTCATCAGCCGATGACCTTCAGATCGGCCTGCAGTGCGCCGGCAGCCTTGATGGCCTGCAGGATGGAGATGATGTCGCGTGGTCCGACGCCCAGCGCATTGAGGCCGTCAACCAGTTTCTGCAGCGAGACACCCTGATTAAGTACCACCATCTTGTTGCCCTCGCCGGTGCTCACCTGTAGCTGGGTGCGCGGAACGACTTGTGTGGTGCCGGTCTTGGAGAATGGCGCGGGCTGGCTCACCTGCGGGGTCTCGGTGACGCGGATCGTCAGATTGCCCTGGGCAATGGCCACCGTGGAGATGCGCACATTGGCACCCATGACGATGACACCAGTTTTTTCGTCGACCACCACCTTGGCGGACTGATCGGGCGTGACACGCAGGTGATCGATATCATCGAGCATACCGACGACGCCGTTGGGATAGTTCACAGGGATGGTCAGCTTCACATTGGCCGGATCCGTGGCCTGCGCCACCGGTTTGCCGATGAAGCGGTCAATGGCCCGGGCAATGCGCACGGCGGTGGTGATGTCGGGATTGTGCAGAGACAGCTTGAGGCTGCGCTCGTCATCGAGCTTGAAGGTCGTCTGCCGTTCGACAATGGCGCCGTTGGGAATCCGTCCGGCGGTGGGTACGTTCTGGGTGACGCTTCCTGCCTGACCGCGGGCGGTGAAGCCGCTGACCGTGACCGGTCCTTGGGCCACGGCATAGACGTTGCCATCCGCGCTATAGAGCGGGGTGACGAGGAGGGTGCCGCCCTGCAGCGACTTGGCGTCGCCCATGGCACCCACCGAGATGTCGATGCGGGTGCCCTGGGAGGCAAAGGGCGGCAGATTGGCCGTGACCATGACCGCCGCCACATTCTTGGTCTGCATGGTCTGGCCGCTGGTGTTGACCCCGAGCCGTTCCAGCATGGTCTGCAAGGATTGCTGGGTGAACGGCGCGTTGCGCAAAGAATCGCCGGTACCGTTGAGCCCGACCACGAGACCATATCCGATCAGCATGTTGTCGCGTACGCCCTCGACGCTGACCAGATCCTTGATCCGGGAATAGGCAAGGGCCTCGACCGGCAAAAACGTCAGCAACGCGGCGAGGCCGGCTGCAAGACTGCGGCGAAGAAGGCGGGGTGGGATCTTTGACAAGGGCATGCGCGCGTTCTGCTGATCAAGCTCCGTACCCCCCATGCCAGAAGCGTGCCGCGCGAGGCGCACCTGGAACGCGAGGAAATCGCTCGATTTTTCGGCTCTCTGGCAGACCCGTCAGACGCCGCCCGGCAAAATCTTCCTGGCCGGGCGTTGCCCACTGCCGGGCTGAAGGGCCTCACGGTGGCCAGGAGGGTTCCGTTAGGGCTGACAGCGGCCAGCAGACACCCGGCATCCCCGTCCCGGCGTCCGCCATGGGGCGCTGACCGCGACGTTGCGACGTGGACAGATCACGGCCCTTGCACCTATTTTGCGCCACCGCCTCAAGGGAAGGATGTTTCGTTGCGACAGGATCATGATGCCCAGCTCGTTTTGCTGCGCCACGGCGAAAGCGAGTGGAACAAACTCAATCTCTTTACTGGCTGGCGTGACGTCAACCTGACCGCACAGGGCGAGGGGGAGGCGCGCCGCGCCGGCCTGCTGCTGCGGGAGGCGGGCCTGCGCTTTGATGTGGCGTTCACCTCGATGCAGACGCGGGCCATCCGTACCCTGTGGCTCGCCCTTGAACAGCTCGATCAGATGTGGATCCCCGAATTCAAGCACTGGCGCCTCAATGAGCGGCACTATGGGGCACTCACTGGACAGGACAAGAAGCGCGCGGTCGAGGAATTTGGCGCCGAGCAGGTGCATCTGTGGCGCCGCTCCTTCGACGTGCCGCCGCCCAAGGTGGGGCTGCAGTCACCGGATTATCCGGGGCTGGATCCCCGTTACGCCCATATCAGCGCCGCGGAAATGCCCCGCGGAGAGTGCCTGAAGGATGTCCTGGCGCGGGTACTGCCTTATTGGGACGATGTCATCGTTCCTGAGCTTGTGGCCGGCCGGCGGGTGCTCATCGCCGCCCATGGCAATTCGTTGCGGGCCTTGCTGAAACATCTGGAAGGCGTCAGCGATGAGGCTATTGCCGACGTCAATATTCCGACCGGCGTGCCTAAGCTCTATCATCTGGATGGAGATCTGCGTTGCGTGCGCACGCGCTACCTGGGCGATGAACAGGAGCTTGCGGCCAAGATTGCGGCCGTCAAGGCGCAGACAGCAAAGGGCTGACGGAGTTTGCCCCCTGTCCTTGGTGATGGTGCAGAGCTGCAAAAGGGCCGTGCGTGGGCCAGGGTCCTCCGTTCGCGCGGACTGACCTTTCTTGTGGGGGCAGCCCTGCTCGTCCCGGCGTTGTACGCCCACAACGCTGCAGGGCCCGCGCCGCGCCAAAGCAGTGCAGGACGGCGTCCGTCGCTCACCGACATTCCCGATCTGTCGCAGGCAGTCCCCGCCAGCAGCTTTGCCACCTTGCCCTCCAGCGAGGCCCGCTACAGGGCGCTCGCGGGCGAAGTCAAAAAGGTCGGGCCCAGACTGAAGACGGCCCAGACCGCTTCGGCGCGGCTCAAGGCGGAGACCGCAAACCTGCAGCAGCGGCTGATCGCAATGGCCAGGCGGGTACAGCAGCTCGAGGCGCTGAAAGCCCAACTTGGAGAGCAGATCGTGATGCTCAGTGCGCGCCAGCAGCAGCTGGCGGCGCGCTTTGGCCGCGAGCGGGTAGAGGTCACAAGGTTCCTCGCACTTCTTGAACGTCTGCAACACGACGCTCCGCCGGTGCTGGCGATCTCGGCCTCTGACGCGCTCGCTTCGGCGCGTCAGAACATGCTTCTGGGCGCCTCGCTACCCAGGCTCTATGGAGCGGCAGCAGGGCTTGCCCGTCAGCTCGACGCGGTGCGGGCGACGCAGGACGCACTCATCCGCCGACGCGCCGAGAGCATGGCTACCTCACGGGCTCTGCGCCAGGCGCGGGCCGGCCTTGATCAACTTCTCGCGACAAAGCAAAGCGAGGCCGATACCGCCCTAGCGCGTTATGCAACACTGGCGGCGAAATACGCTGTGATCGCGCGTCAGGCGGAGGATCTTGGCCAGTTGCTGAATAAGGTAGCTTTGCTGCGGGCCGCGGCGCGCCGGGATCCCGCCAAGGCCGCCCAAAGTCCGCCCCTGAGCTTTGTGCCACACCGTGGCGCGCTGGCTTGGCCCGTGGTAGGTGAGATGGTCCGCGGCGCGATGCCCGGGGCCGGTGTCGGCGGAGCGCGGGCACCGGGGCTCAGCTTTCTCAGCGCAGCGGGCGCAGAGGTTGTTGCACCAGCCGATGGGCGGGTACTGTTCGCAGGTCCCTATCAGCGCACGGGTCAAGTGTTGATCTTGGAATTGGGCGACGGCTACGATCTGGTGCTGGCTGGTTTGGGTAAGGTGAGTGTACGCGTTGGTGATGGGGTGCTGACGGGAGAGCCCCTCGGCACCATGCCCAAAGGACGGGAGCACGATCCGCTCTATGTCGAATTGCGTCATGGCATGCGCGCGCTGAGCCCGCTGCCCTGGCTGGAATCTGGTTTTCGGAAGGCGAAAAAATCATGAAGCGTATTTTGTTCGGCGGTGCCTGCATGGCGGTTGGATTTGCCACAGCGCTGTGGCTGTTTCCGGTCGCCATGGGCGCCAGCACCCACGATGCCTATCGCCAGCTGGATCTGTTTTCCGAGGCCTTTGAACGGGTGCACGCCGACTATGTCACGCCTGTTTCCGACAAGAAGCTGATCGACTATGCCATTCAGGGCATGGTCTCGTCGCTGGATCCGCATTCCGGCTACATGGATGCAAAGTCGTTTTCTGACATGCAGATTCAGACCCGCGGCCAGTTTGGCGGCCTTGGCATCGAAGTGACGATGCAGGATGGGCTGATCAAGGTGATCTCTCCGATCGATGGCACGCCTGCGGCGAAGGCCGGAATCAAACCGGGCGATTACATCGCGGCGATCAACGGCGTGCCCATCGAGGGCATGGATCTGAATGCTGCGATCGACAAGATGCGCGGTCCGGTGGGATCCAAGATTACCGTGACGATCTTGCGCCGTGGCATGAAGAAACCGTTCGACGTGACCATGACGCGCGCGATCGTGAAGGTCGACAGCGTGCGCTGGCATCGCGAAGGTGACATTGGCTATATCCGCCTGACGGCGTTCAACGAGCGCACGGATTCAGGTCTGCGCAAAGCGGTCGCATCCCTGAAGAAGGAGATCGGACCGTCGCACATCAAGGGCTACGTCCTTGATCTGCGCAACAATCCGGGCGGACTGCTCGATCAGGCCATTCGCGTCTCGGACGACATGCTCAACTCCGGCGAGATCGTTTCTACTCGTGGGCGTCATCCCGAGGACACGCAGCGCTTCGATGCCCATTCTGGCGACATCATGGATGGCAAGCCCATCATTGTGCTGATCAATGGCGGCACGGCGAGCGCGGCAGAAATCGTCTCGGGTGCGCTTCAGGACAACAAGCGCGCTACCGTCATCGGCATGACCTCGTTCGGCAAGGGTTCGGTGCAGACCATTATCCCGCTCGGAAATGGCGGGGGTGCCTTGCGGCTGACTACGGCGCGCTACTACACCCCCTCCGGCCATTCGATCCAAGATACTGGTATCCAGCCGGACATTGCCGTTGCCGAATCCGACAAGGAACTGCCGGCCATTGAGCGCCCGCATGAGGTCGATCTGCCGGGTCATCTCGCTGAACAAAACCCCGAGGAGGAGCACGCGATCCCGGTGATCCGCCCGGCCCCTGGCAAAACCTACAAGGACTTCCAGCTCGACTATGCGCTCGATCTGCTGCGCGGACGCAAGACGGTCTCCTTCGTCACCACCAAGCCGATGATGCTGAGCAAGCCGGCGCGGCAGGATTGAAGGAACAGGACGGCCTAAGGGAAGCGGGCTTCTGGCCCGCTTCCCACCGTCTGCTGATCCGGTAAGAAATGGCGCAGCGATTTTTTGAAACCTGGCTGCAGGCTGGACGCACCAGGGGCTCTTAACTCCCCGGTAACCATACCGGCCTAGAAACGGGTCATGGCCTTGCGCAGTCAACACGAGGATGCGCCGTCGCAGCGCCGTGCCGGCGCCAGCAGCTTCCGTCATCCTCTGGCTCTGGCCTTTATCGCCACTATCGCCGCTTTGGGCGCACTGCTGCTCGCTATTGCCCTGTTCGGGCGTCCGCCCGCACAGCCACTGGCCCGCATCACCCTCACGCTGGCGCCGCAGGCGGTGGCGCCGGTGTCGACGCCTGCGCTGCCAGCCATGGTCACGCCGGCGCCAAAGACCGTACCCCCGCCGCCCGCGCCCACCGCACCCATCTATGCTGGCAGGGCACTGATCCTCGATCCGGCGCTGATCGAAAACACGCCCGAAGGTCCTTTGCCAAGAATTGCACCCGACGGGAGCAGGCCTCTTGACGCCTATGCGCCAGCGTTTAGGGCCGGCCGCGGCATCAAGATTGCTATCGTCATTGCCGGGCTTGGCCTTGACGGTCCTGCGACCAAGGCTGCCATCGACGAGCTGCCACCGGCAGTGACCCTGGCCTTTGCCCCCTATGGGGCCAGGCTTGGCCATTGGCTGCGTCTGGCGCGGCGCAAGGGCCATGAGGTGCTTCTTGAGGTCCCGATGGAGCCGCGGAATTTTCCCGACAGCGACGCCGGTCCCCACTCCTTGCGCCCCAGCCTCAGCGCCGATGACAATCTTGCCCGCCTCAAATGGGCCCTGACCCGGGTCAGCGGCTATGTTGGCGTCACCAATCTGATGGGGGGGCGCTTTCTGGCAGAACCTCTTGCCTTGGAGCCGGTGCTGAGCTTTCTGGCTGCTCGCGGGCTGATGTTTTTTGACAGTTCCAAACATGCACTGGCGCAAAATGTGGCCCGCGAGCTGAAGGCGCCCTACTCCCGCAGTGACCTGCGGCTTGATGCGGTGGCCGCGCCGGCGGCCATCGACCAGCGTCTGACGGAACTGGAAAGCCTTGCCCGCCATGCGGGTGAAGCGGTGGGCACCGGCTCGCTCCATCCTGTGACCCTCGCGCACATCACCGCCTGGGCCCGGGGCCTGCGCGGACGGGGCTTTGTTCTCGTGCCTGTATCAGCCATAGTTAAGGCGAAGCCCTGAACAGACGGCCTTGATGTCCCGCCATCCCACTCGCTCCGGACACATGTTGCGCCACGAAGATCTGCCGTATCGGCCCTGCGTGGGCATCATGCTGATTAATCGTGAGGGGCTCGTGTTTGTCGGCCGGCGTATCGAGCAGACGGTGGAAGGCTGGCAGATGCCGCAAGGGGGCATCGATGACGGCGAAAGCCCGCCCGCGGCAGCGCTGCGTGAGCTGAAAGAAGAGATCGGCACCGACAAGGCCGAGGTGTTGCGCGAGCATCCTGACTGGCTCTGTTACGACCTGCCGGTGCATCTGCTCGGTGTGGCCCTGCATGGACGCTATCGCGGGCAGCGGCAAAAATGGCTGGCGCTACGTTTTACCGGTGAGGACAGCGACATCAATGTGGCGACGCAGATGCCTGAATTCGCCGAGTGGAAATGGCTGGCCATGGAGGCGCTGCCGCGGCTCATCGTGCCGTTCAAGCGTGACACCTATAACCAGGTGATCGCGGAGTTTCGGGATCTTGCCTTCGCCCGGCCATGAGCGCAGCCAAACCGCCTGTCGTCATGATTCACGGCGCCTTCTGCGGCAGCTGGGTCTTTGAGGGCTGGGCTCAGCGCTTTCGCGATGCCGGCTACACCGTGCTGACCCCGGATCTGCGCCATCATGAGGCAGCTGCCGACCACGCCGCGCTCGGCAGGCTCGGCATCCTTGATTATGCGGAGGATCTTGGCGAGCTGATTGACGGGCTCGGGGATCTGCCGGTGATCATTGGCCACTCGATGGGCGGGCTATTGGCGCAGATGCTGGCCGCCCGCGGCAAGGCCTGTGCTCTTGTTCTTCTGGCACCAGTTGCGTCCTGGGGCGTGTGGCCGTCCAGCCTGTTCGAGCTCATGGGTGCGCAAGCACTATTTCTGGCAGGCGATTTTTGGCACCGGCCGATACGTCCGGACCGCTGGCTGGCGTCCTGTGGACTGGACAGCCTTGATCCTGACCTGCGCGCGCACACGCTTTCGCGCCTGGTTCCTGAATCTGGTCTTGCCATGTTCGAAATTCTGCACTGGCCGTTTGATCTGTCGCGTGCCTCCCTTGTGGATGCACGTCAGGTTGTCTGCCCGATCATGTGTGTGGCTGGCGGCAAGGATCCGATCACGCCTTCGGGTACTGTGCGCCGCATCGCGCGGCGCTATCGCGGACGTGCGCAGTATCGGGAGCTGAGTGACGCGTCCCATTGGCTGCTTCTCGAGCATGGCTGGGAGAAGCTGGTGTCACAGACCCTGTTCTGGCTGAGCCGGCTTCATGAGGACGCAGATGCGCCGCAGCCGGATGGGCGCGCGACTTAGGCGTGTTTGCTCTATGCCGGCAATGACAGCACTTCCTTGACCTTCGCGGCGAGTTGCTTGAGGCCGAAGGGCTTGGGCAGGAAGTGAAGATTGGCGGCGTTTTCTTCATTGCGACGGAAGGCCTCTTCGGCATAGCCCGACATGAAGATGATGCGGATATCCGGCTTGAGACGCTTGACCGCGCGCACCAAAGTCGGTCCATCCATGTTGGGCATCACGACATCGGTGATCAGCAGATGGATGATGCCGGAGCGCTTTCTGACGATTTCCAGGGCCTCTTCGCCTCCCACCGCCTCCAGCACCTCATAGCCCCGCATGCGCAAAGCTCGGGCGGCAAAACTGCGTACCGCATCTTCATCCTCGACGAGCAGGATGGTGTCGGCACCGGTGACGTCGGCCGGAGCAGCGGCGACTGGCGCCGGCGCCGGGGCTTCACCCGTAAAGCGGGGCAGGAAGACCCGAAAACAGGTTCCCTTGCCAAGTTCGGAGGTAACCGAGATGAAGCCGCCGGTCTGCTTGACGATGCCATAGACCGTGGCCAGTCCAAGGCCGGTGCCTTGTCCGGTTGGCTTGGTGGTGAAGAACGGGTCGAAGATCTTGCCCAGATGTTCGGGAGTGATGCCAGTTCCGGTATCGGCAACGTCAATGCGCACATATTCGCCGGTGGGCATCACCCCGGTGCCCATCGCCACCGCCTTGGTGACGTTTTCGTTGCAGGTGCGGATGGTCACCGTACCGCCCTTAGGCATGGCATCGCGGGCGTTGACGACAAGATTGATGATCGCGTTGGAGATCTGGGTTTCGTCGGCATGAACGGACCACAGCTCGGCGCCGTGCTCGAGCTTCAGTTCGATGCCTTCGCGCAGCAGCCGGCGCAGCATGACTGCGACTTCACCGAGGACATCACGCAGAGACAGGAGTTTGGGTTGCAAGGTCTGCTTGCGCGAGAAGGCGAGAAGCTGGCTGACAAGGGCCGCGGCGCGCAAGGCATTCTGATGGATTTCGTTGATCTCGTTGAACGAGGGGTCACCGGCGCTGTGGCGCATCATCAAAAGTTCCGAACTGCCGATGATAACGGTCAGGTGGTTGTTGAAGTCATGAGCGACGCCACCTGCTAGCTGCCCGACGGCCTCCATCTTCTGACTTTGCGCGAAGCGTAGTTCGAGGGCCTTTTGTTGCGAAATGTCGATCAGATAGAGCGTGACATGGCCTTCGTCCTGGCGACAGGCGAACAGTTCACCCATGCGTTCGTGCTGACCGGCCACGCGGATTTCGGTTGGCGCAGGGCGGGTGTCGCCAGCCAGGGCGGTGGCCAGGAGAGTGCGCACCGCGCCTTGGTCGGCTGGCTCGACCAGTGCCTCGAGGCCACGGCCATCCACAGCGCTGCCAAAAAAGGCATGAAATGCTGCATTGCTGGCGCGGATAACGCCATCGGCACTGGCTTGCGCCATTCCGATCGGGGCATCGGCAAAAAGGCTCGTGGGGGGGCTGGGCGCCGGTGCCTCGACGCGCGGCGAGCTGGCGGTGATGGCAGCCAGGCTCGGGGTGAACCACCACGCTGTACGCCCACCTTTGAGGGGGCGCACCGCCGCCAGAAGATGCAGGCCAGGGGCAAGTTCGAAGCTCTCTTCGCCGGCCTCGCCTTGGGCGGCCTTGCGGCTCAGCCGGTAAAGCACGGCCGCCGAGGCGTCCTGGACAAGTGCCAGCTCCGGAGGGGCGGGCACGGCGTCTGGGGCACAGCCGATCATGGTACGATAGGCGAGGTTGCAATCGCCCACGCTGCCATCGGCAGCGGTGATCGCCCAGGCGACATTGGCGCGTGCGGCAGCCGCAGCGATCTGATGGCTGCTGTCGGCGGCAAAGCGGTCTTCGGTCCAGAGCCGAAAGAGAAAGAAGCCCGCTAGCATGCCTACGGCAGTGGCAAGGCCAAAACCTGCCCAGCTCGCTGCATGTGGGGCGCCAACGCCGAGCGCCGCAGCCAGCAGAGCGACAAGCACGAGCACGAGGACAAGATAACGCCACCCGCCAGGCGGCACAGGAAAATTGCCGAGAACGCGATTCGCCATCATGGCGCCAGCTTATCCGGTTTGGGCTTCGGGTGCTGTGGTTTCGTTCAAGGACCAAGGCGGAGATCGGCAATGGGCGCAAATGCCAGGCGCCGCTCTTCCTGCGGTCGGTTGACCACGCGCGGCGGTGTGTTGCCAAAGATCATGGTCTGGCGCGAGTTCGGCTCGTAGGCGGGCCAGCCCGGCTCGCCGCTGCGGGCAAACCCGGTCCATGCCGTGCGCAGTGCGGCCGACAGGGCGTCGGCAGCGGCGCCCCGCCCGAAGAAGGCGCCGGGCAAGCGGGCGCGATAGGCTCCGAAGAGAAAGCCCAGCTCGATGCCATGGCAGGCCCCCATGGCCCCGCCCAGGAATCTCGAGCTCCAGTCGCAGCGATAAGCGAAGCATGGTGCGTGGTGCGCCTGCGCCTCGAGAAGGCGGTGGCAGGGCTCGGCAAATACCTTGTCGGTCATGAAGGCATTGAACTGTTCGAAGGCCGAAGGTCCCTCATAGGCCGCAAGCAGCTCGGCCGCCGCGTCCTTGGCAAAGCGCGTTATCCGCCCGCGAATGTATTCTTTGCGCATCAGGCGCAGCCGCGGATTGGCGGCGGTGAAGAGTTTCCACTCGTCGCGATTGGTTCCGCTCAGAAGCGTGACGCCGGCCGCGGCGCCGGCTCGGATGGCAGCGACAGGCGCCAGCGGCAGCAGCGTGCCGTCCACGACCGGCTGAAACGGCAGCGTGCCAAGACGATGGCGTCCATTTCGACTGTTTCTTTGGACCACGCCCTGGGCTGCGACGATGGCGTGGGCGGGAAGTGCAAGGGCCTGCATGGCGGTGCTGCGCGTGAGGTTGAGCGCGGCAAGAAGGGCTGCGCCCACGTGTTCGGCCCGCATCGGATCCTGACCGATATGGGCCGCACCGGATTGGAGGATAGCCTTATGAAACAGGCCTCGTGCCGAGGGAGCGCTCAGCAATGCGCCAATGCTCATGGCGCCTGCTGATTCGCCGAACAGCGTGACATTGTCGGGATCGCCGCCAAAATCCGCGATATGGCGGCGGACCCAGTCCAGCGCCAGCAGCTGGTCGGCGAGGCCTTCGCAACCGGTTGAAGGCAAGGCGCCGTCGCTCGCCGCCTGCAATGCGACAAAACCAAAGGCCCCAAGGCGGTAATTGAGCGTCACCACCACCACGCCCTGTGCAGCCAGGAGCCGGCCATCATAGAGGCTCTGGCTGCCGGCACCGAAGAGGAAGGCACCGCCATGCAGCCACACCATCACCGGACGACGCTCCGCAAGTCCGGGCGTCCAGATGTTGAGGTAAAGGCAGTCTTCGGACTGTCCGGCTGGAGGTTGTCCGAAGACGCGATCGAGCCGGCTTGGTGCTTGCGGGCAGACAGGGCCAAATCTGGTTGCATCGAGAAGGCCCTGCCAGGGCTCTGCTGGCTGTGGCGGGCGCCAGCGCAGGGCCCGTCCATAGGGAATGCCCGCAAAGCGCAAGATGCCGTTCTGGTTCAGTCCGGTGAGCCCACCAAGGGCGCAGTCATGGGATACGGTACAGCTCTCGTCCATTGCCAAATAGGGTGAAGGCAGCCTTGCAAGTGGGCCTGATCGCAGAGCCAGCCTCAAGCACAAAGTTTTTCCGCCGTCTTGACGGGGCCGTGACAACCCTCACCATGCGCGCATTCGTATCACAACGCTGGAGTTACGCGTGATCACCGCAGTCCTGTTCGATTTTGGCGGCGTCTTTACCTCTTCGCCCTTTGCCGCGTTTGCCGCGTATGAGCGGGCGCACCTCTTGCCGGAGAACTTCATTCGCCGAATCAACGCGACCAATCCACACGACAATGCCTGGGCGCGCTTCGAACGGGCGGAAATCGATCTGGAGGGATTTGACCGCGCCTTTGCGGAGGAGGCACGCGCACTTGGCTATGAGGTACCGGGTCGCGATGTGGTGGAGCTCTTGGCCGGTGAGCTGCGAGAGAACATGGTGACGGCGCTGCGTTGCATCAAGGCGGCTGGATTAAAGACTGGCTGTATCACCAACAATGTGCCGGGACTTGGCGCGGACAGAGGGAAGGACAACCGCCTTTATCGCGGTGAGGTCATGGCGCTGTTCGACGCCGTACTCGAAAGTTCCAAGATCGGCGTGAGAAAGCCTGATCCACGTATCTACCTGCAGATGTGCGACGTCTTGGCGGTCGATCCGCGAAACTGCATCTATCTTGATGATCTTGGCATCAACCTCAAACCGGCACGGGAGCTGGGCATGACCACGATCAAGGTCGATGAAGCCCAGCCCGCGATCGACAGCTTAAGTCGCCTGCTCGGGTTTACGCTCGAGGATTGAGGCGAAGTGATCAGGACGCGCTGAAATCCTTGCTGAGCGCCGCGCGTGTCGTCGCAGGGATGACCGCGATATGGCCATAAGCGGGATGGGCGATGCCGAGCATCGCCGGGACCGCGGGATTGGCAAATTGCTGCTGGGCGGTGCCGCTGAAGGAAAACCTTATCCAGTGTACCGAGGAGGTCTTGCCGTCGGCGCTGGTGCGCTCGCCGTACTCGGTCGGAGTTCCGACGAGACGCAGATCTGCCAGTTCGATGTAGCAGCAGGTTTCGATGCCAGCCAGGCGGACGAGTTCGCGATTGCGCCGCGCGGGATCCTCGATCTCAAGCATCAGGGTCGCGATCAGTTCGCCACCTTGGGGAATGAGTGGATTATAGGCCTCAAGCTCGCCTTCGATCTGTTCCGGCCCGCCCTTTTCGATGTGCAGCATTTCCATCACCTGCGCCCACATCGTCTCGTAGTTTTCAAAGTGGAAGGTGGCAAAGGGGCCGACGGCGATACGCCGGTCGCGTTTCAGCTCGACCATCTGCTTGCGAATGAGCGCGCGCTTCTGGGCATATTCGTCCAGAGGCATGAGCGCTTCCGGCAGGATGCGTCGCGGGTTCGTGCTCATGATCCTTCTCCTTTCAGGCCGCAGGCGCGGGCAAAGATCTGGATGGGATGCTCGGCGTCTTTCGGCGCGAAGGATTTTCCTTCCTTGGCGGCGAGCGCCTGAACGCCGTTAACGATATGCAAGGCAGCGAGCGGGCAATCTGAGGCGACGTGGCCGCGAGCCTGGCTGAGGGCGGTGCGGAACACCGGCCTGCCCACCTTCATGGCGGTATCGTGGCTTTCGTGCATGACACCGAAGGTGCCGCCATGACCTGAGCACCGTTCGATCACGTCCACGGCCGTGTCGGGAATGAGGCGCAGCATTTCGGCGGCCTTCGGCCCCATGTTTTGCGCGCGGGCGTGGCAGGGCAGATGAACAGTGACGCCTTCTGGCAAAGGTGTCAGGGGCGCGGGCATACCAAAGGTCTTGACGATGTCTACGACATACTCGTTGATGTCGAAGCAGTGTTGGCTGAGGCGTTGTACGTCGGCATTTTCTGGCACAATCAGAGGCCACTCGAATTTGAGCATCAGACCGCAGGACGCAGTCAGGGTGATGATGTCGTAGCCGTCGTCGATCAAGGCGCAGAGGTCTTTGGCCACGGTTTCGGCCTGTTTTGCGACGCGATCAAGTTCGGCCTGCTCGAGAAAGGGCATGCCGCAGCAGCCCGGATACGAGGCTTTGGTTTCGACACCAAGATGATTGAGGACGGCACGCGCATCCAAGCCTGTGTCTGGTTTGTTGTAATTGACGAAGCAGGTGGCAAAGAGCGCAGCCTTGCGCTGGCCGAAGGCTGGTGCGGCGGTATTTGCCGAGAGTGGCGCGCGCTTATCGGCAGCGATAAAGGTGCGATGATGGAATTTGGGTAGGTTGGCATCGCGGTCGATGCCGGCGGTGGCGCTTAAAACACCGCGGGTCAGCCAATTGTCTTTTTTGCTTGCCCAGTTGACGAGTGGGGCGGCAAGGCTGCCGACGCGTCCATTGCGATCCATCTCCGCAAGCTGATGACTGGTGAAATCCTTTTTCCCGGCTTTGACCTCGGCAGCGCGGTACCGCAGCATCAAATGGGGAAAATCGAGATTGAATTCGTGCGGTGGGACGTAGGGACATTTGGTCATGAAGCACATATCGCAGAGCGTGCAGGCCTCAACCACTGACGCGAATGCTTCGGAGGGTACGGCGTCGAGTTCGCCACTTTCGGAATTGTCGATCAGATCGAACAGGCGGGGAAAGGAATCACAGAGGTTGAAGCAGCGTCGACAGCCGTGACAGATGTCAAAGACGCGACGCATTTCGGCGTCGATCTTGTCCGCATCGTAAAATTCCGCATCACGCCAGGCGAGCGCATGGCGGGTTGGCGCATCAAGACTGCCTTCGCGAGACATGGTCCACCATCAGTGTTTGGCGAGTATCGGGCCGCCTGCGGCGCGGGTGCTGCGGCCAGGGGGCGGCGCAGCACAAAGGTGCTGCGCCGCAAGGAGGTTACTTGCCCAGCGTATCAAGGGCTTTCTGGAAGCGGCCGGCATGCGACTTTTCAGCCTTGGCCAGGGTTTCGAACCAGTCGGCGATTTCATCGAAACCTTCGTCACGCGCCGTCTTGGCCATGCCCGGATACATGTCGGTGTATTCGTGGGTTTCGCCGGCGATGGCTGCTTTCAGGTTGAGGGCGGTGTCGCCGATGGGCTGACCTGTGGCCGGATCGCCAACGGCCTCGAGAAATTCGAGGTGACCATGGGCGTGGCCGGTTTCACCTTCTGCGGTGGAACGGAATACGGTCGAGACGTCATTATAGCCCTCGATATCCGCCTTTTGCGCGAAATAGAGGTAACGACGATTGGCCTGGCTTTCACCAGCGAAAGCATCGGCCAGATTTTTTGCAGTCTTGGAGCCTTTCAGGGCAGCCATGGGAGTTCTCCTTTTGCAGCGGCGCAAGGCTGTAGTCGCTCTCTGCCAGAGGCGGGCCTTGCGGGCGCGGGCAACTTGCCCTGTTCCCACCATCGCTGTCAACAGTTTAGAATAATTCTAAAGAAGATTATTATGGTGAGGCGTTATGCCTTGCTGATACGCACCACGACGTCGACCCGATCAATCCGCGTACCCTTGGGCGGGTGTGGGAGGCCGGACACCGCAACGCTGTCGCCGGGAATGTCGATCAGCATGCCGCTGTCCTCGACATAGAAATGCTGGTGGGCGTCGACATTGGTGTCGAAATAGGCGCGCGTCGCATCTACGGCAACTTGACGCAGGATACCGGCGGCGGTGAACTGGTGCAGGGTGTTGTAGACCGTGGCCAGTGACACGGCGATCCCCGCGCGGGTGGCTTCGCCATGCAGGGCTTCGGCCGTGATATGCCGATGTCCGCGGGCAAACAGCAGTTCCGCCAGGACCAGGCGCTGACGTGTTGGCCGCAGCGATGCTGCGCGCAAACGCTGGCACAGATCATTGGCAGAGACGTGAGCAGCCTTTTCGGCCATCGGCGAGGCTCCAATTCCATCAGGCGACGGCACGATGCGCCCTCGTGGACAACGATACTTGCAAGGCTGACACTCGGCTTGCAAGTCTGCTAAGGTGCAGCCGACCCGTTGTTTATTAGAATGCTTCTAACAAACAAGTCCGGGTCTGCCAAGCCCTTTAAATCCAGGGCTCAAGGTGTGATGCGATTGTAACTGGGTGGGCGAGTGAGATGGCGCAGAAAGAAGAGAGTTTCGACAAGGAAGGGTTGCTGGCCTGCGCCCGCGGTGAATTATTCGGTCCTGGAAATGCCCGTCTACCATTGCCGCCAATGTTGATGCTGGACCGCATCACCAAGATCACGAACAGCGGCGGCATTCACGGCAAGGGCTCGGTCGAAGCCGAATTCGACATCAAACCCGACCTGTGGTTTTTCAAATGTCACTTTCAGGATGATCCGGTCATGCCCGGCTGCCTCGGCCTTGATGCGCTGTGGCAGATGGCGGGCTTCTTCCTCGGCTGGATGGGTGGACTCGGACGTGGCCGGGCTCTTGGCGTTGGCCAAGTCAAGCTTTCGGGCATGGTGCTACCCTCCCATCGCCTCGTCAGCTATTACGTCGACTTCAAGCGCGTCATCATGCGCAAGCTTGTGGTCGGCATTGCCGATGGCATCATGAAGGTAGATGGGGATACCATCTATGAGGTCCAGGATCTGCGCGTGGGCCTGTTCCGGGACGGTCAGCAGCCGGTCTCGGCATGATGCGCGCGCGCGTAGGATCCCGATCTGTCTGCTAACAGGTCGTCGCCGTCGGACGGGACGAGAGGGAGGAAAATTGTTGCGATGAGGCGCGTCGCCATTACCGGGCTTGGGATTGTCTCTTCCATTGGCAACGATGCCGCCGAGGTCACCCAGTCACTGCGCGATGCCCGCTCGGGCATCGTCGCCTGCGAAGAATATGCTCGCCTGGGATTTCGTTCCCAGATTCATGGCAGCATCAAGCTCGATGTCGATGCGGTGGTCGATCGCCGCGCCAGACGGTTCATGGGCGATGGTGCAGCCTATGCCTTTTTGGCAATGACCCAGGCCATCCGTGATGCAGGCCTGGAGCCGGGCGATGTCAGCCATGAGCGTACCGGTCTGATCGTCGGCTCCGGCGGGCCCTCGACGCGGGCCATCGTTGCTGCTGCGGATGTCACCCGTGAGCCTGGCAAGGGTCCCAAGCGTGTAGGTCCGTTCGCGGTCCCCAAAGCCATGTCCTCGACCTGCTCTGCCAATTTGTCGACCTGGTTCAAGACCAAGGGCGTCAATTATTCGATCAGCTCAGCCTGCTCGACCTCGGCCAACTGTATCGGCAATTCTGCCGAACTGATCCAGTGGGGCAAGCAGGACATCATGTTCGCCGGTGGTGGCGAAGAACTCGACTGGACCTTGTCGGTTCTGTTCGATGCCATGGGCGCGATGTCGTCCAAGCGCAATGCCACGCCCCAAAGTGCAAGCAGGGCCTATGACGTTGATCGCGATGGCTTTGTGATTTCGGGCGGCGGCGGCATTGTGGTTCTTGAGGAACTCGAACACGCAAGGGCGCGCGGAGCCAAGATCTATGCTGAGCTCGTGGGCTACGGCGCAACCGCTGATGGCGCCGACATGGTAGCGCCCTCCGGCGAAGGGGCGGTGCGCTGCATGAAGATGGCGCTCGCCCAGGCCGGTTCAAGGATCGACTACATCAATCCGCATGCTACCTCGACACCAGTTGGCGATGTCCCGGAAATTCAGGCAATACGCGA
Source organism: Rhizomicrobium sp. (assembly GCA_049964915.1). Classification (GTDB taxonomy): domain Bacteria; phylum Pseudomonadota; class Alphaproteobacteria; order Micropepsales; family Micropepsaceae; genus Rhizomicrobium. Next base: position 17,509 of record JBMFWV010000019.1, read on the forward strand.
AGTGTTTGGCAAGACCATGCCACCCATCAGCGCGACCAAGTCACTCACCGGTCACAGCCAGGGTGCGGCGGGGGTGCACGAGGCCATCTACACGCTCCTCATGATGCAGCACGGTTTCATCTGTCAGAGCGCCAATATCGACGAACTCGACCCGGCGGTCGGTGATGCCAACATCGTGCGCCAGCGCATCGACGGGGTCGCGCTTGAGACGGCAATGTCCAACAGTTTTGGTTTCGGCGGTACCAATGCCTCATTGGTATTCCGACGCCTCTAACACACAACCTATGTTTCATCGCCGGGTGGGGCACGGCAACGGCCCGTTTCGGCGCACCGGCGAAGGGTAATCAGGATGGCCGACGAGCAAGGCATGATGGCAGGGCGACGAGGCCTCGTAATGGGGGTCGCCAACGATCATTCCATCGCCTGGGGAATTGCGCGCACGCTGGCACAGGCCGGCGCGCAGATCGCATTCACCTATCAGGGCGAGGCCCAGGCCAAGCGCCTCAAACCGCTGGCCGCCTCGATCGGCTCAACGCTGATCATGCCGGCAGATGTTGAAGATGACGCCCAACTCGACGCCGTCTTTGCCACGCTCGCCCGTGACTGGGGACAGATCGATTTTCTGGTTCACGCCATCGCTTTTTCCGACAAGGAAGAGCTGAAGGGGCGCTATGTCGATACCAGTCGTGACAATTTCCGCCGGACACTCGATATCTCTTGCTACTCCTTTACCGCCGTGGCCCAGCGTGCAGCTCGGCTGATGTCGACTAAGGCCGGGCATGGCGGCGGCGCGATGGTGACCTTGTCCTATCTGGGCGCACAGAGGGTCATGCCCAATTACAATGTCATGGGCGTTGCCAAGGCCGCACTTGAAGCCAGCGTGCGCTATCTGGCGGCCGATCTGGGGCGCGACGGCATTCGGGTCAATGCGATTTCGGCGGGGCCCATGCGCACGCTGGCCGGCAGTGCTGTGGGCGATGCGCGCACCGTCTTCAAATGGACGAAGGCGCAATCACCACTGGGCAAATCGATCGAGCTCGATCACGTCGGGGGTGCCGCACTTTATCTGCTTAGCGCCTTGGCCGCGGGTGTCACCGGCGAAATCCATTACGTCGATTCCGGCTTCAATGTGGTGGGCATGCCGGCCACCAGCGAATTGAGGGGATGGCAGCCTTCCGCCGACAGTCCTTCTGGCGAAAGCAACACCTAGGCGGTCGCCTGCCCGGAGCCCCTCAGCGCCGCGCTGACTGCGCGAAACGCTCGAACAGATAATGCGAATCCATCGGTCCGGGGGAAGCCTCAGGATGATACTGGACGGAGAAGATGGGACGGCCGTCGAGTTTCAAGCCGCAATTGCTGCCGTCAAACAGCGAGACGTGGGTTTCGATCAGGCCTTTGGGCAGGCTCTGCGAATCCACGGTGAAGCCATGGTTCATCGATACGATCTCGACTTTGCCAGTCTCAAGATCCTTGACCGGATGATTGGCACCATGATGGCCCTGCGCCATTTTGCGGGTCCGCGCACCCAGTGCCAGTGACAGCAATTGGTGACCGAGGCAGATGCCGAACATGGGCACCCCTGCATCGATCAGTCCACGGATCGTCTTCAGGGCATAGCTGCCGGTGGCATCGGGATCCCCGGGGCCGTTGGAGAGCAGGACGCCATCCGGGGACTGACGCATCACGTCCTCGAAGCCCGCTGTGGCCGGAAGCACAATCACCTCTGCGCCGTGGCCAGCCAAAAGCCGCAGGATGTTGCGTTTGACACCATAGTCGAGGACCACGGCCCGCCAGCTTGGCGCGGTCTGGCGGCCATAGCCGTCGCCATGGACCCAAGGGGTCTCGTCCCAGCGATACATTTGCTGGCAGCTGACCTCCTTGGCCAGATCAAGCCCCACCAGGCCGGGAAAACCCTGTGCCATCTTGACGAGGGCGGGCAGATCGAAGCGCCCGTCCGGGTCATGGGCTACAACCCCGTGCGGCATGCCGCTCTTGCGGATGCGATTGGTCAGGGCCCGCGTATCCAGACCGCAAATGCCCGGTATGTGATGCTGTTTCAGCCATTCATCCAGCGTGGCCAGAGAGCGCCAGTTGGAGGGGATTTCGGCATCGGCCCGCACCACCATGGCGCGGACGACCGGTGTCGTGGTCTCCACATCCTCAGAATTGGTGCCTACAATGCCGATATGCGGAAAGGTGAAGGCGATGATCTGGCCCGCATAGGAGGGGTCGGAGAGGATTTCCTGATATCCTGACATCGCAGTGTTGAAGCAGACTTCGCCCACCGCCGCAGTGGCCGCACCAAAACCCTGGCCCTCAAAGGCAGTTCCATCGGCGAGCACGAGCACGGCAGTGGCGCGCGAAGCTTTGCCCGCTGTCTCAGCAGCGGGAACGGGCGTGATATCGGCCATGGTGGGGATGTCCTTCGCGATTTGTGGGAAAATAGAAATGAGCCGGTTTGGGGTCAAGCGTAGAGATGGCAGTTCCTGCCGCCGCGTTGCCTTGCGCAGGGGCAGACCGCTAAAATCGGCCACCGATACGCATCAAGGAGCACATCATGGGCCTGCGCGACAGCCTCAATGCCGCACTCAAAGAGGCGATGAAAGCCAAGGATCCACGCCGCGTGGGAACTCTGCGCATGGTGCTCGCAGGGATCAAGGATCGCGACATAGCGGCGCGTAGCGAAGCGAGCCGTGAGCTTGTCAGCGACGAGGAACTCCTCAATGTCCTCGCCAAGATGATCAAGCAGCGCGAAGAGTCGGCGGTCACCTACGAGGCCGGCGGACGGCCGGAACTGGCCGGGCAGGAGCGCGCGGAAATCGACATCATCCGCGAGTTTCTGCCCCGTCAGATGGGGGAGGATGAGGTCAGGGCTGCAATCGAGGCGGCGATTGCGGCCACCGGAGCCGGCTCGATGAAGGAAATGGGCGCCGTTATGGCGCATTTGAAGGAGCACCATGCCGGAACCATGGATTTTGCCAAGGCCTCGGCCAGCGTCAAAGTCCGCCTCAGTGCCAAGTAACGCGGCCCCTTTTCTAATCCGGCCGGCGCAACTGCCACAGGATGCCCCCGCCATCGCGGCGATCGATACCAGCTTTGCCAGCGACCAGTACTGGCGGGTGGAGCATGCGGGCGAAAGCTTTCGGCTTGAACTGGTAAGCCGGCCAGCGTTTACCAAGGCCTTTGGGGTCTACGACCTGAACCGCGAGACGCGGGACTGGCAGGATGGGTATGTCGCAGAGCAGAAAGGACGGGTCTGCGCCTTTGCTGCCGGGGGCTATCAGTTCTGGAATCGGCGTTATGTGCTCTGGCACCTCTACGTTGCGCCCGAATGTCGGCGTAGTGGCATGGGCACAGCCTTGCTCCTGCGCATCCTCAAACAGGCGCAGGCCAAGTCTGCGGTCTCGGTCTGGCTCGAAACCTCCAACCTGAATGCCCCCGCCATCGCCTGGTATCGCGCCCACGGCTTTGATTTTGCCGGGCTGGATCTGGCGCTCTACGACGGAAGTGGCCATGGCGATGAGGTTGGCGTCTATCTGATGCGCTCATTGGCGTAGGGGTCGGGCGGGAACACAAGCTGACTGCAAGTTGGTTCATGTGTCCCCATGACAGCCATGCACAGCTGAATGCAGATTGGCCCTGAGACGGACGCGCCCAAAACCCGTAGACTGCTGTTATGCGCTACGGACAGGGTCTACTCGAAGAAATCCTGCGGCGGACGGATCTCGTCCAGCTGGTGAGTCGGCGCGTCAAGCTGGTGCGCAAGGGCAAGGTGATGTGGGGTTGTTGCCCCTTTCACGCCGAAAAGTCTCCCTCCTTCAAGGTCGACAATGAACGGCGCAGCTACAAGTGTTTTGGTTGCGGAGCGGGAGGGGATGCGTTTCGCTGGCTGATGGAGAGTGAGGGGCAGAGCTTTCCTGAGGCGGTGGCGCAGCTGGCGGAGACGGCAGGCATCGAGCTGCCCAAATGGTCGGACGAGGATGAGGCCCGCCAAGAGAAAAAGAAATCGCTCTATGACGTGGTTGAAGCCGCCGCCAGTTACTTCGAGCGCGAGCTTGCGGCCCCCCAGGGCGCAGTGGCGCGGGGCTACCTCGACCAACGCGGCGTCGACCGGGCGACAACGGCGCGGTTCCGGTTGGGCTATGCTCCACAGGGCCGGGCAGGGCTCATTGCGCATTTGAGCGGGCTGGGGATTGCGCTTGATGATCTGGTCGCAGCCGGACTTGCCCGCCCGGCTGAAGCCGAACGGCCAGCGCGTGACTTCTTCTTCCATCGGCTGATGTTCCCGATCACGGACAGTCGCGGCCGAGTGATCGGCTTTGGCGCCCGTGCTCTTGATCCGGCCACCAAGCCCAAATACCTCAACACTGCGGATACGGTGCTGTTTTCGAAGGGGCAGAATCTTTACAATCTTGCGGCGGCCCGCGCTGCGGCACTCAAGAACGGCACCATCATCCTCGCAGAAGGCTATATGGACGTGATCGCGCTGGAGCGTGCCGGCTTTGCACATGCCGTGGCGCCCCTGGGAACCGCGCTGACCGAGGACCAGCTGGCGCTGCTGTGGCGGGTTGCGGCCGAGCCCATACTCGCGTTCGATGGCGACGAGGCGGGGCGGCGCGCTGCCAGCCGCGCCGCACATCTTGCCCTGCCGCACCTGAAGCCAGGTCAGTCCTTGCGTTTTGCCTTCCTGCCGGCAGGTGAGGATCCGGACAGCCTGATTGCAACCTTCGGACCCGCCACCATGCGCCAGCGCCTCGAGCAGGCCGATCCTCTGATCGAGGTCCTATGGCGCGAACTGACTGAGAACAAGGACTTTGCGACGCCGGAGCGCCGCGCCGGCCTCGAGAAGAGCCTGATGGACCTGGTTGCCCGGATGGGCGACCGCAGCATTGCCGAGCATTATCGCCGGGCCTTTCGCCAGAAGCTCGTGGAAACTTTTTCGCCTGTGCCGGCCCGGGTGTCGCGCAGTTTGACGCCAGGGCGGGCAGCTTGGCGGGGCGCCCAGCTGCCCGCCTATAGGCGCGACACGGTCTCGGCCGCGGTCAAGAATAGCCCCATGGCTCGTGCCGGTGCCGCGCGCCCGGTCAAGGAGACCGAGGTCATGGCGCTGCTCCTTGAGGCTCCAACCCTGGTTCTGACCCATGCGGAGCTCGTGGCAGCCCTGCCATTGGCAGACGCACAGCTTGACAGATTGCGTCATGAACTTCTAAACCTCGCCGCCTCCGGGATCAGGCTTGAATTTCCGGGGCTGCAACACCACTTGGAACGCGCGGGTTTGGCCGAACTTGTGCAGCGGCTGGCTGTGCGGCGGGCGATCGGAGCTGGTGCGGCGGAACAGGTGCCGGACGGCGTGTCGGCGCGGCAAGGGGGAACTGCCGATGTCGAAGAGAGCGAGACGCGTTGGCTGGCTGCAGTTGCCCAGCTTCGCCTTCTGGCGGATCTTGGAGCGGAGCGGACCAGGGCGCTGGATCGTTTCAACCGTGAGCCAAGCGAAGAGAATTGGCGTGATTTACAGCGTCTGGTACAGGCGGCCCAGCGACAGGACACGTGAATGGGACGCGGGCTTGCGCCGGGCGAGCAACAGGGGATTGATAGTGCCGATCCTCTACCCCACATCGGGCGCACTGACCTGGATCGGTCCGGTTGGATGGCGATGCGAGTAACGGAATAGCGCGGTGGTCACGAAGAAAACCAGCAAGGCAGCCAAGCCGGCTGCCAAGACCAAGAAAGCTAAAACGGCTGCGGCTCGTCCTGCTGCCGCGAAGAAGGCTGCGCCAGTGAAGAAGGCGGTCAACAAGCCGGACAAGTCCGCGGCCAAACCTGCCACGGCCCGAGCCAAGGCTGCGACCGCAAAGGTTGCTGCCAAGAAGACCGCACCCAAGCCGAAGACCAAGGCGCCAGCCGCCGCCAAGAAGGGCGGCAAGACGGATCATTCCACCAGCCCCGCCGCTATCAGACAGACAGAACACGTGCAAAAAAAATCAGCCGCAGACTCCGCTACGATCAAAAAAGAAAAAGACAGCGTCAAGCCAAGCAAAACTGCCGAGGCGAAGGTTGCGGTCAAGCCCTCAGAACCCGAGCGCAAGCCCGAGGGGAAGGCAAAGGCTGAGACGAAGGCCAAGGTTGATCTGGTGGCTAAGCCAGAGACCAAAGCCAAGTCCGAGGCGGTGGCGAAGCTTGAGGTAAAGGTCAAGCCTGAGGCCAAGGTCAAGCCTGAGGCCAAGGTCAAGCCTGCAGCCAAGGATGGCGAAGCTACCCCGGCGCGGGAAGATGCAGATTCTCCCTTGCTCGACATGTCCGATGTTGGCGTGCGCAAGATGATCCAGCGCGCCAAGGCGCGCGGTTACGTCACCTATGACGAGCTGAACAAGGTTCTGCCCTCTGACAAGGTGTCTTCCGAACAGATCGAAGACACGATGTCGATGCTCAGCGAGATGGGCATCAACGTCATCGAAAGTGAGGAGCAGGAAGAAGGGACCGACAGCGACCTTCCCGCGGTTGCCGAAGGCCGCGAGCTGACCCAGAAGAACGGCGCCTCCGAGCAGTATGACCGCACCGATGATCCGGTGCGCATGTATTTGCGTGAAATGGGTTCGGTCGAGCTGTTGTCGCGTGAAGGCGAGATTGCGATTGCCAAACGCATCGAGGCGGGTCGCGAACTCATGATCGGCGCATTGTGCGAAAGTCCGCTCACCTTCGAGGCCCTGACGGTGTGGCGCGACGAACTCAATGAAGGCAAGGTCCTGCTGCGCGATATCATCGATCTGGAAGCGATGTATGGCGCGGGCCCTGACGGTGCACCCTCGGCGCCAACAGTGGGCATGGACAGCGAGGATGGCAGCGGCGAGGACAGGCCCAAACCGGTCGTGCCGGCGCCGAGCCTCGCGGATGTCCCGCGCATGCCGCGCAACGAGGAACCCACAGATCCAGGAGAGGCGGCTGCGGCCGCCGATGCCGACGCGGATGAAGATGACGAGGGCACCCTGCCGCTTTCGGCGATGGAAGCTGCACTCAAGCCGCAGGTACTCGAGACCCTCGATCAGATTGCCAACCTCTACAAGAAGCTTGGCAAGCTGCAGGATGCGAGCGTCGAAGCCCAGCTCGCCGACGATGAACTTTCGACCAGTCAGGAGCGGCGCTTCAAGAAGCTGCGCAATGACACGGTAGATCTGGTCAAGAGCCTCAAGCTTAACAACAATCGTATCGAGGCCCTGGTTGATCAGATGTATGGCATCAACCGGCGTCTGGTCAGTCTGGAGGGAAGGCTGCTGCGCCTGGCGGAAGCCCATGGCGTGGACCGCGCCGATTTCCTGAAGCAGCACTTTGGCAATGAGCTCGACCCCAACTGGGCACGACGCGTCGGCCGGCTGTCATCATCCGGCTGGAAGGAATTCGTAGCCGAGGAGCGCGAACGGCTGCACCAGCTGCGCGACGAGATCCAGACGCTTGCACAGGAGATGCGGACTTCGATCGTCGACTTCCGGCGCATCGTGCAGACGGTACAGAAGGGCGAACGCGAAAGCAGCCAGGCCAAGAAAGAGATGATCGAGGCCAATTTGCGCCTGGTGATCTCGATTGCCAAGAAATACACCAATCGCGGTCTGCAGTTTCTCGACCTCATCCAGGAAGGCAATATCGGTCTGATGAAGGCGGTCGACAAATTCGAGTACCGCCGTGGCTACAAGTTCTCGACCTATGCCACCTGGTGGATCCGGCAGGCTATTACCCGCTCGATCGCCGATCAGGCGCGCACCATCCGTATTCCGGTGCACATGATCGAAACCATCAACAAGCTTGTCCGCACCTCGCGACAGATGCTCCATGAGATTGGTCGAGAGCCGACGCCTGAGGAGCTGGCCGAGCGCCTCGCCATGCCTTTGGAAAAGGTACGCAAGGTACTCAAGATCGCCAAGGAGCCAATCAGCCTCGAGACGCCGATCGGTGACGAGGAAGATTCCCATCTTGGCGACTTCATCGAGGACAAGAATGCGGTGTTGCCGATCGATGCGGCAATCCAGGCCAATCTGCGTGAAACCACGACGCGGGTCCTGGCGACCCTGACACCGCGCGAAGAGCGCGTACTGCGCATGCGTTTTGGCATTGGCATGAATACCGATCATACGCTTGAGGAAGTGGGCCAGCAGTTCAGCGTGACCCGCGAGCGTATTCGTCAGATCGAAGCGAAGGCTCTGCGCAAGCTCAAGCATCCAAGCCGCAGTCGCAAGCTGCGCAGCTTTCTGGACAGCTGAGTTTCAGCCCCGAGTTGGGGCCGCTATTGCGCGCAGCGGCGTTGTGCCAGAGCATGCTCACTCAGCGTGCGGCAAAATTGAAGCTGATCGAGATGCGGGACGATTTGCCGGCATTGGCCGGTACGTCATGCCGCAGAAAGCTTTCCCAGAGCAGGAGCGTCCCCACCTTGGGTGCGACGGTTACAAAGCTCTTGCGGGCCAGGGGCGCATGCGCCTTGCGCGGTGGTGCGGCCATGAACATCGCCAGGCGCGGATCCTCGAAGCGGATCGCGCCGGCTCCTGGTGGTACACGCACGTAATACGTGCCCGAGATAATCGCGTGCGGGTGCAGATGCGCGCTGTGCTGACCACCTGGCTTCAACACGTTGATCCAGAGTGAATCAAGGTTCAGCCGTCTCCCACTCAGGTCATAGGCCAGCGCGCGACAGAAACTCTCTGCGTGGCGTTGGAGCCTGTGGGCCAGTTCGGCAAATTCGGGGGCGCGCTGTGGCAGGTCATCGAGCGAGGCATACGAAGTATAGCCTTGGTAGCCGTGCTCCAGGCACCAGCGCTGGCCGGCGGCATCGTTCCGTGCGATCGACAGGCAGGCATGTTCGAGGGCCAGGTTGAGCGCCCGGGCGCCGAGCCGGGCGCGGTAGAGCGGACTGGCAAAGAGCGGATCGAGACGAAAGCTGGGCATGAGGCAACCTAGCCGCGCAGCCTCTGCGGGCGCAATCGCCATCTAGCAAGGCCAAAGCTGTCTTCACGCCCAGGATCAGCTAAACTTGTGTTGGGAAGACGGCTGGTTCTGGAGTTCGCTGATGAAGCCCGCCCGCATCTACACGACCGTCGAGCATCGTGCCGATGTCGCCATCCACATCCTCGGCGTACTTTTTGCGATCAATGCCAGTGTCTGGCTGCTCGCCAATGTCACCGGTGTTCCGGTGGTGCTCTCGGTTACGGTCTATTGTCTTGGTCTTCTGGCGATGACCATCTGCTCCGCAGCCTACAATATGATGCCACATCACCGTCCCTCCAAGGCGGTCCTGCGCCGGCTCGATCATGCCGCGATCTTCGTGATGATAGCGGCGACCTATACGCCCTTCGCCGTCAACCGCCTGGGACCGCTCGCCGGCGATATCATCCTCAGTGCCATTTGGTTCCTGGCCATGGCTGGAGTGACCATGAAGCTCCTGGAGCCGCGGCGCCTGGAGCGGATCAGTGTCGGGCTCTATCTCGCCATGGGCTGGATGATCCTCACCGTACTGCGGCCGCTCTCTGACCATCTGGCAGGGCTGGACTTCTGGCTGCTGATCGGTGGCGGTTTGGTCTATTCGCTGGGCGTCGTGTTCTATCTCGCCGAGCGCCTGCCCTATCACAAGGCGATCTGGCACGGTTTCGTTCTCGCAGCCGCGGCGCTGCAGTTTTCTGCCATCGCCGCCGAATTCGTGCGCTAGCCTGCGCCGAAGAGCGCGGCGATCAGACCGATGATGCCCAGCAGTGACGCCATCCAGACCAGCGTGCGCAGGCCCGTAATGCCCAGTGCGTAAAGCGGCAGATAGAGGATGCGCGCCGCCACATAGAGTTCGCAGCTGCCAACAGTCAGCGCCGAATGTCGTCCGCTCAGCGCCAGCGCAAGCACCAGGGCGGCAAAGAAGATGAAGGTTTCCTTGAAGTTCTCCTGCGCGCGCAGCAAACGTCCGGCAAGCTTGCCGGTTAGTGGAGCACTCGTATCGCGGGGCCCGATATTCCAGGCGATGCCGCGTTCCGCAGTGACAAAGTGCGCGGCAAGCAAAATATGAACCAGGCCAAGCACGATCGCTACGCCGAGCATCGACAGCTCGCTCGAAAGGCCGCCAAAGCTGATTGCGGTCATGGATCATTTCCCCCCAAAGACGTGGCATATCGCAGCGGCTCTACCCGCTTTCGTCAAGCGATATTGTGGATTTTGCTAGAACCGGCGACAGGCTATGCTCGCCTTGGTTGGACACGGGAGCAGTCATGAAGTGGCAGGCGGCAATACTGCTTGTGGTCGCGGCGTTGGTTTCAGGCTGTTCGGTGGTTGGGGCCGCGGCCGACGTGACCAGTGCCGCGGTTTCGGCTACTGCGGATGTGGTGGGGACTGCCGCCCAGACCGGCGCCGCTGTGGTCAAGGGGGCAGCGCAGACCGTTGCCGGCTCGGGTCACGCCAGCACCAGCACGCACAATTGAAGATGGGCGGCGCCTCCTCTCGCGCCAATAACACCGTGCGCCGATCCCACGATAATCGGGCTGCTTTCAGGAAAATATCATTAATATCAAAATCTTAAGTGAATAGACGGGAGCGGGCGTGCCACGCGCCGTACAAGGCTGGCCAACGCGACTGCAATTGATTAGCGTCCGCCCCGCAAAACCGGAGGGCAGGATGAAACGGCTGATCGAGGGCTATCGTCAGTTTCGCCGCACGGGTTGGCCGCGTGAGCGGGCACTTTATGCAGAGCTCGCCAAGGGGCAGTCGCCCGAATATCTCATCATTTCCTGCTGCGACAGCCGCGCCGATCCCGCGCTGATCTTCAGCGCCCGTCCGGGGGAGCTTTTTGTCCTGCGCAATGTTGCCAATATCGTGCCGCCCTTCGAGCAGGGTGGCGGCTATCATGGCACCTCCTCGGCCATCGCCTTCGCCATCCTTCAGCTCAAGGTCAGCACCGTCGTGGTCATGGGGCACGCCAAATGCGGAGGGATCGCGGCGGCGCTCGACCGGCAGGTGGCCGCACCGATGCCATTTCTGTCCGAATGGATCTCGCTTCTGGAACCGGCGGTGGCCCGCTGTGCGCAAGATGGTGGTGACCGCCACACCGAGGTAGAGCGCGAGGGCGTGCGCCTGTCTTTGGAGCGACTCATGAGCTTCCCCTTTATCGCCGAGCGCGTGAGCCAAGGCGTTCTCAGGCTTGAAGGCGCCCGTTTCGGAATCGCTGACGGCCAGCTCGAATGGCTGGACAAGGAGACCGGTCTATTCAAGCCCGTCCATTAGGCAAGATCAGAACGTGTCCTTGCGCCGACGGGTTTCGGCGATGACCTCGATGGTGGTCGCGTGTTCCAGCCCGAGACTGCGGCGAAGCTCGATCGACGTCGGCCTCAGAAACGGATTGGTGGCCTTTTCGAGGGCGATGGTCGAGGGAATGGTGGGAGTGTGGTTGGCCCTCAGCCGCTCGACTTCCGCCATGCGGGCCTTGAGCGCAGCATTGCCTGGCTCGAGCGTCAGGGCAAAGCGCCCATTGTTCAAGGTATATTCGTGGCCGCAATAAATTCTCGTCGCATCTGGCAGCCGCATCAGTTTTTCCAGTGCCTGCCATAGCATCTGTGCGGTGCCTTCAAAGAGGCGGCCACAGCCCATCGCGAAGAGCGTATCGCCGGTAAAGACGGCACCATCCATCACGAAGGCGATGTGCGAGCGGGTGTGAGCCGGAATTTCGAGTACCTGCACGGCGAGAGGACCAAACTGCCAGCCGCTGGCCTCGTCGACGCCAATGTCGATCCCGGGAATGCGGGCACGATCCATGGCCGGACCCACGACCTGGGCACCGAACTGCGCCTTGAGTTCGAGATTGCCACCCACGTGATCGGGATGATGATGGGTATTGAGGATATAGGCGAGCTTGCGACCGGCAAGCGCTCGGCGTACCGGTTCTGCTTCGGAGGGGTCGACGACGGCACAAAGGCCGGTCTGCGTCTCTTCGATCAGATAGGCATAATTGTCGGTCAGGCAGGGAACGAGTTCGATTTTCAGCGGCATCTGGCTTTCCTTGACACGGCAGCAAGTGTTTTAGCAGCCGGACCGCGCCCGTTGAACCACATCCTTTGCCGGAGTAGGCAGGTGACATGCAGATCGACGCGGGCGAGCTGGCAAATTTCTACGAGACCTCCCTCGGGCAGGTCGCGCGCCGCACGATCCTTCGGCGCATCCGTGTGCTGTGGCCGGATGTACATGGCCAGCGTGTTCTTGGATATGGTTTTGCGACACCTTACCTGCGGACCTTCCTCAGTGAGGCCGAACGGGTCATTGCATTGATGCCGGCGCAGCAGGGGGTGCTGGCATGGCCCTCCGAGAAGGTTCTTTCCGTCCTCGGCGAGGAAGACGCCCTGCCCTTTTCAGACGCCCTGTTCGATCGCATTCTTATGATCCATGCGCTGGAGACGGCCGAGGCCTCGCGCACCTTGATGCGGCAGATCTGGCGCGTGCTACAGCCCGGAGGGCGCCTTGTGATCGTGGCGCCCAATCGCCGCTCACCGTGGTCTCTGGCCGAGACCTCGCCTTTTGCCCAGGGGCGGCCCTTTACCGCCGCCCAGCTTGCCCGCGTACTGGGGGACGGTCTGTTTGTGCCGGAGCGCTGGGACTACGCGCTGCTATTTCCGCCTCTTCCCGGCCGGAGGCTGGTACGGACCGGCAGAGGCTGGGCCCGCATCGGTCAGCGCCTGTGGCCAGGACTTGCCGGGGTTCATCTTGTGGAGGCGCGCAAGACTCTCTACGGCGCTCCAACTCTGGCTCCGGCGATGCGCCGGCGCTTCATGCCGGCGCGGGTCTCTGGCTAGAAGCTTGCTCCACCAATTGTTGCATGGCGCGTCTGCACCACACGCGGTACACGCTTCAAGCCCGCATTGCCTGAATTTTGCGGCTTTGCATGGACCGGTCTGCGTGACGCCGCGCAATTGTGTCATGGCTGTCACTGACGCTGCGCGCCAGGGGTTCCTATCTGACTGACTACCGGGCCATTGGCCCCAGTTCAGGAAAGGAACCCATCGATGAAGTCTTACGGTTTTGTCAGCACTGCCGCGCTTGTCACTTTGATTGCACTGAGCGGAGCGGCGCAGGCACAGAATGCCGATTGGCAAACCTGCGCACACAAGGCTCGGACCCTCGCGCACGCCATGGCAAAGCATCGTGATGCCGCTGATCTCGGGACCGTGCGCATCAAGCGCGGCCAGGCCCTGCGCGAATGCAGCAGCGGATTTTATCGTCTTGGCATCCACAATTACGAGGTTGCACTCAAGATGCTGAAGGAGGCAGACAACAGTCACACCTCATCATGATCAGGGATGGCGTACGGTCCGCCATCAGCTCCGGGCTTCACGCGCGCTCCGTTCAGCATGCGCGTGAAGTCTCCTGCAGTGGCGGTCACGCCATCAAACCTCTGTTATGATCATGCGGCCCTGGGCGCAAATCTGCATGCCAGGGGCTGAACGCCGTCACTCCTAAAATGTCTTGAGCGGGTTCGGCCCTCCGTATTGCGGCCTTGCGCCTTTGGGCGGTTCCACGCCTTGTCCCCAGTCAGGCTGCGGGCGGCGTCAGGATGCTTTGCCTTTTTGATCCGGCGCCTCTATCAATACGGCCCGCTGCTACCGCGCCCAGCGGCGCTCGGCCCCGCATGGGGAAGGGTAATACCGGCACTGACGCCGTGTGCGCTGCGCATCACCGATGGTTGGACACCGACATCTCGAATGGCACCGCCTGAATCCAGTACCGTCGCCGATATTCTTGCCATCGACGAGCAGATCCATAATCTCCTGATGCAGCGTGCAGCCGCTGTGGAGACGCTGAGAAAGCAGCCTGGCGTCTATTGGGGCCTGCGCCCGGCAGATGGGGCAGAGGTGCGCAGGCTTGTCGCCCGCCATCGCGGTAGTTTTCCATTACGGGCGGCCTTGCGCATTTGGCGCGAAATCCAGATGTCGGCCCTTGCCGGCAAGGAGAATTTTTCCGTTCACGTCTATGCCGGCGAGAACGCACTCGCATTCTGGGACCTCGCCCGTTTCTATTTTGGCGCGGCCCTGCCCGTGATCGGCCACGCGACGGCGGCGGCAGTCGTTCATGCCTGTGCCGAAGACCGTTTGTCTTGCGGGGTGGTGCCGTTTCCGGAAAGCGCCGAAAATGTCTCGCCCTGGTGGGCGCAACTCGCGGCCGCAGGCGAAGGCGGTCCGCGCATCATTGCCCGCCTGCCGCTGCTCAAGCAGGACGGCGGGCGCTTTGATTATCCTGATGCCTACGCAATTGGTTCCATAATGCAGGAAGCGACGGGTGCCGATAGCTCCGTGCTGTTTGTCGAAACCAACCAGGAACTGAGCCGCGCCCGTCTTCAGGCTCTACTCAAGCAGGTCGGGATCACGGCACGTATCGTCGCTGCCGGCCAGGAAGGTGGCCGCAGCACCAGCCGCGAACTGCTGATTGAAGCGCAGGATTTTGTAAGCGAAAGCGATCCGCGCATCGCTGCCTTGCTGGCGGCGGGCGGCGAGGCCATTCTGCGCGCCGTCACCGTTGGCGGCTACGCCGATATGCAGATTTCGAACAAGGACCTGCGTCCATGACTCTATCGCCCCGTCCCGGGATTTCGAAGATCTCACCTTATGTCGGCGGGCGCGCCAGCATTGGTGGGCTGGCCCGCGTGTTCAAGCTCTCCTCGAATGAATCGCCGCTTGGTCCAAGTCCTGCTGCGCGCGAGGCATTCGTGCGGGCGGCGGAAAATCTTGAAATCTATCCAGAAGGCAGTGCACGCCTCCTGCGGGAGGCAATCGCCGAAGCCCATGGTCTCCATCCCGAGCGCATCGTCTGCGGCAATGGTTCTGATGAGCTTCTCACTTTGCTCGCCAATGCCTATCTGCGTCCGGGTGATGAGGTGGTATTCAGCCAGCATGGCTTTCTCGTATATCGCATCGCCACTCTCGCCAATTCCGCGATACCGGTGGCCGTGGACGAACGCGATCTGCACTGCGATGTTGATGCCATGCTGGCAGCGGTGAACGGGCGTACCCGCCTTGTCTATATCGCCAATCCCAACAATCCCACTGGCAGCTACCTGTCCAGCCAGGAATTGCGCCGGCTGCATCGCGGTCTGCCCGAACAGGTGCTGCTCGTGATCGATGCGGCCTATGCCGAATATGTCCGCCGCAATGACTATGAGAGCGGTATCGAACTGGTGTCGCAATACGACAATGTGGTGATGACGCGTACCTTCTCGAAGGTCTATGGGCTTGCGGGGCTGCGCGTCGGTTGGGCCTTTTGTCCGGCCGAGGTCGCAGCCACCCTCAATCGCATCCGTGGCCCCTTCAACGTCTCGGTACCGGCGCAGGCCGCAGCGGCAGCGGCGGTGCGCGACCGTGCTCATCTTGAACGGGCGCTGGCGCACAACGACAAGTGGCTTCACTGGTTGAGCGGGGAGCTGCGCAGCCTAGGCTCGCGGGTTGATGACAGTGCCGGAAATTTTCTGTTGATCCACTTTGCGGCGGAGGGGCCCTTCACGGCCGACAAGGCCGATCAGTTTCTGTCGCAGCGCGGGCTTATTCTGCGTGCGGTTGCCAATTATGACCTTCCGCACTGCCTGCGTCTGACGGTTGGCAGCGAAGAGGCCAATCGTCTCGTGGTGGAGGCGTTACGGGCCTTTCTGGGAAAGGCTGCTTGATGGGTACGACGCCGTCTGCCGTGTTCAACAAGGTTACCCTGATCGGTGCCGGGCTCATCGGCTCCTCTCTGGCCCATGCCATACGCCGGGCCGGGCTGGCCGGCGAGGTTGCCATCCATGATGCGAGCGCGGAGGTCCTGGCTGAGGTTGTGGAGCTTGGTCTGGCAGACCAGGTATTCAGTGATCTTGGTGCCGCTGTTGCTGACGCAGATCTGGTGGTATTGGCCACACCACTCGGCAGTTTTGGCCCGCTGGCGCAACGGATGGCGCCTGCGCTGAAGGCAGGTGCGATCCTCTCCGACACAGGTTCGGTAAAGGGCTGCGTCATCCGCGATGTCGGACCCTTCGTGCCTGAAGGTGTGCACTTCATTCCCGCACATCCGGTGGCCGGTACCGAACAGTCCGGCCCGCGCGCGGGGTTTGCCGAGCTGTTTGACGGCCATTGGTGCATTTTAACGCCGGTTGCCGGCACCGACGCCGGGGCGCTGTCCAGGTTGACGGAGTTCTGGCGGGGCTGTGGCAGCGAGGTGGAGTTGATGGAAGCCCGCCATCACGATCTGGTGCTCGCGATCACCAGTCATGTACCGCACCTCATTGCCTACAATATCGTCGGCACGGCCGATGATCTGCAGACCGTCACCGAGGGTGAGGTAATCAAATATTCAGCGGGCGGATTTCGCGATTTTACCCGCATTGCTGCCTCTGATCCCACGATGTGGCGGGACGTGTTTCTCAACAATCGCGAGGCGGTTCTCGAGATGCTCGGGCGCTTCACCGAGGATCTGAACGTACTTCAACGCGCCATCCGCTGGGGCGATGGCGACACATTGTTCAATCTTTTCACGCGCACGCGGGCCATCCGCCGGTCGATTGTCAGCGCCGGACAGGAAAGCGCTGAAGCCAATTTCGGGCGCAACCGCAAGACACCGTCCTGAGGCCGAGGTCAATCGCCATCCATTTTCAGGGCGGCAATGAAGGCCTCTTGCGGGATCTCCACCTTGCCGAACTGACGCATCTTCTTTTTGCCCTCTTTCTGCTTGTCGAGGAGCTTGCGCTTGCGCGAGATGTCGCCGCCATAGCATTTGGCGGTCACGTCCTTGCGCAGTGCGCTGATGGTTTCCCGGGCGATCACCTTGCCGCCGATTGCGGCCTGAATGGGAATCTGGAAAAGATGGCGCGGGATCAGTTCCTTGAGCTTCTCGCACATCGTCCGACCACGGGATTCGGCGCGCTGACGATTGACGATCATGGAGAGCGCGTCCACTGCCTCACCATTGACGAGGATGCTCATCTTGACCAGATCACCTTCTTCATAGCCGGCAATGGCATAGTCGAAGCTGGCATAGCCGCGTGAGACCGATTTGAGGCGATCATAGAAGTCAAACACGACTTCGTTGAGCGGCAGGTTGTAGACCAACATGGCGCGATTACCGGCATAGGTCAGTTCCTGCTGACGGCCGCGACGATCCTCACAGAGCTTCAGGACTGCACCTAGATAGTCGTCGGGCACCATGATCGTCGCCTTGATCCAGGGCTCTTCGATGAAGGCGATCTTCATGACATCGGGCATATCGGCGGGATTGTGGAGTTCCTGCATCTCGCCATTGGTACGATGGATGCGGTAGATAACGCTTGGCGCGGTGGTGATAAGATCAAGGTTGAACTCCCGCTCAAGCCGTTCGCGTACGATCTCAAGGTGCAGGAGCCCAAGAAAGCCGCAGCGAAAGCCAAAACCGAGCGCAGCGGAGCTTTCGGTTTCATAGGTAAAACTGGCATCGTTCAGATGCAGCTTGGCCAGAGCATCGCGCAGATCGTCAAACTGACCGGCATCGACCGGGAAGAGGCCGCAGAACACGACCTGCTGTGCAGGCTTGAAGCCGGGCAAGGCGATGGTGACGCCTCTTTTCTCGTCCGTGATGGTGTCGCCAATCTGAGTATCTGCCACCTGTTTGATGGCGGCAGTCAGAAACCCGACCTCGCCCGGACCGAGCGCCTCAACAGCTTCCTTTTTGGGCCGGAAGACGCCCACTTGCTCGACGTTGTAAACGGCATCGGAGGCCAGCATGCGAATGCGCTGACCTTTTCTCAGAGTGCCATCGACGACGCGCACGAGCACGACGACGCCCAGATAGGCGTCGTACCAGCTGTCGACCAGCAGTGCCTTCAGCGGGGCCTCACGCTCGCCCTTGGGTGGCGGCAGATGGCTCACGATCGCCTCCAGCACGGCATCGATATTAAGGCCAGTCTTGGCTGAAATTTCGATCGCGTTCGAGGCGTCGATGCCGATCACGTCTTCGATCTGCTGGCGCACGCGCGCGGGCTCGGCGGCCGGCAGATCAACCTTATTGAGTACGGGCACGATCTCGAGATTGGCATCGATTGCCTGGTAGACATTGGCAAGGGTCTGGGCTTCGACGCCCTGGGAGGCGTCGACCACGAGCAGCGCCCCTTCGCAGGCGGCCAGACAGCGGCTCACTTCATAGGCAAAATCGACGTGGCCGGGTGTGTCCATCAGATTGAGGACATAATTCTGGCCGTCCTTGGCGTGGTATTCCAGGCGGACGGTCTGGGCCTTGATGGTGATGCCCCGCTCCCGCTCGATATCCATGGAATCGAGCACTTGCTCTTTCATTTCACGGCTCGAAAGCCCGCCCGTGATCTGGATCAGGCGGTCGGCAAGGGTGGATTTGCCGTGGTCGATATGGGCAACAATGGAAAAGTTGCGGATGTGGGCAAGCTCAGTCATGGGGCGCGATATATAGGCCTGCCGGAACCGCGTAAAGCGAAGCTGCAGCGTCGGTGGAGGTTGGTGCCCGGCCCGCAGCCCTCCATCACCTCAGCGCCCCGGCCTTGGCAGGGCGCGCAGCAAGCTTCGCAGCGGGAACAAGGCGGCCAGCTGCAGCACCACGGACACCCCGACCAGTCCCCAAGGGGAGAGGTCATAGAGTTCGCCGGATAGCGCACTGCCGGCAAACCAGGCCACGCCATAGAACGCCGTGAAGATGCCGTAGGCCCGTGCCCGGGCATGTTCGGCCACAAGATCTGCCAGCCCCGCATTCATCACCGCGTCATGAACGCCGAGCGCCAGCCCCCACAAAATGGTGCCGACAATCGCTGCAGCAAACCCGCCCAGAAACACCAGCGGAGCTACGGCGGCACCGATCAAGGTTCCAGGTACCAAGACACTCAACCCGCGCCGGTCATAAGCGCGACCGAAGGCAAGGCTGCCGATCCCCGCGGCGGCCATCGCAGCGGCGTAGAGGATCGGCACCCAATGGGCGCTCATGAGCCGCGCCTGCATGTAGTGATAGGCAATGAGAGGATAATCGCAAAAGCCCGCCGCAATGAGCCCGGCGGTGCCTGCGTAAAGCCAGAAGGCGCGCGGCAACTGGCTGCCTGTGGCAGCTGAGGGTGCAGGGGCCACCTGACCGGCAAAGTCAAAGCGCACGCGCAGGATGATCACGGCAAGGAGCGCGCAGACTGCAGGAATGGCAAGCCAGGCAAAGGCCGCGCGATAATCATGATGGATGGCAAGTACCAACGCCGCAATCAGGGGGCCGCCCATGGCCCCTGTCTGATCCATGGCTTCATGCAGACCAAAGGCCCAGCCCTGTCCGATGTGATGGCCCGCGCGTGATTTCAAGGTGGAGGCTGCGGGGCTGCGAACGGCCTTTCCCACCCGCTCCATCATGATGAAGGCGGCAGCGGACCAGAGATTGCCAGCCAAAGCCAGAAGCGGCACGGCGGACATCTGGATGACATATCCCAAAAGGGTGATCGCCCAGTAGCGGTGCGTGCGTTCGGCCAGCCGGCCGCTGCCCAGCCGCAGTACATAGCCGAAGAGTTCTCCACCGCCCGCGATCAAGCCGACGATCAGCCCGGTTGCGCCCAGACTGCCGAGGAATGGTCCGGTAATAGCGCGCATGCCTTCATAGGCCATGTCGGCGAAAAAGCTGACGGCGCCAAAGGCGATGATGAAGGCGAGCGCAGACCGGCTATCAAAGTCGCGCTGCATCGCCTTGATCTGCTCCCGCGTGCTAGCTGCGCAATATGCCGCCGGTGGCCTTGGCCACCGCGGCGATGATGCTCGCCGCAATCGCCTCGATCTGCTCATCGGTAAGGGTCTTGTCCTTCGGTTGGAGGCGCACGCGAATCGCGATCGACTTCTTACCTGGTGGCACGCCCTCCCCGGCGTAAACATCAAACACGCTGACGCTTTCGATCAGCGTACGTTCGGCCATGCGCACCGCCTTCAAGATCTCTTCTGCACCCACCGCGTCAGCGACCAGGAAGGCAAAATCACGTTCGACCGGCTGCAGCGGGCTTGGCGCGAAAACCGGGCGAGCCTTACCCTTGCTCTTTGGTTCGGGAATGCGGTCAAGGAAGAGTTCGCAGGCGAGCACTGGCCCCTTGAGCTCAAACGCCTCGACAATGCGCGGATGTAATTCGCCGAATTGGGCAATGACGCGGGGTCCCAGCGCCAGCACTCCGGAGCGTCCGGGGTGGTACCAGCCGGGTGCGCCTGCGCGCACCGGGGCCGTCATCGCGCCGCCCATGAGAGTCTCCAGCAGCGCAAACATGTCGGCCTTGGCATCAAAGACGTCAGGGGCACGCTGCGATTTGGTCCACTCGGGCGCAGGTGTGCCGGCCCGAAGCGCGACCGCGATGTTTTCCTGCTCACCTGGCACGCCACTGGCAAAGCCGGCACCGACCTCGAAGAGATTGAGATGGCCAAGACCGCGGGCCTGATTGCGCGCGGCAGCGTCCAGAAGAGAAGGCAATGGTGTTGGTCGCAGGGCATCCAGATCAGCGGCAATGGGATTTTCCAGCTGTCGCGCCGCGTCGCCGCCGCCAAAAAACGCGGCCTTGGTGCGGGCGATGAAGGAGTATTGCACGCACTCATGGAACCCGCGCGCTGCGAGCACCCGACGGCACAGACGCGCGCGCCGCTGCGCTGGGGTCAGGACACCGCGAGCCACCGCGAAGGGACGGGGCAAAGGCACGGCTGGAACATGCTCGATGCCGTGAATGCGCACCACTTCTTCAACGAGATCGGCGGGGCCGTGCACATCGCCGCGCCAGGACGGTGGCGTGACCAGAAGCTCATGATCCTGGCGCTTGATGGTAAAGCCCAGGCGCATCAGAATCTGTTCGATCTGGATGATGTCGAGGCTAAGGCCTGTCAGACGCTTCACGGTGTCGGCGGCAAGCACGATCTCGCGCCGCCAGTCCGGCGACTGCCCGGCAACGACGATCTCGCTTGGCTCCCCGCCGCATAGCTCCAGGATCCACTGTGTGGCCAGTTCCAGTCCGGGAATGCAGAACTGCGGGTCCACGCCCCGCTCGAAGCGGTAGCGGGCGTCTGAAAGAATTCCGAGCTTGCGCCCGGTGGCGGCGATGCGGGCCGGATCGAACAGGGCTGCTTCAACAAACACGTTTACGGTCGCCTCGGTACAGCCACTCGCCTCTCCGCCCATGATGCCACCGAGGCTCAGGACCGCGTTGTCATCTGCGATCACGCACATTGACGAATCGAGGTCGTAGGTCTTGCCATCGAGGGCACGCAGACTTTCACCTTCGGCCGCCATGCGCACACAGATGTCGCCCTTCAAGGTATCGGCATCGAAGACGTGCAGTGGCCGGCCCCGGTCAAGGCTCATCAGATTGGTGAGGTCGACGAGTGCGGAGATCGGCCTTAGCCCAACAGCATGCAGACGCTCCTGCAGCCATTGCGGCGAGGGGCCATTGCGGACACCGCGGATCAGGCGACCAGCGAAGAGCGGGCAGGCGCCGGCGGCTGCAGCGGGTGCGCTGATGCGTACGCCGATCGGGGTGGGGAAACGTCCGGCAACCGGCTGCGGTTCCTTTGTGCGCAGCTGCCCCATCGCGGCAGCGGCAAGATCGCGGGCAATTCCGTGTACCCCGGTGCAATCACCTCGATTGGGGGTCAGCGAAATCTCAATCACTGGATCATCAAGGCCCAGCGCGCGGGCGACAGGGGTGCCGATTTCAGCGTCGGCCGGCAATTCGATGATGCCGTCATGCTCATCCGACAACAGCAGTTCGCGGGCCGAACACAGCATGCCGCGCGATTCAAGGCCGCGGATAGCGCCAATCTTGAGCACATCTCCACTATAGGGAATGACCACCCCGGGCCGGGCGAAGACGGCCTTGATGCCGGTACGGGCATTGGGTGCGCCGCATATCACCTGTACGATGTCGGTGCCGGTGTCGACCATGCAGAGTTTGAGCTTGTCGGCATTGGGATGCTTTTCGGCCGAAACCACATGGGCGACGGTGAAATCGGCCAGACGCGCGCCAGCATCTTCCAGCGTCTCCACTTCAAGACCGATGGAGGTCAGCTTGGCAGCGAGGCTTGCGGCATCGGCCTCGGTGGCGAGGTGCTCAAGCAGCCACGAATAGGTCAGCTTCATCGGCTCAGTCCTGCGTCGAGGGTAGGCACATCGAACGCGGTAAAGCCGAAATGCTTCAGCCAGCGCAGGTCACCGTCAAAAAATGGGCGCAAGTCCGGCGCGCCATATTTCAGCATGGCGAGGCGGTCGAGACCAAGACCGAAAGCAAAGCCCTGGTAACGGCTGGCATCGACACCACACATGGCAAGGACATTGGGATGAACCATGCCCGAACCACCGAGCTCGAGCCAGTCATTGCCGCGCCCGAATTCGATGCGTCCGGCGACCGAGCGGTCACAGCGTAGATCCCATTCCACGCTGGGCTCGGTGAAGGGAAAAAAGCTTGGGCGGCCGCGCAGTTCGACGCTCTCGATTTCGAAGAAGGCCTTGCAGAATTCCTCCACCACCCATTTGAGATGACCAAGATGGGTATTCTCGTCGATCACCAGAGCTTCGATCTGGTGAAACATCGGTGAATGCGTCGCATCGTTGTCGACGCGATAGGTACGGCCTGGAGCGATGACGCGAATGGGCGGCTTCTGGGTCAGCATGGTGCGGACCTGCACAGGTGATGTATGGGTGCGCAGCACGTGACGCGCACCATCGGCCTGCGGTGCCAGATAGAACGTATCATGCATCTGACGGGCCGGATGATCAGGCGGGATGTTGAGCTTGGTGAAGTTGTAATCGTCATATTCGACGTCAGGTCCTTCGGCCACCGCAAAGCCGAGATCGGCAAAGATTGCGGTCACTTCGTCGAGAACCTGCGAGATGGGATGCACTGTGCCCTGCGCCAGCGGCCGCGCCGGCAAGGTGACGTCGACGCGCTCCTCATTCAGACGGGCGTCGAGCGCCAGATCCGCCAGCGCACGCTTGCGCCGGGCGATGGCCTCGCTGACGCGGTCGCGCACGCCATTGAAGAGCGGGCCGTTTTTCTTCCGCTCAGCCGGGCTCATGGCCCCCAGCGTCTTCAGCAATTCGCTGATGCTGCCCTTTTTGCCGAGCGCAGCTACGCGCACGGCATCCAGAGCGCTTTCATCCGCAGCTGCGCCGATCGCAGCAAGGATCTCGGTCTCAAGGCTTTGCAGGGCCGACATGCCTTATCACCTGAGCTTGAAGGACATCCCGTGAAGGATGTCCATGGGCTCGCCCGGCTCGCCGGCGGCGGCCGCGCACCGGGCGACTGATCGATCTGGACGGCGCGTGGACTAGCGCGCGGCGCTACCCGCGCCTCAGGCCGTTGCCTGGTCTACCAGCGCCTTGAAGGCTTCGGGCTCGCGCACGGCGAGATCGGCAAGGACCTTGCGGTCGATCTCGATCCCGGCTTTGGCGAGACCGGCGATAAATCGACTGTAGGACAGGCCGTTCTCGCGGCACGCCGCATTGATGCGCTGAATCCAGAGCGCGCGAAAATTGCGCTTCTTCAGCTTGCGACCGATATAATTGTGTTGCAGCGAGCGATCGGCGGCGGCGTTGGCGGCGCGGATCGTGTTCTTGCGGCGACCGTAGAAGCCCTTGACCTGCTTAAAAACGCGTTTGCGGCGGGCGTGGCTCGGAACCGAGCGGGGTGACTTGGACATCCTATCCCTCCTTACGCGTAGGGCATCCAGCGCTTAATGCGCTGGGTTTCGGAGCTGCTCAGCGTCGAGGTGCCGCGCAATTCCCGAATCTGTTCATTGGAGCGTTTGATCATGCCATGGCGCTTGCCGGCCTGGCCCTTTTTGATCTTGCCGCTTGCGGTGAATTTAAAGCGCTTTTTGGCGCTGGACTTGGTCTTCAGCTTGGACATTTTGCGTTCCTCGGGGCGTTGGCCCGGTTGCGTTCTGGGCCGCCACGGCATGTCCGTGCGCCGGACGGCCCGAAAGGGCGCTGCTTATAAGCAAAAGCCCATAATTTGCAAGCTGCCGCGGGTTCCCTGGCGTCGGAACCGGCGGGAGGGCGGCTTGCCTCTCGCTGCGCAGGGCCCGTGGGGGCCTTGGCGTGGAACGCCGCCGGGGGGCGGAGGGTCCGGGGGTACTCCCCCGGTTCTTGTGAAAGACTGTGTTCATCAATACGTTAGCGCGGCAATCCTGACGCGAGGGGGGTCCATGTTTGAGGAATTCAAGAAATTTGCCATGCGTGGCAGCGTCATCGATCTGGCCGTAGGTGTCATTATCGGCGCCTCGTTCACCGGGATCGTCACGACGCTGGTTAGGGATGTTCTTAATCCCCTCATTGGATTGGTCACTGGCGGGGCAGACTTCACCAATTATTTTCTCGTGCTGCGGGGCGGCGGACCCTACCCGACGCTGGCTGCGGCGCAGAAGGCGGGCGCGGTCATCCTGGGCTATGGTGCTTTTGTCACCTCGGTGATCAATTTTCTAATTGTCGCGCTGACGCTGTTCCTCGTTGTGCGCCAGATCAACCGGCTGAAGGCCCCTGCGCCGGCCGCGCCCCCGCCGCCCCCGCCGCCCAGTGAAGAGGTACTGCTGCTTCGCGAGATCCGTGACCTTCTGCAGAGGCAGGCCTGAATGAGCCGTTGCGCGCTTTTTGTCCTCCTTGTCCTTTGTGCGCCGGTTGTGGCCAAGGCTGCTGATACGCCCAAGGCCATCGCTGATGGCTTCTATCAGACGGTCATCTCCTTGAAGGAGGGTGGAATTCCCGACAGTGCCGGACGCGCGCGTCTCATGCCGTTTATTTCTCCATCGCTGGCAAAGGCTCTTGCGCGTGCGAATGAGGCGGAGCTTGCTTACACGCATAATTCCCGGCACGCGGTTCCGCCCTTGCTGGAGGGCAATATCTTCGTATCTCTCTTCGATGGAGTGAGTGCAGCCAGTGTCGGCCACTGTGTGCTCAGGAAGACGCAGGCGGTGTGTCCGGCCGCGCTCAGCTATCAGGACGCAGGAGGCCGGGCCTATCACTGGCAGGACAAGCTTGTCCTGACGCGCAGCGAGGATGGCTGGCGTGTTGACAATGTCGTCTATGGCGGAGGTGTTCCCTATGCCAATCAAGGTACGCTGAAGTCCAATCTTGCTTTCGCCCTCGTCAATGCGCGCGGCCGATGACGCCATGGTGTGGCGCCCATCCCGGTTAAGCCTGCTGGCGGTGATGTTGCTGCTGGCGGCGCCACCGACCTTGGCCCAGCAGCGCTGGCTTGCTCCCATCAAGCTTGATCTTGGTCAGGAGTGGACCGCGCATCTGGGCGGCGATGTCAACGTCACGGAATTTTCCGCATCCCAAAGCTGGTCTCGGTTGCGCAGCCGTCCAACCGCCTCCATATTTGCTGCGGCCAGGATCGACAAACTTTTTGCCAATGAATGGCGGGTTGGCGTGGCCACGCGGCTCAATATTTATCACGATCGCTTTTCCGGGGATAATTACGGCAACCGCTTTTTTGCCAAGGCCTATGGCTTTGTCCGCACGCCTTATGGCGAGCTTCAGGTCGGAAAACAGGACGGTGCCGCCTACACGATGGCCATCACCGGACCTTTGATCGCACCACAAATTGCGATCGATGACGCCAATATCAGCTTCTTTGCCGATCCGCGCTCCGGCATCAATCTGCACGCTATCTTTGCTCCACGCAGTGCCGTGTTCTCCACGTCCAATGACAGCAAGCTGACCTACTTCTCTCCCCGGCTTTTGGGCGTGCAATTGGGGGTTTCGTTTACCCCGTCGTTGGCGCGCGGGCCTCTTCCCGTGCTCGCCTCCGCTCCCGCAGGGGGCAGCCGGCAAAGCGATCTCGTTGATGCCGCGCTCAATTACACCGGCTATTTCGGCCGCACCTCAGTTGGTCTTTATGCAGGGGTTGTGCATGGCCAGCTGGTGCATCCAGCGCTCGGCCAATCGGATCTCCTCGATTGGAGTTTGGGCGGCGAGTTCGACTATGCCTTCAGCGACAGCCTGACTGCAGCGCTGGGCGGGGCCTATCGGCAAAGCAACACCTATGCCTTTGATCCGTTTGCGGCGACGAAAACTGGTCACAGTGATGTGCTGCATGGCAGTGCCACCTTGGTGTCTGGACCCTACAAGGTCGGTGTCGAATATTCCGATGGTACGGTTGGTGCGGCCGTGGGCTTGCCGCATTTGCATCTCGCCGGTTACGAGCTGAGCACCGCGTATGTCGTCAATCGCAACCTGCAACTGACCCTGGGTTTTCAGCATGAGCATTTCGCGCACAGCGCTGCTGCGCTTTACGGCGGCCCGAGCAGTCTGGGGTTCAACGCGGTGTTCCTCTTTGCCCAGCTGCATGTTTAGGGCGAAAGTGCGCCGATCGCGGCAATGCCCGCGAGCTTCAAGCCGCGGAGTCGCTGGCAGTTCCGTCCATTGATGCCGCCCAGACCATAGACCGGCAGCTGGGCGGCGCGGGCGAACGCTGCGAGCCGAAAGGGACCCAGCCGGTTGCCGTTCTGATGGCTCTGTGTGGCAAAGACCGATGAGACCAGTGCGACGTCGGCTCCGCCCCTGGCCGCGTGATGCAGGGCCGCAAGATCATGCACGGCGTAGCTGATGAACCAGGTGGGGCGGCGTGTGCGCCAATAGGAGAGGGCATCATGGCGGGCCTGTGGAAGGTGAAGGCCCGCGGCGCCACAGCGTCCGGCCAGCGCGGGATCATCGGCGATCAGCAGTACGTGTTTCCTGATCCGGCAGATGGGCACGCAGATCTTTGCCAGCTGCGCACGCCGCAACGGATCTTTTGCGCGCAGGATGACGAGGCTGCCCTTCGGCAGGGCCTTGATCGCCTCGGCCGGAGCCGGCAAACGCAGATCATCGCTCAGCAGTGCCAATGCAGGCACGCGTCTGGCCGAACGCGATTGCGCGTTGAGCTGTGCGGCAGCCCTTGCTAGTTTTATGCGCTCGCGCAATTCGGCCATTCATGTCCCTTCCACAAGATCCCCAAAGCCGCCTTGATGCCATTCTGGCGCGCATCGAGGCTGCGCGAAAGCGCAGCGTTAAACCGGCGCCATTCACCCACCTGATCGCGGTTTCCAAGACCCACGGACCTGAAGAGATCGAGGCGCTGATCAAGGCAGGTCAGCATCGCTTTGGTGAGAATCGGGTGCAGGAGGCCAAGGCCAAGTTCGCAGGACTTCAGGCCCGCGAACGAGGTCTTGAACTGCATCTGATCGGCCCCTTGCAGACCAACAAGGTGCGCGATGCTGTCGCACTCTTCGATTCCATTCATTCACTGGACCGGCCGAAGCTCGCCCATGCTCTTGCCAGTGAGCGCGATGCGACAGGACGTTGTCCGGACCTGTTCGTACAGGTCAATACCGGCGAGGAGGCACAAAAATCGGGGGTGTTACCGTCCATGGTGCCCGAGCTTGTGCGCCTTGCGCGCGACGAGCTGAGGCTGCCGGTAATTGGGCTGATGTGCATTCCGCCTGCGCAGGAGGTGCCGGCGCCACACTTTGCTCTTCTGGCGAACCTGGCCCGCGAGCTCGTTCTTGAGTGCCTCAGCATGGGCATGAGTGCCGACTTTGAGACGGCCATCGCCTTTGGCGCGACGCATGTGCGCGTTGGCAGCGCGCTCTTTGGTGCTCGCCACTAGCCTTTCAGCTGCAGCGACTTTTGATACGCCGCGAGCGCGCGTAGCGCCAACGTGCGCGGGATCGACTTTGATGCGAGGGCGGCGAGGAGAGCCGCGCCACCTTCGATCTGGGGCTGAAGTGGAAGCTGGGCCCGGACGATGGGCGCGGCGGTGTGCACCGATGGCAGGCCCGCAAGGCTGAGCGCGCTGAGGCTTGGTGTGGGGGCGAGGGCCCCAGCCGTCAAGGGGCCTAAGGGGGGGCGCTTGACGGCCGCCAGATCGGCTAGAGTCCTTGATTGAGCAAAACCTGATGCAAACGAGTCAAGTTTTCATGCGGCCATTTTCTGTTGTCCGTACCAGGTGTCGATGGCAGCTTCGGCGGCATGGATGGCTTTTGTCATGGGTGTCTTGGGTTGTGCCTGGGAGGGGGTGATGATGGCCATTCCGGTTCGCATGTAGCGATTGTAGAGCTGTGTGCAGAACATGGCGGTTCGCAGCCCTACAGGGGTGATGCGATAGCGGTGCGTGCCGGGAATGCGTTCGATGAGGCCGTGCAGGCGCAATCGGCGCAGGTCATAGGTGATCTGGCCAGGGGTGAGTTGGTGTGGCTTTTTGCCGAGGAGCTCGGCGAGGTGCGTGCGAAGATCCTTGTGGGCGAAGGTGCCCTGGACGAGGAGAAAGAGAAGCATGACGTGGAAAAGCCCCTGGACGCGGGGATTGGCAAAGCGCAGGGCGGCGCCGTGGCGGTTGTCGGTGGTGATGGGCTTCTGTAGGTCCTGAAAGACCGTCTCGCCGATAT
>JBMFWV010000020.1:0-45715 GCA_049964915.1 Rhizomicrobium sp.
CACGCGAGATGCTGCACCCTGACTGGTCGGTGAGGCCCAATGAAATAATTCCACCTGAGATCTACCAGGCAAAAATCGGAATTGCCGAGGGCTTTCGTGACACCGTAGCGTGGTACAAGGCTGCCAACTGGATCACCTGAAAGGCGATGCTGTTGGCGAGCCATAGCTCTTCTCCATCTGAGGAAGAATTTGAAGCACAATTGCGTCTGGACCTGGCCGCTATCCCGCGACACCGGGCCAGACAACAAATCATTGTAAAAGACTAATTTCACAGAGTTTTTGAGATGAACCGGGACGGTGATCTACCAAGAGAGAGACTATATCGGTGGATGGGGTGCCGCCCGAAGTCGCGTGCTGCCGTCCTGCGTGGCCCGTGCTGTTACTCCCCACCGGTCCGCGATCGCGCGCCTTGGGTTTGCTGGGCTGCACGATTGGAGCGCGTGCAGGGGCGATCTCACCGATGTTCCGTGGGCGTCGACGGCGACGTCTGAACCGGGCACCTGCGCGGCATTCGCCAAGCTCAGCCATCCCCGCCAAGCGCACCCGCGGGCCCGCGCAGCCCCGGAAATCCGTAACTCTGGAAAATCCCCGTCTGCGGTCCTTGGAGCGTTTCCAAAAAGCGGACAACTCGCCAGCCTCAAGACCGGGACCTCTGTCGTACCGCGGTTAACGCACTGTTGCCCTGGCGCTTGCTTCGGACGTGAACGCAAAGTAATCCTAACACTCTTGTGTCAGTCCGGCGCGCCCGACCTGGTACCTGAGTGATCGCAGCCGTCCCGCGGGGGAATGGCATGCCCTGGGTTGGTCAAGGGCTTGCCCATCTGAATGGCCAACGACAGGTAGGATGAAGATCGTGAAAAAGCGCGGCATCCGCATCGCCATTGCGGGGATTGGAAACTGTGCGAGCGCACTGATACAGGGCGTGCACTACTATACGCCTGAGCGGTGCCAGGAAGGCGTCGTCGGGTTGATGCATGATGACATAGGCGGCTATCTGCCCTGCGACATTGAGGTCGTCGCGGCCTTCGATGTCGATGCGCGCAAGGTTGGTGTGGATGTGAGCCGCGCGATCTTCGCCAAGCCAAATTGCACGAAGATTTTTCAGGCGGCGATCCCGGACAGTGGCGTCACCGTGCGCATGGGCCCGGTACTCGACGGCATTTCCGAGCACATGGCGGACTATGTCGAGGACCGAACCTTTGTCCGCTCCAGCCAGCCGGAGCTTACCAAGGCCGAGATCATCGCTGAGCTCAAGCGCAGCGGTGCCGAAATCCTCTTGAACTTTGTTCCCGTCGGATCGGAGCAGGCGGCGCGTTTCTATGCGGAGTGCGCTCTGGAAGCGGGTCTTGGTTTCATTAATAGCATGCCGGTCTTTATCGCCAGCGACAAGCGGTTTGCCGACCGCTTCAGGGCACGCAACCTTCCGATCATCGGCGACGACGTCAAATCACAGCTAGGAGCCACCATCACGCATCGTATGCTGACCGACATGTTCGCGAAGCGTGGCGTCAAGCTGATGCGCACCTATCAGATCAATACAGGCGGCAACACCGATTTTCTGAATATGAAAAATCAGCAGCGTCTGGTCTCGAAGAAGATATCGAAGACCGAGGCGGTTCAATCTGTGGCCAAGAAGCGAATAGAAGACGATAATATCCATGTCGGTCCCAGCGACTATGTCCCGTGGCAGAATGACAACAAGGTTTGCTTCATCCGGATGGAAGGACGACTGTTCGGAGATATTCCGATGGATCTGGAAATGAGATTGTCGGTGGAAGATTCGCCGAACTCCGCTGGGGTGGTCATCGACATGATCCGTTGCTGCAAGCTGGCGCTGCAGAACGGGGTAGGCGGAGTGTTGGAGGCGCCCAGCGCCTATTTCTGCAAGCATCCGGCCATACAGCATACTGATGACGAGGCCTATGCCATGACGGAAGCCTTCATCCGTACCTGCACCGCGAAGCTGTCTGTCGCATGATGAAATGCCTCATCGTGGCTGCCGGGCAGGGAACCAGGCTCCGGGAAAAGGGCGCGCTCAAGCCCTTGATCCCGGTCGGCGGGGTTCCACTGATTGAGCGCGTGATGACGCGCGCCCGCAGTGCAGGGGTTGAGGCATTCTGCGTCGTCAGTGGCTATCGAGGCGATGAACTGCGTCAGGCCCTCGACCAATATGGTGCGCGCGAAAATGTCGGCATTACCCATATCATCAATGACGCGTGGGACCGGGCCAATGGCCTGTCGGTGCTTAAGGCCAGGCACGCTCTTGAGGAACCTTTTCTGCTGACGATGTGTGATCACTTGGTTGATCCTGACATCTACCGTGACCTTGTGTCGTCATCCTTTGAGCATGGAACTGTTACCCTCGCGGTTGATTTTAATATCGACAGGCTGCTTAACGATCCTGAGGATGTTACCCGTGTAAAATGTTCGAATGGCCGGATCGAGCATATTGGCAAGGTGATCCGGGAATTCAACGCCATCGATACGGGTGTTTTCTTCTGCACGCCCGTCATCTTCGATGCATTGGAAGAAAGCGCGGCGGCTGGAGACGACAGCATTTCCGGTGGCATGAATGTTCTGGCGCGGTGGAATAAGGCACGCGTCATCGATATCGGGAATCGGCTGTGGGTGGATGTCGACGATCCTGTCGCGTTCGCCAAGGCCGAGGCCTTGTTGGAAGCCGGGCAGCTCTGACGTCCTGACGGCTCGGCCGGACATATATTTGCTATGGGTGCCCCTTGGAAAGCGCTGAGCCGGTCCGGCGGACCTCGGAAATTGAGGAATTCACCAATTTCTACTTTATTCATCCGATCGCGGGCCGGTTGACGCCACTGCTGGCGGCAATGCAGGTTTCTCCAAATGCAGTTTCCCTGACCGGCATGCTGTTTGGCGTCCTGGCGGGATTTGCCTATTACCACTATCTCAATTTTCCTTATGCAGTTGCTGGCTTCGTCCTGATGCTGGCGTGGCACGTGATGGATGGCGCCGACGGTCAGCTTGCGCGTCTCACCCATTCGCAATCCGAATTTGGCAAAGTTCTTGACGGGATCTGCGATTACGTCACGTTTATTGCGGTCTATGTGGGTCTCGCGATCGTTCTCAGTCGCCAATACGGCGCCTGGGTGTGGGCACTGGTCGTTGCCGCTGGTGGCTGCCATGCCGTCCAGGCTTCGGCCTACGAGGCGCAGCGGCAGGAATATAATTTCTGGGGCCATGACCGCGCAGCGATGAAGCTTCCGGATCTCGACATTGCGTTACCGGACGCTGTCGCGCCATCATCCCTGCTATGGCTCATGAATTTTCTCTATCGGCACTACGTCCGGCTCCAATGGGCAGTGTCTGGTGCCGATCCGGCATTTCATAGGCGGATGTCGGCAATACTGGAGCGTGAACCCGAGCGCAGTGAGGCGATACGTGCGCGCTATCGCGCGATGTTTGCGCCAGTGCTGCGCCGCTGGTCCATACTATCAGCCAATTATCGGACGCTCGGAATTTTTGTCTGTGCGGCCTTCAAGGTTCCCCAATATTACTTTGGCTTCGAAATTGTTGGGTTCAGTGCAATTTTAGTTGCACTGTTGTCCGGGCATCGCGCGCGCATCGCATTGTTTCTGGGGGGTCTGGAGGCCCATGAACAGGCCTCATAGACTATCGTTGTGTACGGCGAAAGAGATATATTGCAGCAATCATGAGCAGTATCGGTGGTGCGGTTATGATCGCGGCCGGATTAAGAGCCAGTAGAAGATCCAGATGGGCGGTGATTTGCTGAATCAGCGTGAATACTACTCCGATAATTGCGCCGATTGCCAGCTGCTGCCCGCTGTTTTGCGCGCGTGAGGTTCGGAATACAAACGGCATCGCGACCAGGATCATGGCGAACATGGAAAGTGGAATGCTGATTTTTTCCCAGAAGGCCTGCTGGTAGCGTGTCGCTGGTTGATTGTGCTTTTCCAGATTTCGGACATAAAGATAAAGTTCGATGGGAGGCATGCTTTCCGGTGGCAGCACCAATAGGCGCGCCTGTTTTTTGGGCAAAAACGAATGCCACGCCAGTGAGGTTAGGTGCTCGGTCTGAAACTCTGAGGACATAAGGCGCGTTTGCACGACCCCTGCGAGGAGCCAGGTGCCATTGGGTCGGATAATGGCGCGGTCGGCATGGATGTAGCTCGCCAAGGCGCCAGCGGCCGAGAACGTATAGATATTGATGCCGCGCGGAGCGTTTCCGAAGCCGAAATGCTTTACGTTCAGATACTGACCGTCGCCTTGCGCCCAAAAACTTTCGCCGCTGCGCACCGGCGCGCTGGAGGAGAGCTTGGCAGCACGTTCGGTTTGAGCGAACTGTTGGGCGGGCGGGACTACGAATTCCGCCATCAGAAACAGGCCGGCCACGATCGGCACCGTGAGCTTGAAGAGTGCGCCAGCAATCCGGCGCTCGGAAATGCCGAGGGCACGCATTGCGGTGAGTTCAGAGCCGCTGGCAAGTCCGCCCAATCCAAGCAGGCTGCCGAGCAACATGGAGACCGGCGCTGCCTGAAGCAGCTTTGCCGGAGACAGGAGCGTCACATAGGCCAGAGCGTCGACCAGGCGGTAGTGACCCTGGCCGACGAAGCGCAACTGTTCGACGAATTCGAGCAGGCCAAACAATGCGGTCAAGCCGACAGCCGAAAAGAAGAAGAATTTGAGGGTATGGACCGCGATATAGCGATCGAGCTGGGTCATGGCCGGCGTGCGTATGGTACGAAGCGGTGGCCCGTCGGGCCTGTGGCTAGAGATTTCATGCGTGGTTGCGTCTTAATTTAAATCGTGCGCTGGGTGCCCACAAGGCGATGGCCACGATCAGCCCAAGCACTGCCGGTACCCACCAGATCCCAGGAAAGCTGGAGACCACGCCGTTCTGGACCCACGTCCGGGCGGACGTATATAACAGATAGTACCCCGAGTAGACGGCGATTGCCGTGCCGATTTTTGTATATCTGTTTTGCCGTGGCTGGGCGTGGCTCAGCGGCACGGCTAACATCGCCAGCAGCAAGGTTGAAAGCGCCGTGGAGAGTCGCCACTGGAACTCAGCAATGTCACTGGGCGCGTCCGATCCCGCCAGATGTTCGCTGCTCGCGGCGACTGAGCTGTATTCGGCTTTTGAAGAACCTGGACTGTTGGGATTGATGATGATGCCCTGGGCATTGATGACGTGATCACTGGTGCGGTTCTTGCGGGAGATTTGGTAAACATTGGCATTGCCCAGATAGACGGCAGGCCCGTCTTTCGCGTTAGCTTTGGGCAATTGATAGGCCAGCTGGGCGTAAATGATTTGGATGTTGTTGCGGTGCCTGAGCTGCACGAACACGTCACGTGCCGGTGCATTCGGGCCATTGCGATGCGCGAAATAAATGACCCGTTTGCCGTTGTTGCCGATGTAGAATGTGCCAGCGCCCATATCGTTGACATTTAGCTGCAGCTGCGCACGCCTGGAGATCTCATGCATTCTGCGATATGCCCAGGGCCGCGCCCACAGCGACAGTCCGGCTACGACAATGGCCAGGCCCGCCGCCAGGGTCAGCACCGCGCGCATCACCCTGAGAGGTGAGACATGCAGGGCAAACATCGCTGTAAATTCCGAGTTGCTGTACAAATTCCCGAACGCAAGCACCACCGCCAGATACAGCGAAATGGGGATCAGGACTTCCAGCGAAATCAGTACCTTCAGGCCGATGAGTTCGGCGATCACATTGGTCGGCAACAGTCCGTTTACCGCGTCCGACAGGAAACCCGCGGCGCTGAAGCTGCCGAACAATACGCAGAGGATACCCAGGATGGTTACCAGCGGCGTGCAGATCTGGGCGATCAGGTAGCGATTAACGATCAAAAGCTCCCCCTGCCCGGCGGCCATAATGCCGGTCGCGCACGCACGTGTCGGCTGCGGAGAAGGTGCCTCGTACCCGTCATGCCAAGTTTTTCCCCTCAAGTGCCCGTATCATCCGGCCGCGGCCACGATCAGTGGGACGCCAGCTGGGACAGTGAAGTGCCAAAGCGATAGCGGCAAGTGTGTTCTGCCCATCCTGCCCGCCGATCCTGGCCGCTATCGTCGTCCGTTGCCCGGCCTTTCCCGCCGGGCCGGCGTGTTCTATGTACAGCTGTGACAGCGACAAATCCACGCCGGGCGTGGTAGAATGACGGCGGCCGCAATGTACGCTACGGTCGTGCTGGCCGAAGTGACGCAGGGGCCGCAAACGGGTAACGGGGCAGATGGATAGCTTGAGCAACGACATTCGGAACGCCATATTCGAAACCTTACGGACTTCGTTGGGGAAGCCTGTCGACCTTTCTGATCATACCAACATCGTTAATGATCTTGGCTTTGATTCCGTCGCGGTGATGGACTTCGTCATGGAGA
Organism: Rhizomicrobium sp.; assembly: GCA_049964915.1. Lineage (GTDB taxonomy): Bacteria > Pseudomonadota > Alphaproteobacteria > Micropepsales > Micropepsaceae > Rhizomicrobium. The sequence continues at coordinate 6,389 of JBMFWV010000020.1, forward strand.
TCGAGGACCGCCTCGACGTTTCGGTGCCGCTCGACCGGATTGCCGAAGTCGAAACGATTGGCGATCTTGTATCTACGGTGCGCAGCCTGAAAGGCAACGTCTGAGCGATGGGTCTCCTTGACAAGTTTGCGCCACTGGCGGCGCTTTATGAAAAGCTGGGACACGAAGGCGCGAATCCATTCAACGTCGCCTTTGATGCGGTGCTTTCGCCCAGTGAAGCGAGGATTGGTAACCAGTCAATACTTCTGCTTGGCACAAATAATTATCTCGGTCTGACATACGATCCCGCAGTCATCGCGAAGGCGATTGAGGCGATCGAACTTTTCGGTACGGGCACCACGGGATCCCGGATCGCGAACGGCAGTTATGCAGGTCACCTCCAGCTTGAGCAGGCACTTGCCGATTTTTACGGTCGCAAACACGCAATGGTGTTTTCGACGGGCTATCAGGCCAATGCGGGTATTCTCTCGACGCTGGCTGGCAAGGAGGATCATTTGATCCTCGATGCTGATTCGCACGCCAGCATCTATGACGGATCGCAGCTTGGACATGCGCAGGTAATCCGATTTCGCCACAATGATCCGGATGATCTGGCGAGGCGTCTGCGTCGTCTGGCGGGGGTTCCCGGCGAGAAGATTGTCGTCGTCGAAGGCATCTACTCCATGTTGGGAGACACGGCGGCATTGCGTGAAATCGCAAAGGTGAAGCGTGAGTGGGGCGCCTATCTCGTCGTTGATGAAGCCCACTCGCTGGGTGTTTTGGGCGAAGCGGGCCGTGGTCTTGCCGAAGCCCTGGCTGTCGAAGCCGATGTCGATTTCATCGTCGGGACATTCTCCAAGAGTCTGGGCGGTGTCGGTGGGTTTTGTGTCAGTGATCTGGACGGGTTCGATATTCTGCGCGTCACCACCCGGCCTTATATGTTCACCGCATCGCTACCACCGAGCGTGATTGCGGCGGCCACCGAAGCACTCCATCAATTGCGTACACGACCCGTATTGCGCTGGCAGCTGCGCCGAAATTTCGAGCGGCTTTATCTTGGTCTCACCGCGCTCGGCTTTGAACTCGGTCCGGAACCGAACCCGGTGGTTTCGGCGATCATGCCAAGCCCGCAAGTCGCCTTTGAATTTTGGCGGAAGCTCCTGGCGGCAGGCCTTTACACCAATGTGAGTTTACCGCCGGCGACCCCCAGGGGGCTCGCGCTTCTGCGGACGAGCGTGAGTGCCGCGCACACTCCCGAGCAGATCGATCAGGCGGTGGCATTGTTCGGTGCGGTAGGACAGCAGATGGGGCTGGTTCCAGCCACGCAGATCCAGGTGAGGGCGGCGCAGTAGTACTGGGATTGGACCCGGTTATGCCGACTGGAGGTTTCAGTAATAGTTCATCCTGATAGCAATGGGATTGTCGCCGCGGTGCGCGGTGATAAGGACCTGTTTCAGCTTTGGCGGCCCAAAATAGAGCTTCGGGTTGTTGGAAAAGCCGTACCCCTCGATTGGTATTCCCAGGAAGTTGGTATCGAAATGTCCGTTATTATTTTCGTCACCAAAGAGTGCAACAGCATATCGGCCCGGCGCAGCGACGACAAAACAGGCATGGGTGACCGGCAATGTCACCGCAACATGCTGGCGGGCCAGCTTGTAGGCTCCGTTCAGAAAGTGCGCCGGATCATCCGGATAGATCGTGATTGTGATGTTGCCCTTGGTCGTGCGCATGCCACTGACAGCGATTTGAAGACGGACCTGGCCAAGGGCGCTGGCGTTACAGAGCGGTCCGGCCGCAGCCCTAACCGAGCGTGCGGGCAGGCACAACAACGCGATCACGAATGCCGCAGCCGCCCATCGCCAAGGGTGCTCTAGGGCCTTGCACGCAGTAACGCCTTTGCTCGTCAAGAAAGTCATTGTCCCATCCCATTCCGGCCGGTTTACGGCCGATTTCGCGCCCGGACATTCCCTGATCATCGGGAGTTTATCTAGCGTCTTGGGCGCAGTGGCAGCAAGGTCTGCCTTGCCCTTTGACCAGCTTGCCCACTAGCCTTGCGGCCCTTAGCGGTGTCAGGCCGCAGGTTCGGTAGCCCACCGCAAAAGGATACCGGCTCGGGACAACCGACAGAGGGATCAGGTGCGCGAGATTGCCATATTCCGTCAGAACCTGTTTCGGATATCCGAACCGTTCATCGCGCAGCAGGTCGGGCAGCTGCAGCGATATAAGCCGTTCTATGTCGGGCGAATGCGATTCGGTGAGCCGCCCGAAGACGCTGTGTCTCTGACTTTGCAGGATCGCGGCGGATGGGGGGCATGGCCCGAGATCGGCTGGCAGATGGTGACGCGTAGCGCGACACCCTATCTGCGTCTGTTGGGGAGCCGGCGGCCGGCTCTCATCCACGCCCATTTCGGAACCGACGCTATCTACGCGCTGCCTCTGGCACGGCGGCTTGGTGTTCCCTTGGTCACGACATTCCATGGCTTTGATGCCACACTTTCTACAGCATCCCTGCTGCGATCGCCTGCCTGGGCGAACTATCCGCTGTTCCGGCACCAGCTTGCCCAACAGGGTGACCTTTTTCTCTGCGTTTCCTCGTTCATTCGCGATCGGGTTCTGGCCATGGGTTTCCCGGAGGCGCGCACGCAGGTCCATTATATTGGCGAAGACTACCGCGCGATCCAGCCGCGCAGTCCACAAGAGGAAACCCGAACGATCCTGCACGTCGCACGGCTCGTCGAGATGAAGGGGACCAAATATCTGATCCGCGGCTTCGCCGAGTTGTCGCGGCGCCGGCAGGACGTGCAGTTGGTGATCATTGGTGATGGTCCAATGCGGGCATCGTTGCAGGCCCTGACGCGATCGCTCGGGCTGGAAGAACGGGTGCAGTTTCTTGGTGCCCGGCCCCATGGCGAGGTGCTGGCGTGGATGCGCAGGGCCCTGATGCTCGTGTTGCCCAGTATTCTGACCCGTAGCGGGCGCACGGAAGGCCTGGGAATGGTCCTGCTGGAAGCTGCAGCCACCGGCGTGCCGGTGGTGGGCTCGCGCATTGGAGGCATACCCGAAGTCGTGGTCGATGGCCAAACCGGCTTTCTGGTGCCGGCCCGTGATCCGGACGCTCTGGCGTCGCGGATGCTGTGTCTGCTGGAAGACCCAACCCGGCGCAGACGCATGGGGGAGGACGCGCGGGCCCATGTTGAAAGATGTTTCGATGTGCACGCGCAAACGAAGGTGCTGGAGGAGCTTTATGACCGCGTTCTGGAAAGATCCAGATAGGGCGGATGCGTGATGCGAAGTGGAGCCCTATTGGTGGTCGCCCATCCGGACGACGAAGTGCTGTGGCTGAGCTCGGTCATTGCGTTGGCGGACCGCCATGTGTTTTGCTACGCTGACCAGCTCGAAAGTGCGCAACAGGCGGCGGAAGCGCATCTATCGCCGCCATGGCGCCTGGACCTGGAATGTGGATCATCGCTGGCCGGCGTGGGAGAAGGTCAAGCAGCGCCGCCCACGGACGATCGGGCGCCTCGCCATTCCTTTTCCGGAGAATGGGTATTGGACGGAGCGGGCTTGCGGTGGTGGAAGTCACCTTGGCGCGCATCCCGACGGCGCCTGAATTGAGCCGGTGGAGGGTTTTTTCCGGGCGTCGCCAGTATCTTTCGGGCTGGCGGATATGCCAAAATCAGGGCTTCGCGGGCCCTGGACTGTCCCTGGCGGGCCCTTCGACCACCTCGCCGTTCCACGATGTCACATGACCAAGATTTCCCCATCCCGCCGGCTTGAAGGCGTTGGCTCCGCACTGCGCTTTCTCACCCGGGCTGTCGGGTCCCGGTACAATCCGCTTCTGGCCCAGCTTGTGGTCACGCGCCGCTGCAATCTGGCGTGTGGCTACTGCAACGAATACGATGATGTCTCGCCCCCGGTGCCGCTGGAAACAGTCCGTGCCCGGATCGATCACCTGGCGGCGCTGAACACCGCCTCGATCACCTTCACCGGCGGCGAGCCGCTGCTGCATCCGGACCTTGACAAGATCGTTGCAGCCGCACGCCGTCACGGCATGATTGTGACCATGATCACCAACGGCTTCCGGCTGACGGGAGACTGGATCGCGCGGCTCAACGCGGCTGGTCTGCAGGGCATGCAGATCAGCATCGACAATCTGGAGCCAGACGAGATTTCCATGAAGAGCTTGAAGTCGGTGGAGGGCAAGCTTGAACTCCTCTCGCGGCTCGCCGAATTCAAGGTCAATGTGAATTCTGTGCTCGGGGTTAGCGGCGAGCGCACGCAGGACGTAGTAACCGTGGCCGAAACCGCTGCGAAGTACGGCTTGCAGCACTCCGTCGGCGTGTTGCACGACCATACCGGAAATCTCAAACCGCTAAGTGTGGCGCAGATGGACGCCTACACGAAGGTCACGAAGATCTCCCCGTCCCTCGTGCACAGTCTGAATTACTGGCTGTTCCAGAAGAACCTGATGCACGGCCAGCCAAACGACTGGAAATGCCGGGCCGGCGCGCGCTATCTCTACATCTGCGAAGATGGCAAAGTGCACTGGTGCTCGCAGCAACGCGGTTACCCCGCAACACCCCTGCTCGAATATACGCGCGCGGATATTCGTCGCGAGTATCATACCAAAAAGTCCTGCGCTCCCACCTGCACGTTGAGCTGCGTGCATCAGATGAGCATGCTCGATCGTCATCTCGGTGCGCAGAAAATCAGTGACCCGGTCGCGGCCGGCACCCCCTGATCCTGCTGCCGAATAAATCGCGCGCCTCGCCGTGTCTGACCGATCGCCGGCGGCACGAGCATCGCCCGCGAGGGCACGGACGGCGCATGGGATCTTGGCCAAAGGGTAAGAAGCTGCTCCGCCGCCCGCTCTGGCGGGGCATAGCCTTAGTCCCACGTCGGGAGCAGAGATCGTCGCCAAGGGCTTTGCGTCTGCCTGCGCGCAAGAGACAGATTATGCGGCCTGCGCGCGCCGGTGATGGCCAAAGAGAAACAGTCCGCAATAGGTCATGGCGGTGGCCGTTACGACAAGGCCGATCTGGATGCGCGGGTCGGTGCTGATCCCCAAAAGGCCGGCAATATTCACACTCGCGACCAGGATAGCGATGGCAATGCTTGGCGCAATCAGGGGGCGGACGAGTTCTGTGACGCGAATGTCCCAGTGGCGCCAGAGATAGCGCCCCCCCCACAGCAGCAGCAGTGGATAGACGGCAAGCCACACGGCGGCCACAACCACAATCCCTGTCGTTGCGGGAAAGCTGAGGCCGGTGATCAGAATTCCGGTGGTCAGCAGCAGCAGCGTCGTCGCTGAGAGGCGCGCTGCCACGCCTGGACGCCCCGATCCCATCAGGAGGGGATAGAGAAGCTGGGTGGTCACACGCAACAGCGCCGCCGCGGCGAGCAGCTTGAGCGGCAAGGCGGCGGCAGCATAGCTGTGACCCTGTTTGTCGTGCAGCAGGACGCTGAGGGGGGTGGCAACGAGCATCAATCCCATCATCAGCGGAAATACCAGTGTTGAAAGCCGTCCCAGCGCCCAGGTTAGCGATAGCGCCAGTTGCTTTTTGACCGACGACAGCTTCGCAAAGACCGGCAGTGCGGTGCGGTTGACCAAAGTCCCGACGGCCATCGCCGGCTCCATGGCGATATCGAACGCCACCCGATACACGGCCAGCGGGGCTGCGCCGTAAAACCATCCGACCAGCAGATAGTCGACATTTTTGAACAGCTGCTCAAAGATGTTGGAGGTGGCTGCGCGCAGCCCATAGTGGACCAGGGGCAGAATTGATGACAGCTGAAAGCGCAAGCTGGGGCGGAATGGGTTTGCGATGGTGGCCCCGATCAGCGTGTAAAGGCCGCTCGCCGCATAACCCAGCACGAGCGCCCATGTTCCAGCACCGGCAACAGCCAGGCTGAGGCGTGTCAATGCCGCGGCCAATGTCGAACAGACATTGATGATCGCGATGCGTTCATATTGCAGGTTGCGGTTCAGGATGGCCAGAGGGATCACTGCGGCCCCGACCACCGGCTGCTTGATCGCAATTGCGACAAAATAGATGGTCATTGCGCTTGAGCCATACAGCATCGCGATCCAGGGCGCTGCGAGGAGTGTCAAACCAGCGACCAGCAAGGCGGCGCCAAAGATGAACCAGAACAGCGTGTCGAGCTGGTGGCGAGAGACGGTTGACGCCTGTACCAGCGCCTCGTTGGTACCGAAGCCGTTGACGGCTTCGATCACCATGCCGAACGAGACCACCAGAGAGGCGAGGCCAACCTGGTCCTTGGTCAAAAACAGCAGGACGATGAGAATGGTTGAGAAGTCGATGACCTTGCTGAGGATTGTCGCCCCACCCAGCCAGTTGAAACCGCGCACCAGATGTTCTTGATGGCTTTCCATGCCTTGCGCCGGGTGTTACTCGGGTTCAGCCGGAAGCGATGGTGACATCGTGACGCTGGGGGGCAAAACCCAGGACCGCGCGCGCAAGAGGTGAAGGAACCAGCGCTGCGACTGGTGTCTCCAGTTCCGGAAATGAGGGGTGCTCCAGAAGCCGTGCGCGCTCGGCGTGGCGCGCAGGCGCGCCTCTACGATCGTGCTAATCCTGTCGGCCCGCGCGCTCCAGGTGAGATCCTGGCTATCCTCACGGGCAGCTGAGGCAAGACGTGCAGAAAGCTGTGGATCGGCAAGCAATGTTCTGATGCCCTCAAGCAGCGAATCGATGTCGTCGGGAGTGCAGAGAAACGCATTTTGGCCATGGGTCAGAACTTCCTCGACGTCGGGTGTATGGCCGGCAAGGATCGGTCGGCCCGAGGCCAGATAAAGGAAAAGCTTGAGCGGAAGCACTGTGGAGCCGAATTCCGCGAGCGGCTGCCAGGAGGGCGGAATCAGCAGTATGTCGGCGGCAAAAATGTACTGGGCGAGTGCGTCCGCCGTCTGCCAGGGAACGATGCGGATATTGGGGATCGATTTTGCCAGGTCCTCGATCGGGCCTGCGCCACTGGAGCCTACCAGAATGAAGTGGACGGCGGGCAGCCGTCTGGCCGCCTCAACCACCAGGTGCAGACCTTTCTTGTGGTTGATGCGGCCGGTATAGACAACCGTCTTGGCGCCAGCGGGAAGCCCTATGGCCAGCTTGGCGGTCTCAATCGGGACAGGCGTGCGCAAACGCTGTGGCTCAAAGCCGTTGTGAACGCAACGCAGCTTGTCGGCGGGTATTCCGAGGGTGTGGTATTTTGCGCGTGTGTAGTCGGAATGACAGATGTTGATCAGGAAGCGCCGATTGCAGACGAGGCGGTAGAGCCAGAATTGCAGGGGGGGAATCTGCTCTGGCCAGGGACGATAGTGATCGAACACCACGCGCTGGCCGCAGGTTATGGCCATCCAGGCGACCCAGAGATTGCGGGTGTAAACCAGATCAGCCTGCCAAAATTCCTTGCGCCATACGATGGTCAGGCCGCAGAGCAGGTGGCGCAAGGCCGCCGGACGCGCGGGAGCCCAGGCGCGGATCGCGGGCATGGCCGCAAGTTCGGCGGCGGCATGATGGTCTGTTTGCGTTTGCGCCGGCACATGCAGCCAGCATTGCTCGGTGAGCGGGGCAAGATATTTTGCGGTCGTGATGAACACTTCGGCATCGGCTTCGGTGCTCGAAAGCGGATTTTCGAAGGCGAAGAGAATTTTCATGGAAGTCCGCAAAGAAGCCGCCAGCCAGGAGCGGCCGGGCGCCGTCAGGATGGCATGGCCGGGCTCTGGGGCTGACCCTATGCGGGGCAGCAAGGCGGATCAAGAGTTGGCGATGCGGTCCTCGTGGAGGGTCTTCGGGTCACTGGCATCCCCTTTGCCGTTTTCTGCATTCTGCGCTAGACCTTGCTCGCCCTTTGCCGCCGACGCGTGGTCGGTCACGCCTCCAGATGTGTTCGTGCCGGCCGACGAGGGGCGCTGCGGAGCCTTGACCGGGCACATGGTGGGATCAAGACGCGTCATGGCGGGGAAGCTGGTTTGGCGGGGAGCCTGGCGCGGGCGCAGCTACGACCTGGGACGCATGACGCTGCCCGAGTTGTGGCGCGCTTATCTGACCTATCCCTCAATCCTTGCCTATGTGGCCAGTGCCGTGCTCTCGGCGAGCGTGGCCATTGTTTTGGCGCCAGCCTGGCAGGCGCTCATGCTGCCGGTGCTTGCGATCCTTATTGCCTATCCGTTCGCGTGGTATGGCATTCACCGATACATTTTGCATGGCCGCTGGCTCTACAAGATGAAATGGTCGGCCGCACTGTGGAAGCGCATTCATTTCGACCACCATCAGGATCCGCATCGTCTTGAGGTCCTGTTCGGGGCGCTGGACAATACACTGCCCACCTTAGCCGTCGTGACGATGCCGCTGGGCTATCTGATTGCCGGCTGGCCGGGGCTGGCCGCGGCTTTCGCCGCCGGCTTGGTGACGACCTGCGTCTATGAATTTGTTCACTGCATTCAGCACCTCAATTACACGCCGTCCAGTCGCCTGGTGCTGGCACTCAAGCAGTTCCATCTCCTCCACCACTTCCACAATGAGCAGGGCAATTACGGGATCGTCAGTCGCGTACCGGACATGCTGCTTGGGACCTTTTACCGCGATGGCCGTGACCGGCCGAAAAGTGCGACCGTCTACAATCTCGGCTATGATCTCGAGGAGGCCTGCCGCTACCCCCACGTGATGGTGCTCACCGGAGCGCCGCCGCGCGATCGTCCACCACCGGCTTCTGCCACAAGCTCCCTCATCAGGTCCGCGTCATGACTCAAATCGAGGTCATCCCTGTTACGGGGCGCAAGCTCCTCGACAGGTTCATCCGCCTGCCGAACCAGCTCTACCGCGACGATCCGAACTACATCGCTCCATTGCACCTCGAGCGCCTGGATGCGCTGACACCTAAAAACCCCTTTTTTGGTCATGCCGATGTGCAGTTCTGGATCGCACGCAAGGGGGGCCGCGATGCCGGGCGCATCAGCGCCCAGATTGATCGGCAGGAGTTGAGCGTGCGCCCCGATTCGGGAGGGCGATTTGGCATGATCGCCGCTGAGGACGATCCGGAGGTGTTCCGTGCACTTTTCGCGACGGCCGAAGACTGGCTGCGCGCGCGCGGCATGAGGCGGATCGAAGGGCCATTCAACCTCAACACGAATGAGGAAATGGGACTGCTCGTCGAGGGTTTTGATACCCCACCGATGCTGCTGATGGGCCATGACAAGCCCTATGTTGGCCCACGCATCGAGGAACAGGGTTTTGCCAAGGAAAAGGACGTCTTCGCGTATATTTACGATATCACTGTCGATCTGCCTGCCGGCGCGCGCCGCCTCCTCAGCCGGCCACTGCCCAAGGAACTCACGGTGCGCCAGATCGATTTCAAGCGGTATAACCAAGAGATTGCCACCATCACCGAGATTTTCAACGACGCCTGGCTTCACAATTGGGGGTTCGTGCCGCTCACCGCGATCGAGACCGATCATCTTGCCAAATCGCTGAAACCGCTGCTCGATCCGCGGCTTGTCAGCATCGTTGAGTGGCACGGAGAAGCGGTCGGGTTTCTTGTATGTCTGCCCAACCTCAACGAGGCGATCCGCGGCCTTGACGGCAAGGTCCTTCCCTTCGGCTGGGTCAAATTGCTGTGGCGCTTGAAAGTCGCGGGCGTGAAGACGGCACGCGTGCCCTTGATGGGCATCAAACGGTCAGCGGCAAAAGGCGTCATCGGCAGTCTCTTGCCGTTCCTGGTGATCGACGCGGTCCGCAAGGAAGCCGTAAAGATGGGTTTCAGACAGATTGAGCTGTCCTGGATTCTCGAGGACAACCTGCCGATGCGTCACATCAATGAGAGCCTTGGCGGCATTGCCTATAAGACTTACCGGATCTACGGAAAAACCCTCTGACACCCTTGTGGCCAGTGCTGTCGAGCGGGATAAGCCTTCGTCAGGCGCAGCCTCGGCTGAGGAATTCTGCGCCGCGGCTCAAAGGCGGGGGCTCTTGCACCACAGCGGCAGAGGTGCCGGAGCTTCTGCTCAGCGCCGAGCAAAGGCCGCGGCGCCGAGCAGAAGGGTTGCCGGCATGAGGAAGGCGGCTTCGCGGGCGAGGCCGAAATGGACGAGGAGCGCAGTTAAAGCGACCACGGCGGTGACGAAGCCGAGATTATAGAGGTCGCCAAAGAGGGTCTTGAAGAACGCTTTCATGATGTGGCCTCACGGGGTGCACGCCGGCGCAGGGCGGCCGCAATGCCCAGCCCGCCCAGCAGATAAAACGCAAATAAGCCAAAGAGACTGAGATCGCCATCGGGCCAGGCGCCTGGGCTGAGGGCTTCGAGGGTCCAGAAGCTTCCGAAACTCACGATCATTGCCCCCACGACGAATTTGATGGCGTTTTCCGGAACCCGGCGCAAGGGCGCGCGGATGACGGCACCGGCGAGGATGACGACGAGGAGCGCAGCCAGCGCGCCAGCCACCGCCGACCACGGGGTCTGACTTTTGACCCCGAGCGCAACGACGATGAGCCAGACTTCGAGGCCTTCCAGCATCACGCCCTTGAAGGCGATGAGCCAGGCCGCGTGATGGTCGCCATGAGAGAGTTCTTCGCGGGTTTGCGCGAACTCCTTGTCCTCGTCATGAAACGCCTTGAGGCCGGCGCTGCGGGCGATCGCCTTGGCCAGCCAGCGCAGACCAAAGAGAAGGAGCAGCACGCCGATCACGAGTTCGAGCACATTCATGCTAACGCCAAGCCTGAGGACGCCCCCGGTGACCAGAGTCATTGCCGCGAGGGTTCCGAGGGCCGCTGCCGCCGCGCCCATGGCCCGTGGCCAGCCGATGCTGAGACTGACCGCAAGTACGATCGTGAAGGCTTCGACCCACTCCACCGAAGCGGCGAGGAATGTTGGTATGAACACCGACCATTCAGTCATGATGAAAACGTATCTCCGTCAGCAGGGAAAACGAGGACATGGTCCGCGGTGATGGCAAGCCGGGCCCGTGCCGGCGGCTTGACGTGTTCGCGTGAGCAGAGTTTGGCATCACTGCCGCTGATGCGCCAATAGGCGCGGTAGGTGCCGGCTTCGAAGGCGCAGAACTGCAGTTCGGCGGCAATGCCGTCGCTGGCAAGACAAACGCCCTCAGGCCTGACATAGACGATGCCGGTCTGTCCGGGATCAAGGGCATGGATGCGGGCCGGCACAAAGCTGCCATTGATGCGCACGCCGGCCTTGCCGTCCTTGCATTCCACGGCGGCGAGAAAGCCGCCAGTGGCGCCGGTGAAGCGCGCCACGCGGGCGCTGGCAGGTTCGGCATATAACGTGTCGGGGGTTGCGGTCTGGGTGAGAACGCCATGTTCGAGCACCGCAATGCGATCGGCAAGGCGCCAGGCATCGAGCGGATCGTGACTGACAAACAGCACTGCAGTGCCGGCCTCGCGGGCGAGGGCGCGGATTTCGACCCTGAGGCGTTCGCGAATGTCGCTGTCGAGACTGGAGAGGGCCTCGTCGCACAGCAGCAGGTCCGGATTGGCGGCAAGCGCGCGGGCAATGCCCACCCGCTGCTGCTGTCCGCCCGAAAGTTCATGCGGACGCTTGTTCATGAAGGCTTCAAGCCCCATGCGCTCGAGGAGCTCAAGCGCCCGCTTGCGGCGCACGGGCGCCGCGCCGCGCGCGGCGGCCTCGATATTCTGCAGCGAGGTAAAATGTGGCCACAGCGCGTAATCCTGAAACACCATGCCCAGCCCGCGGCGCTCGGCGGGAATGAAGGTGGTGGAGCGGGGTTCATCGACGCTCACCCCGCGCAGGCTGAGACAGCCGCTGTCGGCGCGCTCCAGTCCGGCGATCAGGCGCAGCAGCGTGGTTTTGCCCGAACCCGAGCCGCCGATCAGGACCACAAACTCCCCGGCATTCAGCACCAAGGACACATCCTTGAGGACGGGAATACGGCCGAAGCGTTTGCTCAGCTGCTCCGCCTGCAACAGGCTCATGCCAGTTCTCCTGCAAGGGGGACGCGGGCAAGAACACGCAGCAGGCCGTTGGCGGCGCCGGCGATGATGAGAACGGTCAGCATGGCCAGGAGCGCCAGGCGGGCTTCGCCGGTGTAATCCAGGCTCTGGTTAAGCCACATGAGGGCAACCCCGAGCGGCGCCCGTCCGGCCGGATAGAGCAGCTCGGAAATTGGCAGTTCGAAGAACACCTGGATGAAGGCCATGGTCCAGCCCCAGCCGAGAGCCGGCGCGAGCAGCGGGCCTTCGACGTCGAGCAGTCTGGTGGCAAGCGGCAGGGCGTGCAGGCGCGCGGCTTCGGAAAGGTTGCGATGCAGATGCTCGATCGGCGCCTGCAGAAAGCGCAGGAGCATCGGCAACTGGACGGCGACATAGGCCAGCACGAGGAGGAGGGGCGTGCCATAGAGTGCGAACCAGCCGCTGTTGAAGGCGATAAGATAGGCGGCGCCCAGGACGATGCCGGGCAAGGCCATGTTGGTGAGGGAGAAGGCGCCGATGAGCTGGCCGAAGCGGCCATTGCCGCGGCGCTGCCGCACTAGCACCGGAGCGGCGATGGCAAGGGCTATGCTGGCCGCTAGGATGCCGTAGAGCGCCGAATAAAGGACGCTGTTCCAGGCGACGGGCAGGGATTCGGCGGTTGCCTCCGGACTGAAGGCGGCAAGCAGGAGTGCGGCCAGTGGCACCGCAAGACCGAGTACGATGAGGGTGCTGAGCCCGGTAAAGGCGAGGCAGGCTTCACTGCGGCGGGGAGGTGGACACAGATGGGCGCGGCGCCGGCCGTGAACGAGCGCGCCGCCAAAGCGGGCGGCCGCATAGAGCTGGACGGCGACGGCGATGAGCGCAAGGCCCACCAGCTGCCAGCTGAGCAAGGCGGCACCGGTAAAATCGACCGGCGTCGTCGCCAGTCGCTGATAGATGGCATAGGTGACGATGGGCAGATGGATCTGCGCGCCGAGCGTCGCTGGAATGCCGAATTCCTGGATGCTTTCGACGAAGACGACGGCAAAAGCCGCGGTTGCGGCAGGCAGGAGTAGTTGCAGCATAGTCACGCGGCGAAACACGGAATTGCGGATCAGAAGGCGGGCGGCATCGTCGAGCTCGGCGCCGATGGCGCGCCAGCTGGTGCGGGCGGCAAGAACGGCGAAGGGCAATCCCTTGAGAGCGAGAAGGAAGATGATGCCAAACTGGCTGTAAAAGGCGGCGGCCAGAGCGCTGCCGGCGAGCGCGGTGCGGCTGAAGACAATCTGCCAGCCGGCGGTCATGAGATAGCTGGGAAGCACAAAGAGCAGCCACAGGCTGATCATCAGCACGCGCGCGGGACGCCATCTTCGCCGCTCCATGATCCAGGCGGCCGGAATGGCGCAGAGGATCGCAAGAGCAGATGCGAGAAGGCTGAGCCGGACGCTGTTGCTGAGTGCGATCAGGCTGACGCCGTTCAGCTGCGACAAGCCCTCATGACCAGCTCCGCCCAGGAGTGGCAGGAGCAGGAAACGCAGGCTGGGATAGACCGTGAGCATGGCCAGAAGGCCGATGAACCCGAACCCGCAGAGAGCCTTGAGATAATTTTGCAGACGGGTCTTCACTTGTTGGTCACCTGGGTGCTGAACCAGGCATTGATGCGGCTCTCGCGCGGGCCCCAGAGCCTGGGATCAAGATGGACCACATGCAGTGTGGCCAGGCTGGGCAGATGGTGAAGAGGCAAGATGCCCTTGATCAGCGGCCAGTAATAGCCATCGGCGTTGCCTTTCAGCATGCGCAGCTTCTGGATTTTGGCGCTTGAGGCGAAACGGATGAAACGCGCCACCAGACGCGCCTGCTGCCTGTTCAGTCCCTGTGCGGCCACGATGACGCTGGGCAGCGCGAAGCTCGGGTCGGGGATCTGGACGCGCACGGAGGGATCGCGGGCGGCGACAAACCAGGCGGCGGAGGACTGGGTGAGCGCCACCTTGATCTCGCCACTGCGCAGTGCGGCGAGCGTATTGGCGTTCTTGGTGTAGTCGCGAAGCCCGCTGGCAATCAGTTTTGTGACGAAGGCCTGGCCCTTGGGCCAGCCACCGGCCTGGGCCAGCATGGCGGCGAGAATGGGATAGGTTGGCCCTGAAATGGCCGGGTTGTTCATGCCCACGCTTCCGGCGAGGGCGAGGCTGAGGAGATCCTGCCAGGAGGTGGGGACGCTAGGCAGCTGTGCCGTGTGGTAGCTGAAGGCGCCGGCCAGTGTCAGGCCGGTCGGGGTATAGCTGCCGTCGGCAGGAACGAGCGCGCGGCCAAGTGCGGTGAAGTTCAGTTTGGGAACGCTGTGCCGTTCGATGAGGCCGGCCGCGTCGAGCGCGGCGGCGGCCATGTCGCCGTCGAACCAGGCCAAAGTCCAGGCGGGATGATGTCCTTCGGCCGAGATTTTGGCGAGCAGGGCGCCGGTCGACAGGTCGATGACATGGACCGGGATGCCGGTGCGCTTGGTGAAGGCTGCGGCAACCTGCGGGCCATAATCGACTGCGCTGTAGAGCACGAGGCCCGACTGCTGGCGTGGCCAAAGGAGTGCGAGCGCGCCACCGATGATGGCAAAAAGCAGCACCGCGATCGCAAGAAGTCGCGTCATGATCCCTCGTCCCGATTGTCTGGGGGAACCTGAACCGCCGACATCACATTTTTATGACGGAACGCGCTGTCCGTCGGCCTGAGGTGAAAGATGGTTGCGCGCTTCGCCGCGCGGCTTGCGTTGCGGGCCAAAGCGGGGGCTGTGGCCAGCTGCCGCGCGCGCAATGCCCATGCAGCCTCGTAGCTGCGCTGGCCCATCGCGTGCCAGGGGATCAGCGGCCGTTGTTCTGGGGTGCCGTGCGGATCACGAAGCCCGCAGCCTTGAGGGTGTTGCGGATCTCATCGGCATGGGCCGCATCGCGGGCCTCTATGGTCATGCCGAGATCGGCAAGCTTGGCGCTCATATCGGTGATCATGCGGTTGTGGCTGACTTCGAGGATATTGCCACCCGCTTCGCCAACCAGGGTTGCTATTCTCGCCAGAAGGCCGGGACGATCTTCGATTTCCACGACGACGGACAGAATGCGGCCCTCGCGCGACAGCTCTCGCAGGATGACATTGGAAAGCAAGCGCATGTCGATATTGCCGCCCGACAGCACGATCCCGACCTTGCGTCCCGCAAACAGCGCCTTGTTGGCGACGACCGCGGCATAGGCAGCGGCCCCTGCGCCTTCAACGACGGTCTTCTCGATCTCAAGAAGACTTGCAATCGCCCGCTCGATTTCGTCTTCGCGCACGAGCAGCACGTCCTTGACGAGCGCCGCAACGATACGCCGTGTGATCGCGCCCGGCTCCTTGACGGCAATGCCTTCGGCGATGGTCTGGCCAGAACAGGGCAGCTCCTTGCGGTTCACGACGTCGTACATCGAAGGATAAAGCTGGGCCTGCACGCCATAAATGTCGATGGCAGGCTTGACGGCCTTCACCGCGGTGGCGATGCCCGAAATCAGGCCGCCGCCCCCGATGGGAACGACAAGCACGTCGAGATCGGGAAAGTCCTCGAGGAACTCAAGGCCGACGGTGCCCTGACCGGCGATGATACGCACATCATCATAAGGGTGGACGAGGATGAGCTTTTCCTCCTCGACAAAGCGCAGCGTGCGCTGAAACGATTGGCTCAGCGTTGCGCCTTCGAGCACGACGCGGGCACCGAAGCCCTTGGTGTGCTTGACCTTGTTGAAGGGGGTGGATTCCGGCATCACAATCGTGGCGGGAATGCCGAGCCGTCCGGCATGATAGGCAACACCCTGGGCATGATTGCCCGCACTCATGGCGACGACGCCGCGCTGGCGTTCCTCGGCGCTGAGCGACAACAACTTGTTGAGAGCGCCGCGCTCCTTGAACGAGGCGGTGAACTGAAGGTTCTCGAACTTGAGATAGATCTCGCAGCCGGCGATCTTCGAGAGGGTGCGGGAGTGATGGGCAGGGGTTCGTTCCACAGCGTCGGCGATACGCGCCGCTGCGGCGCGGATGTCAGCGATGCTGATGTTTGGAAGATCACTGTGCGCGCCTGCGCTCGCCAGGTCGGCCACCTCAAACCTCCACCCGTTCGGCGCTCGGGCTGGTAGCAGCGGAGGGATTTGAACCCCCGACCAAGGGATTATGATTCCCCTGCTCTACCACTGAGCTACGCTGCCGCACTGCCAGCCAAGGCGGGGGTATGTAAGGGTGGGGTCCGGCCCTGTCAAGGCAAGCGGGCGAGCGGGCAAAGCCGCATTGCAGCGCATTTGTTGTGCGCTTGCGCGCGGTCTCAGGCCGCAGCGCGCATGGGCTCGGTTGTCACGATCGTGCCGCCGCCAAGGACGCGGGTGCCGTCATAGAACACACAGGCCTGACCGGGTGCAACTGCATCCTCCGCGGCCAGGAGTTCGACCACCGCACCGCCGTCGGGCTCTGGTGTGACCCTTGCGGGAACAGGGGGGCGCATGGAACGGACCTTGACCTGGCAGGAGAGGGTGATGGTGGCCTGTTGCAGCCAGTTGACCTTGCGCAGCTTGATGCGCCGGCTGGCCAGAGCCGTGCGCGGACCGACCACGACGCGGGCGCGCGCCGCGTCAAGTGCGATCACAAAATAGGCTTCATGGTTGCCGCTGAGGCCCAGGCCCTTTCGCTGGCCGACCGTAAAATGAATGATGCCATCGTGACGGCCGAGCACGGTGCCGTTCAGATCGACAATGTCGCCGGGCCTCACGGCCTCCGGCTTCAGCTTCTCAACCACGGCGGCGTAATTGCCGCTTGGCACGAAGCAGATGTCCTGGCTGTCTGGCTTGGCTGCGGTGATGAGGCCGAGTTCCTGCGCCATCTCGCGCACGGCGCTCTTCTCGAGCGTACCCAAGGGAAAGCGCAAGAAGGCGAGCTGTTCCGGGGTGGTTTTGTAAAGAAAATAACTCTGGTCACGGGCAGGATCGGCACCGCAATGCAGCTCTGGTCCTGCCATCCCATCGCGGCGCACGACATAATGGCCGGTGGCCAAAGCTGAGGCACCGAGGTCTTTGGCAGTGGCAAGCAGGTCACGGAACTTGACCCGATCATTGCAGGCAACACAGGGAATGGGGGTTTCGCCACGCGCATAGGCCGCGGCAAATTCCTCCATGACCTCTGCCTTAAAGCGCGCCTCATAGTCGAGCACATAATGGGCAATGCCAAGTGCCTCGGCCACGCGGCGTGCGTCATAGATGTCCTGTCCGGCGCAGCAGGCGCCTTTCTTTTGCACCGCGCTGCCATGATCATAAAGCTGCAAGGTGACGCCGATGACCTCGTAGCCGGCGCGCGCCAGGAGCGCGGCGGTCACCGAGGAATCCACCCCGCCGGACATCGCCGCGACGATGCGCGTGGGCTGGGCAGGAGGGGGTAAGGCGTAGCGTTCCAGAGCCGTCATGGGGGCGCCATATAGGAGCCTTGCCCGCAGCCGGCAAGGCTTGGCTGTTCTGGCGGCCGGTGACGCAGCGCCCGAGCGTGGTTCCCAGAGCTCAGCGGAAGTAGTTGAGCAAGGAGAGCTTGCCAAGCTGCGAGGTCACCTGCAGGGCGGCCTGCAGGGCAGTCTGGTTCTGGTTCAAGGTGGAGATCGCCTGGGCCATATCGACGTTCTGGATGTTGGAGGCAAAGCCCTGATAGAGCGTGTTCATGGTGGTTTGCTGGGTGACTGCGTTCTGCAGTTGCTGATAGGTATCGCCATTGCTCGCCGCTGCGGTATTGATGGTGGTGGCGGCGGTGGCGGCGCTGGTGATTTCGCCGGACAAAAAATTGTTCTGTGCCGAGGTCATCTGACTGCCGAGGGCACCATTGGTGGTGGTGTAGTCGACGAGGTCCTTGATGGTCTGCATCAGCTGGCTGCCGACATCGGAGGCCAGAACGCCCACGGTCACGGTCTGCCCCTGCGCTACAGTGACTGTGGACTTCACGGTGCCGTTGGCAAAGACAGAAGCGCCACTGGACGCGGAGGCAAGCTGTGAAAGGCTGCTGATGCTGACCGGTGGCGTAGTGGTCTTGTCGCCGCCAAACAGATAATTGCCATTGGCATCTTTCGAGTTGAAAATCTGGACGGCCTGATCGAACACCCCCTGCACCTGGGTCATGAGGGTGGAACCGTCATTGTTGGCGCTGGCGGTGGTGATGTCCTGGCGTAGCTGATTGGCAAGATTGGAGAGCTGGGTGAGCTGGGTGTCCTGAAGATTGGCCTGGTTCAGTCCGGCCTGGGCGGCCGCCTTGTAGGTGTTGGCGCGTGACGCGGCGGAGTTCGCCGCTTCCAGGGCCTGGACCTTGTCGCCATAGCCGGCATAGGTGTTTGACACATTGCCGCTGCTGACCTGCTGTTCGCTCTGCGCCAGATTGGCATTGGCGGTGTTGAGCTGCGCGATCATCAGCTGCGTCTGGCTACTGTTGGTGATCCGGTCGATGCTCATGGTTTAGCCTTTCACTGGATCTGCAGCAGCGTGGTGTAAAGCGCATCTGCGGTTTGCAGGGCGCGCGCCGCGGCACTGTAAGCCTGCTGATAGCTCATCATGTTGGTCAGTTCCTGATCGAGATTGACACCTGAAACCGATGATTGCTGGGTTTGGGCGGCGGTCAGAAGATCACTTGTTTGCGTATTTGCGTTTTGCGCCGAGGAACTGCGCGTGGCGATGTCCTGATAGAGCGCGGAGGCATAGTTTCCGAGGCTCGTGGTCTGCGCGGCCAGCGCACCGGCTTTGGCGAAACTCTGCTGATTGGTGGCGACGTTCTGCAGGGCGGTGAGCCCGCGTGCGTCGCCTGCGGTGATGACGGTGCTGCCGACGGTTGCCCCTGAGAGGCTGGCCTGCGCGAAGGGAATGTCTTGTGGGGTGTTCGTCAGCGCCGGGTTGACGCTGAAGCCGGATGCGAGAGCTGCCTGTTGGTCGGGCCCCACATTGAAGAGTTCCGTGAAGGACATGCCGGTATCGCCGCGGCTGGTGGTGTCCTGGCTGACCGAAAGGCTGTCATTGGCATAGTTGCTGCCAAGGCTTTGGGTGAGTGTGCCGTTCGCACTGAGCGAAAAGGTAGCTGCGCCACCGAACGCGCTGTTGATTGCGCTGATGACGGAGCCGATGGTTTCGGTACCGCTCAAGGTCACACTTGCGGTCTTGACCACCTGTCCGGTGGCGTCCTTGAGCGCCAGGGAGATAACGCCTCCGGCGGCGAAATTGCCGGCGTCGCTGGTCGACATTCCGGTGGCGGTGATGGGTTGGCCCGAAGTGCGGAAGATATCATTGAGGCCGAAGAACTGGGCAAAACTGCTACCGGCACGGCTGGAGGGTGGGCTCGTCGCATCCTGAACGGCGATGCCATTGCCGCCGGTGGCGGAGAGCGTGAGCGCGCCATTGGCAAAGCTGGCGCTGCCGCTGGAGCCAAGTGCACCGTTCAGGGTCGACAGAAAGTCACTGATGGTGCCGCCGAAGCCCATATTGGCCCCGCCATCCACCGACATCTGACCCGTGGTAAAATTGATGTCGATGCGATGGACGAGATTGCCATTGGCATCGGTGATGGCGAGCGTCGTGTTGCCGGTGAAATTCATCGCGTCGCTGGAAACAAGACCAGTGTCCCGCCCGGTCAGTGACGCTGGTGCGGGATAGGAAGTGTTGGCATTGCTCTGGGCGTTGAAGGCATTGGCGGTGGTCTGGGCAAAATTGCCGAGTTCCTGTCCGAGCTGGGCCAAGGCGCCATCGCGCATGTCGATATAGCCCTGGAGCTTGCCAGAGGACAGATGCGGGTCGAGCGCGGTTGTGCTGCCAACGCTTTGGCCGGTGGCCGGATCGATCATCGCGAGCTGGATGGGCGGATAGCTCCCCACCCCGTTCGAGGAGGTGTAGCTGAGCTGTCCGTAGCTGCTGCCGACCAGCGTTACGCCATCCTGCGTCGAGACAATCAGCTGACCATTGGGGCCTGGCTGGGTCCTTACTCCGATATATTGGGAGAGCTGCTGGAGTGCGGCGTCGCGCTGGTCCATGAGCCCGTTTGGCGGGGTGGTGGTGGAATTGGCGGCGCTGATCTGGGTGTTGAGGGTATAGATCTGTTTGATGAGGGTATTGACTGTGGTGATCGAGCCCGAGATCTGCTGGTCGACATTGGTACGCAGGCCCTGAATCGAGTTTGACAGGTTCGAAATCGTGCTGGCCAGATTGCCGAAGGAATTCACCGCGGCCTGCTGGTTAGGCAGAGAGGTGGGAGCGAGCGAGGCGCTGCTGAGCGCCGAGAACACGTTATCGAGCTGGCTCGAGAGCGAGCTTCCGCTTCCAGGCGACCCTAGAAATGCATTGAGCTGAGTATAGGTGTCGTTCTGCACCCCGGCCTGAGAGGCGGCGCCCTGGGCGGAGAGCACCTGCGCATTGAGAAACTGGTCGGTGATGCGCTGGATATCGGCCACATCGACGCCGCTGAGCTGGCTGCCGGAAACCTGGGCCTGCTGGTTGACCACTTCGCGGGCGTAGCCCGTGGTATTCATATTGGCGATGTTGTTGGAAATGGTGCTGAGCGCGGTCTGGCTTACCGACAGCCCTGACAAGGCGCTTCCGAAGATGCCATTGATGGACACGGGGCTTGCTCCACTCCTGTCCTGCGGGCGTGCGCAGGATACGATCTGCCGCTGACGCACTCGCAAATGCCGTGCCAGTTCTTGAATGGCGAAATCGGCCACTTCCTCTGTCTGTCATGGCCTTGAGCGGCAGGCTTTGCCGGTCTGACCGGCAGCTTCTGCCGGCAGCGCCCGAAATCCTGACGACCGCCTATGAATATCCGTGGAATTTCTGGCAGCCGCGACTTGGTCCGGCTCTTGCTTGGGTGTTTACGCGAAACCTTTGGGATGTGCCCGCTTGGCTGCAGCTGCTGTCCTTGCGCCTTTATCTACGGCAAGTGCGATGCCGGCGCTGACGGAGGCGTCTGCGTCCAGCTCCAGTGCAGGCGATCACTTCGATACCCACCTGCGTCTTGCCACAGCGGCGTCGCAGCCCCCCAAGAGCAGCTCGGCCGGCAGCGTGTCATCAGCCACAACAGGCCAGGCCCAGGCCCTGGGCCCTGCGCACTCAGGCACCTCGCCCAGCGCAATTCCTCCGGTGGCCGCCAGCCAGGCCCAGGCCCAGGCTGGAAACAAGCCTGCGCCCGTCCAGCAGTCCGCACGAAAGAGCACCCCTTCCGCGTCGACGCTGACGAATACGGGCACGGGCGGTCAAACTGCGGCAGCGGAGGCGTCAGCGACAGCTGATCCTGCTGGGGCAGCAGCGCCACAGATTTCCGCGCCAGCATCGAAAGGCGCCACCTCTCAGTCTGCATCATCCACAAAAGCGGCGACGGCAAAGCCCGACGCGCCGGACAAGGCCAGCAACAACCGGACTGCGAGCATCGCGCCCAATTCCGTTCTTCTGCTTTCCACTCCCTCTACGGCAGATGCGACGCAGAGCGCCGCCTCATCTGCTGCGTCGGCCCCTCAAGCGGGGTCAGCTGCTGGCGCCGCGCCGAATGCAACGGCCAAAGCGGGCGGGCAGAATAAGCCCACCACCGTCGCAGCTCCTTCGACATTGCTGCTGGCCATGTCGGGAGCTGCAGCGGTGCAGGCCGCCCCGGGCGTTGCAGCAAAGCCGGTAGCTGCTAAAGGCTCGGACGCGATCACGCTCGATGGCGGCAAAAATCTTGCCCGCAGTGTGGCAGACGGGCAGGGCTCCTCGGCATCCACGACAGCTCAGCCGGACGGCGGCAGCGCGGGCGCCGGGGGCAATAGCTCCACGCCCGCGCCAGGGACGGCGGGCGCCCAGACCTTGTTGGCAGCCAATGCTGCGAACGGCAATCCGGGGTCAAAGCTGGACCCGCAGCTCGCCTCGGCACCGTCCGCGCATGGCAGCAGTGGTCCTGCGGTTGCGTCGCGCACGGACGGAGCAGGGAGCGTAGCTGCCGGCGCGATGCAAGCCGCGCCGGCACCCGCAGCAGGAGGGGCTTCGCCTCTGACTGTGGCCACCCTTCCAGGCGTCGCGGTGACGCCGCCGCCTACCCAGCAGGTGAGCGTTTCTGTCGCGCCTTCTACTGGCGCGAACCCGTCGGCGGTGCCGATCAGCAATCTTGGTCTTTTGGCCTTCAACATCGCCGCGCAGACCCGAGGCGGCATCAAGAAATTCGACATCGCGCTGCACCCGGCCGATCTTGGCAGCATCGCGGTACAGATGAGTGTGAGCGCCAATGGCACGGCGCAGCTGCATCTGCAGGCGGCAAATCCGCAGACGCTGCAATTGCTGCGTCAGGACGCGTCGCAACTTCAGACCGCACTCAAAGATGCTGGCATCAATCTTGCTGGTAACGGACTTAACTTCTCGCTTCAGGGCCAGCAGCAGAACGCTGGTGGTTTCACCCCCAGGCCCAGTTCGAATCTCGCGTTGTCGGCGGTGCCAATCGCCGACAGCCAAGCCATCACCACCGTCAATGCCATCCACTATTCCGGCAGCGGCCGGCTCGACATCAAAGTCTAAGAGGACGTCCCATGACGACGATTACCCCAAACCTTCCTTCGACCTCGAGCACCGCGCCGGCAACGACGGCCAATGCGCTCAACCAGCTCTCCGGCAATTTTGACAGCTTTCTGAAATTGCTGACGACGCAATTGCAGAACCAGGACCCCACCAGTCCCATGAGCAGCACGCAGTTTACGCAGCAGCTGGTTGCATTCAGCCAGGTCGAGCAGCAGATCAACACCAATTCCAATCTGCAGACACTGATCAATCTGGCACAGAGCAACGGCACCTCTAGTGCGGTATCCTATCTTGGAAAGACGGTGACGCTGACCAATGGCGAGGCGCCGCTGACAGGTGGTGTGGCAAACTGGAACTATGCGCTTGGCACCAATGCCGCAACCGCGACGCTAACCGTCACCGACGCCAACAACAAAGTGGTCTATGTCGGTTCTGGTCAGACCACGGCGGGGACGCATCAATTCACCTGGAACGGCCAGGACAATAACGGCACACAGCTGCCCGATGGCACCTATAAGCTCACGGTCACTGCGGCCGACAGCAGTGGCGCGAAGGTGACGTCAGCGGTGTCGACCAGTGGTCCGGTGACCCAGGTTGATCTTTCGGGCTCAACGCCGCAGCTCATGATGGGCGCGATGTCGTTCCCGCTGTCATCTGTTTCGGCCGTTTCCGGCTGAGCCGTTTTTGCAATCGTTCGGGCGTGAGAAGCACACCCGTCAACGTATGAGACCGTGAGGCGCGAAGCCGCGACAACGGTAGGTTAAGGAAGAAAGCCATGAGCATCTATGGTGCAATGTCTACCGCAGTGACGGCCCTCGACGCCTATTCGACGGCGCTTGGAACCACCTCGGCCAATATCGCCAACCTCAACACGGTCGGTTACAAGACTGGCGCGACGAGTTTTTCGACGTTGCTGGCCTCGACCATGGGTAATTCGGACGTGTCCTCTGCGGGGGTGTCGTCTTCGACCGGACAGCTGGTATCACAGCAGGGGCAGTTGCAGACCACCACTTCGAACACCGACCTTGCCCTTACGGGCAACGGCTTCTTTGTGGTCAATACCTCGCCGACCTCGCCGGGAACCGCCAATTCACTTTACTACACCCGTGCTGGCAGTTTCACGCCGGACGCCCAGGGCAATCTGAAGAACGCCTCAGGATATTATCTGATGGGGTGGGCCCTTGATTCCAACGGCAATATTCCTTCCAACCAGAACGATCTGACACCGGTCAATGTCACCGCCCTGGCGGGCAAGGCTGATCCCACCACCTCGATCACCTATGCGGCCAATCTGCAGGCTTCCACGCCGGTCACCACCGGATATGTCGCCGGAGATATGGCCAATGGCACGGTGACTCCAAACTTCCAGCGCACGGTCAACATCTTTGACGGGCAGGGTGGTTCTCAGCCTCTGCAGTTCTCCTTCGTCAAGACAGCGGCCAATCAGTGGAGCTACGAAGTCAGCTATGAGGGAAGCTCTTCGAACATCTCTCCGGCGACCAACCCGATCTATTCCGGAACAATGAGCTTCAACACCGATGGCACCCTTGCCAATGCCAATACCACGCTCAATCCACCTAGCGGCACGATCACCCTCAACCTGCCGTGGAATTCGGCATCGGGACTGTCTGCCCAGAGTGTCACACTCAATCTCGGTACGGTGGGCAGCTCCAATGGCATGACCCAGTTCGACAGCACCTCGAGCCAGGTGTCGTCCAACGTCAACGGCGCGTTGTTCGGCTCGCTGACCGGTGTCAGTGTCGACAACAACGGTATTGTGACGGCCCAGTTCTCGAACGGTTTGACACAGGATATCTACAAGCTGCCCGTTGCGACGTTCGCCAATCCCAACGGTCTGGCGGCCGCCAACGGTCAGGCGTACACGACCTCGAATAATTCGGGTACGCCCAGCATCAGCTTGGCCAATACCGGCGGTGCAGGCTCGATCAACTCCAAGTCGCTCGAGTCATCCACTGTCAATCTCGATACGGAATTCACCAATCTGATCAGCATGCAGAGTGCGTATTCGGCGGCGTCGAAGGTTATCACGACCTCGTCAAGCATGCTCAATACGCTTCTGGCAGTGATCCCATAAGCTTCGCCTGATGCGCCATAGGAGTGCTGGCGCATCAGGCATTCATTCGAATTGCGCGCATGTCGTTTCAACTTCTTTTACCATGCCGCTTGGCCCTTTTTTAAAGCGCGAGGACCTATGTTCGCAGCGGGTAGTGAGTCGGGAGAACAAACGAATATGGGCGAAGACCGCAGAGCGCGTGCGACATATGTGATTGGGCCTGATGGCAGTCCCCTGACCTTGGCGGATTTGCCGGCACCGGGCACCACACGTTGGGTGATCCGGCGCAAGGCCGAAGTGGTTGCAGCGGTGCGTGGCGGATTACTCAGTCTTGAGGATGCCTGCCGGCGCTATACGCTGACGATCGAGGAATTTCTCGGCTGGCAACGGGCGATCGAGCGCTTTGGTCTGGCCGGGCTGCGGGCCACACGGGTACAGCAATATCGCCATTAGTTAGCAAATCCTAAACGCGGGGACAGCGGTACAGTAGGTGACTGTGTCGCTGTCTTTGTGTTTGTCGTTAATGCTGCCTTTACCCAGAGGCGGCAATGTTTGCCTAGCAGAAGGTGCCCGGGCGATGTGCTCGCGGCTCACGAGGGGGCAGGACATTGCCGGAATTCCTGAGAGGTGTCGGCGCCGCACGGTTCGGCGTGATGGCAGGAGTAGCTGCGGCGCTGACGGCGTTCTTCCTTTATGTTGCGGATGTCATCGCGACACCGCCGCAATCCATCCTCTTCGCCGGTCTCTCGACCCAGGATGCAAGCCAGATCACTGCCAAGCTCGATGCCATGAACGTGCACTACACGCTCGAAGGCGGTGGTGGCACCATCCTTGTGCCGGCGGACCGCGTCGAGAAGCTGCGCATGGACATGGCGACGCAGAACCTGCCTTCGGCCGGCGTCGGTTATGAGATCTTCGACAAGAGCAATGCCTTCGGTACCTCCGCCTTCGTGGAACGTATAGATGAGCTTCGGGCGCTGCAGGGTGAACTGACCCGCTCGATCGAGACCATCGACGGGATTGAGGCGGCGCGTGTACATCTCGTCCTGCCGCATCGACAGATTTTCGCCCGCAACAGCACGCCACCCACCGCGTCGGTGGTGCTGAAGGCGGAAAGCCAGCTCAGTCGCGAGCAGGTTCTTGCCATCCAGCATCTGGTGGCCGCCGCAGTGGCCGGGCTCCAGCCGGATCGGGTCGCGGTGATCGATGATCATGGTGATCTACTGGCGGGCGGAGATGGCAATGCCGGCCAGGACGTAATGGCGGCCCGTCAGGATCAGCAGACCGCGGATTTTGAAAGCCGGCTCGAGAAGCACATCCAGAGCATCGTGGCGAGTGTGGTCGGACCCGGGCATGTGCGGGTCCAGGTGGCGGCCGACATTAAGTACAACCACACCCAGCAGACCTCCGAAACCTTCGATCCCAACAGCAAGGTTCCGCTTTCCACGCAGTCGGTTGACCAGTCCTCGACCAGCACCCAAGGCCAGACGAACAATGCGGTGTCGGTGTCCAACGCCCTGCCGGGCAAGCAGGGCACCACCGCCGGTGGCGGCAATCAGTCGCTCTCCAAGACCCGGCGCAGCGAAGAGACCACCAATTACGAGATCTCAAAGACGACGACGCTGTCGGTCAACGATGGCGGTGATCTCAAGCGTCTTTCGGTTGCGGTGGTGGTCGATGATCAGCGCACCCCGCTGGCCTCCGGCAAGACCAAGGAAACGCCGCTGAGCAAGCAGGAACTGGCTGAGATTACGAGCCTGGTAAAAACGGCCATCGGCTTCGACAAGGCGCGTGGCGACCGGGTCGAGGTGGTCAACATGCCCTTCGCCCGCATGGATGTAGGTCCCTTGCCCCCCGCCGCAGCGCCGCTGCTGGGGCTTAGCAGTGCCTATTGGTTCAAGATCATCGAGGCGGCCATTCTCTCGATCACTGCTCTTCTCATTGGCCTGTTCGTCGGTCGTCCGCTGATCCGCAGCATGTTTGCAGGCACGAGCGTGACGCCGGCGGGTCCGGCGGGCGTCCCCCAGCTGGGAGCACCCCAGCCCATGGGACAGCTGGCGGCTCCTGGCGCGGCGCCAGCGCAGCTTGCCGATGGCTCAGCGCCGCCAGCAGCGGCCCTGCCGCCGCCCAGCGGCGCCATGATCGACATTTCCCGCATCGAAGGACAGGTGCGCGAATCCTCCATCCGCAAGGTCGGCGAAGTCGTCGACGCCCATCCCGAAGAAGCCCTCGCGATCCTGCGCACCTGGCTCCACCAACCGGCGTAAACCATCATGGCACGCAATGCGCTCAAGACTTTAGGCAAGGACGACATCAATAAGCTGACGGGCGCGGAGCGTTCGGCGGTGCTTATGCTGGCGCTTGGCGAGGATCACGGTGGGCGGCTGTGGGAGCTGATGGATGAAGACGAGGTCAAAGAAGTCTCCCAGCTGATGAGTAATCTGGGGACTGTTTCGGCCAGCGTGGTGGAGAAGGTCCTGGTCGATTTTGTCGGTCAGATGTCCGCGACTGGCTCGCTGATGGGCTCCTATGAAGCCACTGAACGGCTCATCAGCCGTATCATGCCGACCGAAAAGGTTGCCTCCATCATGGAGGAAATTCGCGGTCCGGCAGGACGCACGATGTGGGACAAGCTCGCCAACGTCAATGAAACCGTCCTCGCCAACTATTTGAAGAACGAATATCCCCAGACTGTCGCGGTGGTGCTCTCCAAGATCAAACCGGAACACGCCGCCCGCGTGCTCGGCGCCCTGCCGGAGGAATTCGCTCTGGAGGTGGTGCAGCGCATGCTGCGCATGGAAAGCGTGCAGAAGGACATTCTCGACAAGGTGGAGAAGACCCTGCGAGTGGAGTTCATGTCCAACCTGGCGCGCACCGCCAAACGTGATGCCCACGAAATGATGGCTGAGATTTTCAACAATTTCGATCGCCAGACTGAGTCCCGTTTTCTCACCTCGCTGGAGGAGCGCAGCCGCGATTCGGCCGAACGCATCAAGGCGCTGATGTTCACCTTTGAGGATCTGGGCAAGCTCGATCCGGGATCGATTCAGACCCTCTTGCGCAATGTCGAAAAGGACAAGCTGGCGCTGGGCCTCAAGGGTGCCACCGACACGCTGCGCGACGTCTTCTTCTCCAACATGAGCGAGCGCGCCGGCAAGATCCTGCGTGAGGACATGGAAGCAATGGGACCGGTCCGTCTTAAGGACGTCGATGAAGCCCAGATGCGCATGGTCAATGTCGCCAAGGATCTCGCCAACAAGGGCGAAATCATGATCGCCAACAAACAAGGCGAAGACGAGCTGGTGTATTGATGGAACCGGTCAAATTTACCTTCGATACGGTCTTTAGCGGCGACAAGGATGTTGTCTCCGACGCAGCCGTTGCGCGCAAGCGCCAGTCGCTTACCCAGAGCGACATCGAGGCCCTGCGCCGCCAGGCGATGAACGAGGGCATGAAGATCGGTGAAGTGCGCGCGCTCGAGGCGGTTGCGGCCAGCGCGGAAGATGCGGTCAATGCGGTACGCGAGGCACTTGCCCGCGCCTCGGCACAGGTTGAGCAGTTGCGGGCCGAGGCAGCGACCATTGCGCTGGCCGCGGCGCGGGCGCTGGCGGGTTCGGCGCTCGATGCCTTTGCGCCGGCAGCGGTAGAAGATGCCCTGCGGCTGGCCCTGCATCAGGCCATCGGTGAGCCGCGACTGACGCTGCGCGCGAGCGCGGATGTGGCCAAGGCTCTGGGGCCGCGCTTAGAGGAGATCGCCGAGCATGAAGGCTTTGATGGCAAGATTGCACTCATCGTCGATCCGGCGCTGGCCAATGCCGATTGCCGCATTGAATGGCGCGGTGGTGGCGCAGAGCGTGCCACCGCTGTGATCGAACGGGCGCTGATGTCAACAGCGGCCCAGCATTTCGCCCAATTTCAATCCAGTCCAATTTCACTGATCAAGGAGTAGACCATGGCAGAAAAGGACGACGTTGATCTGCCGGATCTGGCCCAGACCGAACTGCAAGACGGTGACGCCTTGCTGCGTTCAGCCGGCGGAGCCGAGAATGATTTCAAGCTGGGCTCCCATGATCTCGAAGCTGTTTTTGATGTGCCGGTCACGGTTTCAGCGGTACTCGGAAAATCCGCGATGGAGGTCAGCGAGCTGCTCAAGCTGACCAAGGGCAATATCGTCGAGCTCGACCGCAAGGTGGGTGAAGCGATTGATATCTTCGTCAACAACCGCCTGGTGGCGCGCGGTGAGGTCGTGCTCGTTGAAGAGCGCCTGGGCGTCACCATGACCGAAATCATCAAGACCGGCCAGCAATAGACCGGCAAAAGGGATACTCAATCATGCGGTTACTCATCATCGGCGGGTTGCAGGGCCAGATCGGGGCAGCGACCAAGATCGCGATGGCGCGCGGAGCCAAGGTTACCCATGCCGGAGACATCGACCAGGCGCTGGCGGAGCTGCGGGCCGGTCGCGGCGCCGATCTCGTGCTCGCGGATGTCAGCGAAGACATCGGCCGTCTGGTGCGGGCACTGGCGGGTGAACGCATCTGCACACCGGTGGTGGCCTGTGGTGTTGGCACCGATGCGCGTCGTGCCGTCGATGCGATCCGTGCCGGGGCCAAGGAATATCTACCCTTGCCGCCTGATCCGGAACTGATTGCAGCGGTCTTGGCCGCGGTTGCCGATGACAGCCACCAGATGATTTACGAGGACGATGCGATGGCGAAGGTCATCGTCCTGGCCGACCAGGTTGCCGGCAGTGAGGCCTCGATCCTCATCACCGGTGAGAGTGGTACCGGCAAGGAAGTGATGGCGCGCTATATCCACAAGAAATCCGCGCGCGCCGACAAACCGTTCATCTCGGTCAACTGCGCCGCCATTCCCGACAATCTGCTCGAATCCGAACTGTTCGGTCATGAGAAGGGTGCCTTTACCGGTGCCATCGCAAGGCGTGTCGGCAAATTTGAGGAGGCCAATGGCGGCACGCTGCTGCTCGATGAAATCAGCGAGATGGATGTGCGGCTGCAGGCCAAGCTCTTGCGCGCCATTCAGGAGCGCGAGATCGATCGGGTGGGCGGCGGCAAGCCGGTCAAGGTCGACATTCGCATCATTGCCACCTCCAATCGCGACCTCGCAGAGGCGGTGCGCCTGGGCAGTTTCCGCGAGGACCTGCTCTACCGGCTCAATGTCGTCAATCTGCGCCTGCCTTCGCTCAGAGACCGGCCCCGAGACATCCTGGCGCTGGCCCGGCACTTTGGTCACAAATATGCCGAAGCCAATGGCACGCCACACCGGCCGCTGGCCTCGGCGACGGAGCGGCTCCTGATCAGCTATGGCTGGCGCGGCAATGTCCGCGAACTCGAAAACACCATGCATCGGGCGGTTCTCCTCGCCCATGGCAGCGAAATCGACCCCGACGCCATCCGCCTTCCGGACGGCACCCAGGTCGGGGAGATGGTCACACGGCTGCCGACGGGAGCAGAGAGCAGCTCCAGTGAGAGCGCTCGGTCAAAACCTCTGGTTGGACGCACCGTGGCCGATGTCGAGCGTGACCTCATCTTGGACACGCTCAATCACTGTCTCGGCAACCGCACCCATGCCGCCACCATATTGGGCATTTCGATCCGTACTCTGCGCAACAAGCTGCGTGAATATGGTCAGGCCGGTCTTGCGGTTCCGGCCCCGGGCGAAGCGAGAATGGCGGGCTGAGTGGGGCTGAACAAGCATGACTGACATCGCTACTACACCGCCTGCTGCTCTGCGCTTCAATCTGCAGAGCCTTGGCGAACTCATCCGGCGCTCCGAGCTTGCGCTGGCGATCGGCATCATGGCGATCCTGGTCGTGCTCATTGTTCCTCTGCCGCCGTGGCTGCTCGACATCTCGCTGGCATTTTCGCTGTCCTTCGCGATCCTGATCCTGATGACCGGGGTTTTCATCAAAAAGCCGCTCGAGTTTTCCTCGTTTCCGACCGTGCTTCTGATAACGACCATGATGCGTCTGGCCCTCAATCTGGCCTCGACGCGTCTGATTCTTGGTCATGGCCATGGTGGCACGGCCGCGGCCGGCTATGTGATCCAGGCTTTCGGCAAGCTGATCATGCAGGGCAATTTCGTCATCGGCCTGATCGTCTTCGCCATTCTTGTCATCGTCAATTTTGTCGTCATCACCAAGGGTTCGGGCCGTATCGCTGAAGTCGCGGCGCGCTTCAACCTTGATGCCATGCCTGGCAAGCAGATGGCGATCGATGCCGATCTGTCTTCGGGACTGATTGATGAGAAGGCGGCACGCCAGCGGCGCAAGGATCTGGAAGCTGAATCGAATTTCTTCGGTGCGATGGATGGCGCGAGCAAGTTCGTGCGCGGTGACGCGGTCGCCGGCCTTCTGATCGTCGGCATCAATATCATCGGCGGCATCATCATCGGCATGGCCCAGAACGGCATGAGCTTTACCGCCGCGACCCAGACCTACACCGTGCTGTCGGTGGGCGATGGACTGGTCAGCCAGTTGCCAGCGCTCATCATCTCGACCGCCGCCGGCCTTATGGTTTCCAAGGCCGGTGTCGAAGGGGCGACGGACAAGGCCCTGATTGGCCAGCTCTCCTATTATCCTCAGGCTCTCGGCGTAGCCAGCGCGGTGATGGCGATCGTTGCGGTCATTCCGGGCATGCCCACGATTGTCTTCATGTTCTTGTCGGCGCTGATTGGTGGTGGCGCCTATCTTGCCCACAAGAAGAAGAGCGAGGCCGCCAAGGCCGAGAACGTTGCCGAGCAAAGCGCCAAGGCGGCGAACGAACCCAGTGAAGAGCCGATTTCCAAGAGTCTCGCCATTGACCAGCTGCGCATCGAACTGGGCTACGCGCTGCTGCCCCTGATCAATGACGTCAAGGGACAGCGCATCACGGATCAGATCAAGGCCCTGCGCCGTCAGCTTGCCCAGGAAGTGGGCTTTGTGATGCCAAGCGTGCGCATTCTCGACAACATGCAGCTTGGTGCCAATGAATACCGCCTGTGCCTCAAAGAGGTCGAAGCCGGGCGTGGCGAACTCTTCCCGGGTTCGTTGATGGTGATGGATCCACAGGGTCGGCCCATCGATCTGCCGGGCACCCATACGAGCGAGCCAGCCTTTGGTCTGCCTGCCATGTGGGTTGCCCAGTCGCTGCAGGAAGAGGCCTCGTTCCGCGGTCTGACTGTGGTTGATCCGGGGACGGTTCTGACCACCCATCTTACTGAAGTGCTCAAGGCCAACATGGCCGAACTGCTATCCTACGCCGAAACCAAGAAGCTGCTCGACGAATTGCCGGCCGAACAGAAGAAGCTGGTGGAGGAACTGATCCCCTCGCAGATCTCGGTCACCGGGGTGCAGCGGGTGCTTCAGACCTTGCTCGCGGAGCGCATTTCGATCCGCGATCTGCCCAGCGTGCTGGAGGGCATCGCCGAGGCTCTGGGGCACACCAAGAACGCGCTGTATCTCAGCGAACATGTGCGCACGCGCCTGGCCCGGCAGATCTGCCATCAGAATCTGTCGCAAGGTGGCTATCTGCCTCTGATCGCGTTGTCACCGGCCTGGGAGCAGGCCTTTGCCGAGAGCATTGTCGGCCAGGGCGAGGAGCGACAGCTGGCGATGGCGCCGAGCCAATTGCAGCAGTTCATCCAAAGCGTCCGCGATCGCTTCGACGCGGCAGCGCAGCAGGGCGAGGTCCCCGTGCTGCTGACCTCGCCGCAGGTGCGTCCCTTCGTGCGCTCGATCATCGAGCGTTTCCGTGCCCAGACCACCGTGATCAGTCAGAACGAGATTCACGCCAGCATCAAGCTGCGCACTTTGGGACAGGTGTAAGACATCGTGCGCATCAAGACTTTCATTGCGTCGGACATGCGCGCGGCGATGGCTGCGATCCGTGCCGAGCTGGGCGAGGAGGCGCTCATACTTTCGCACCAGAAGACCAAGGGCGAGGGTGTTCTGGTGCGCGTGGCGATCGAGGGCAGTCTGAGCGAGGAGCGCCTCGAAGAAGGTGTGGCCCGTTCGCTGGCGCTGGACGAGGATGAAAGACGCGAGGCGCTGGCAGAGCCCTATGCGGTGGCGTTTCGTGAGGGCCTCATCGCCCGACTGCGCGGTGCTGCGCCGCCCTCACCGCGGCCGCAGCGTTATTTCAATCGTGCGGAACTGCTTGGGCTTTTGCGCAGTCATCGTCTGGCGGATGGGCTTGCGCATGCCCTGGCTGAAGCGGCCGAACAGAGCCGGCTCTCCGACATGACCCTGGCGCTGGCTGCGGCACTCGATCAACGCCTGCGCAGTGCTCCGCTCGAGCTGGCGCAGGCTAAGGGCTTTGTCATTCTGGGTCCGCGCGGCACCGGCAAGACGGTGATGGCCGGCCGGATTGCAGCGCAGGCCGTGCGCGCCGGACGCCAGGTACGCCTCATTGCCGCCGACCCTGAAGGTGCGGGGGCGGTGGAGCGGCTGAGGCGCTTTGCCGATCATGTGGGGGCCGATCTTGATGTTGCCGAGAGCGAGGCGACGCTCCTTGAGCTTACCCGCCAGAGCAGCGCCGCAGGCGAGCTCGCACTTGTTGACACCGCCGGATTTGATCCGCGCGATGCGGCGGCAGGCGCTCTTTGTGTCAACTATGGCGCGCTGAGCGGACTTGAGTGTCTGGCGGTGGTTTCGGCGCAGGGTGATGCTGAAGAGACGGGGGAGATCTGCGCGGCGCTGGCCGGTCTTGGCGTTGCGCGACTTCTCATCTCTGCGCTCGATGGCACTCGGCGTCTTGGCAGTCTTGCTGCGGCGGCCACAAGTTCGCTTGCTCTTGCGCATGTCAGCCGCTCCCCTTTTTTGGACGGACACCTTGAAACCCTGAGTGCATTGTCACTGGCCCGTGCCCTGCTTGAGACGGCCACTCCCCTTGCCAATGCTGGAGAGACTGCATGCGTACACCGCATCTGACCGCCATTGGTTCGGGCAAGGGCGGCACCGGCAAGACCGTGATTGCGATCGGCCTTGCCCAGGCGCTGGTCAAGGCCGGGTCGCGTGTTCTTCTCTGTGACGCTGATCTCGGCCTTGCCAATGCGGCCGTGCAGATGGGGCTTTGCGAGAGTGGCGACCTGCCGTCATTCATGGCAGGTCTGAAGCCACTGGAGCGTGCAGTGGTTACAACCGCTGCCGGATTTGATCTTCTGGCCGCGCCCTCAGGCTCGGGAGCCTTGGCCAATGTGGGACCGCTGGCGGCGGAGAATCTCTGTACCAAACTGCGCAAGGCTGCAGGTTATGACCATGTGCTGCTAGATCTGAGTGCGGGTGTCGATGGCGCGGTGATGCGCTTTGCAGCGCGCGCCGATACCACGCTGCTGGTGGTGACCCCTGATCCGGCCTCTCTGACCGATGCCTACGCCTTTGCCAAGCTGCTGCAGAAGGCCACCGGCTCGCGCCTGCCGCAACTGGTGATCAATCGGTCCCATAGCGCTGCCGAGGCGGACCACACCCGTGAGGCCATGGCGCAAACCTGCCGTTCGTTTCTGCGTCAGGTACCGGAGCTGTTGGGGACGGTGCCGCACGACAGGGCTGTGCAAGATGCCATCCGCCGCCAGTTGCCTTTGCTCGCCAGGCTGCCGCTGGGGCCAGCGGCGCAGGCGCTGCTGAAGATGGGTGCTCGCCTGCATGACAGCGTGTTGGTGCAGCCTCTTGCGGTTGCCGCGATACGCTAACGCCAGTGTGCGCCAGCGCGTAACCACGAGGATCGGTCGCGAGACTTAGGCGCGCTGATCGAGGGCGCCGAAATATTTTCCGTAGAGTACGAGGTAGAGTCCCTGTAGCGCTGCGGCGATCAGGAAGGGCAGTACGAAAGCACCTTGATGGATCAGCATGCCGCCGAGAATGGGGCCCGCTGCGCGTGGGATCTGTAACGACAGACTCTGCACGCTGGCGGCCAGACCGCGTCGTTCGGCACGGGTCAGATCCGCGGCCACCGCCTGACGGGCTCCGGCAGTGCCCTGATTACAGGCGGCGCGGCAGGCATAAAGCGCAACGGCAACCGGAAAGCTCGCGGCCAGCGCGGTCGCGATCATGAGTAAAAGTCCGGTGCCGCGCATCCACAGCACCGAGCGCACGACACCGATGCGATTGGCAAGACGGCGGTTCAGGCCGGAGCCGATGGCACCGAAGAAGAAGGTGATGGCCATCGCCGGACCGATCAGGGTTGGGCCCTGCGCGAAGCGGCGTGCGAACCAGTAGGCGATCAGCGGGCCGATGATGCCGATGGCAAAGCCATTGATGGCATTGGCGGTTGCCAGGCGCCGTAATTGCCGGTTTTCCTCGCGGGTGATGCTGACCTCGCGGGCGCGGGTGTCAGCCGAAGGCGGCGTGACGGGGACCGGAGATCTTTCCGTTGTAAGGATGAGAAGGCCGATCGCGATCAGGGAACCCAGGAGCGGCACGAGAAACAGCAGGCGGTAGCTGGCGAGATCGGCAAAGCCCTGCGCGCGCAGTCCTGGAATGGCCACCGAGGCGGCGCCAACGCCCATGCCCAAAAAGCCGAGGGTGGCATTAACCGAGAGCGCGCGACGGCGGGCCGCTCCTTCGAGTTCGCGCGCGATCCAGGCCTGCTCGACGGGAGCAAAAGGGCCGGCGGCGCCGTTTGCACCGCGGCCAAAGCCGGCGATGGTGGCGGCAAAGATGAGAATGGCTTCGTTGCGGGAGAGCATGGCGGCGAGGGCGGCAAGGCTGGCAGCCACCTCGTAACCCAGAAGCAGCCGCTTCTGGCTCCGCCGATCACTCAGCGGCCCCACGATGGCGGTCAGCATGGCGCCGAACATCAGGCCCGCCATCAGCACCGTACCGATCGCAGCACCGCTGTAGCCGAGGGCGTGCAGGTAAAGGCTGAAGCTTGCCACCGTTACTCCCTGACCGAGGCTGCGCGCGCTGCGTGCGGCGAGGAGCAGGCGCACATTGCGGGTGAAGGCAGTGCTGGCGGAATAAGCGCGGGGACCCTCGGGGCTGGGTTCGCTTTGGGAGAGAGGCGAAGGGGTCATGAACCGCTGGCGGCTTGATGGTGAAGGAGCCATTTGCGGCCCAATCAGCGCAGGCGGTCAAGTGCTGGCAGGGGGCGGACTTCGCCGGCATTGAGCGGGAGCCAGAGCTGCGTTAACCTTGTTTTAACGCCAGTGTTTGTGGCCGGGACATTCCGTCCTAGCCTCAAGGTTGCGCCAAGGAGTTTGCAGCCATGCCGCGCACGCTCGCTCAGTGGGTTGGAATTGTGGTCACCACGATCACCGTTCTTGGTGCCAGGGATGATTTTGCTCTGGCGGTGGCTTTGGGCGTGATGGCTGGCGGACTTGCGACCTTCTTTGTCGCGCTCGATGCCCAATATCGGCAGCAGCGAGCGACGCAGCAGGAGACATCCTTGCCGCGTCAGTGATCCGGTGGGATCGATTCGAGCGCCTTTTCCAGTTCCTGAAAGGTCGGCTGAGCCTCGCTCGGTACGCTACCGCGGCCGATCTCGACGGAGACCTGGGCGGCATTGCCGTGCAAGTGGGCGACCAGAATGTCCTGGATCACATGATAGAACTGGGCATCCTCTTCGACGATCGACTTCAGCCGTGTGGAGACCGGCGCGACGATGCCATAGGCGAGGAACACACCCATGAAGGTGCCGACGAGGGCCGAGCCGATCATGCTGCCGAGGATTTCGGGGGGCTCTGAGATCGATCCCATGGTCTTGATCACGCCCAGCACGGCGGCGACGATGCCGAGGGCGGGCAGGGCATCGGCCATGCTCTGCAGCGCGGTGGCTGGTGACAGGGCCTCGTGGTGGAATTTCTCGAGCTGCTTTTCCATGGCGGTCTCGACCTGGTGCGGGTCCTCGAGACTCATGGTCATCATCCGCAGGGTGTCGCAGATGAAGGCAAGCGCAAAGGCATCCTTGGTGATGCGCGGATAGCGTTTGAAGATCGAACTTTCTGTAGGCTTTTCGATATGGGCCTCGAGTGCGATCAGGCCCTTGGACTTCATGGTCTTGGTGAGAAGGTAAAGCAGGCACAAAAGGTCCGTATAATCGCCATGCTTCCACTTGGGGCCCGAGACGATCTTGCCGAGCTCGCGGCCGATCTGTTTGAGCGAATGCATGGAGCCACCGATGAGTGTCGCTGCAAGTGCTGCACCGCCAATGGTGATCATCTCGTGCGGGAGGGCTTCGAGCACCACTCCGAGCGAGCCACCGCTCAGGAGAAAGCCGCCAAACACCGCCACGAACAAAAAGATAATGCCGCCGATCTGAAGCATTGTGCGCAAATCCGCTGTTCCGGCGCGCTCGCTGCGTGCCCGGCCTGACCTCTGTCAGTATTAAGAGAAGCACTTAAGGAGGGGTGAATATGGAACCCATTAGACGCCTTAAATGCAGATACGTGTGGGAAAGTTGGCGCCATGCGTGCTCAACGCAGGGTTACCTCTTCGCTCGTATCGCTTTGCCGGCGGAAAGGCCCCACATAAGAGGGATCCTTGCGTCGTCTGCGGTCCGGACCGAAATAGTTCTTGCTGCGCACGAAGGGACGCGGCCGTTCGATGATCTGGGTGATCCGCGACCGCAGATTGGCGACGGTGATGGGTTTGGCCAGAAATTCGTTGACGCCAGCGTCACGCGCTTCGATTACCCTGGCATATCCGGTGTGACCGGTGACCATGATGATCGGCAGATAGGGATTGGGGCTGTCGCTGGCGCTGCGCACCTGGCGAGTAAAGGCGATGCCGTCCATGGGCTGCATGTTAAGATCGGTGATCACGAAATCAGGGGTGCATTCGCGCAGCGCGACCAGCCCGCTGGTGCCGTCGGGCGCCTCGCTGACCTGTTTGACACCGATGCTGCGCACGAGCGTGTGGAGCAAGGTGAGCATGTGGCCATTGTCCTCAATGATGAGGGCGTGCAGGTGATGGAAATTGGGATCACGCATCATTCTGTCTCATACTGCGCCGTTGGGGCGGCAGTTTGCGAGCAACTATCGGCAGGTCGCATGCCACTACACGGCGATCATAGAGAGCGCTGGTTCATAAAGTCTTACCTCAGGGAAGGCCTTTCCCCATGAGACTGCGGCGTCTTGGCTCGCTCCCCCTCCGCATTGCCATCACCTGGCTGCGCGCGCTTGGAAGCCCGGTCAGCCTTGGGGCAAGTGTCCTTTGTCGGAATGCGTCGGGGCAAATTCTCCTGGTGCGTCCGCGCTTTGCCTCAGGCTGGGTGTTCCCGGGCGGCGGGGTGGGGCGGGGTGAAAGCTTTGCCGCAGCCGCTCGGCGCGAGCTGATCGAGGAGAGCGGTCACTTTGGCGGCGGAGAGCTCACGCTGTTCGGGCTCTATCTGAGGAGCTTTGCCGGGGTGAGCAATCACATCGCGCTGTTTTGTCTTGAGGGCGGTGACATTGTCTTTACGCCGGGATTTGAGATCGCCGATGCCGGCTGGTTCGACCCAGAGGCGCTAC
The DNA here is from genome assembly GCA_049964915.1 of Rhizomicrobium sp. Classification (GTDB taxonomy): domain Bacteria; phylum Pseudomonadota; class Alphaproteobacteria; order Micropepsales; family Micropepsaceae; genus Rhizomicrobium. The sequence continues at coordinate 44,371 of JBMFWV010000020.1, forward strand.
CCTCCAACACCCAGCCGGGTGTCCGCCGGCGCCTTGCCGAATTGGCCGGCAAGGCGCCGCGCAGCCACCGCTGGTAGGTCCTAGATGGGATCCCAGCCAAAGACGCTTGCCGTGGCGCCGAGATCGGTGAAGCTGGGCGCCATCGCCGCCATGCAGTGCTCGGCGATGGTTTGGGGCGTCCAGCCCTCCACCCGGCCGAGGCCACGCACCGGACGGGGCTGGCTCATCAGGAAGATCTCGTTGCCACGGGCGGCAAAGATCTGGCCTGAGACATTCTTGGTCGCCGGACTTGCAAGGGCGACGGCGAGCTGGGCCACCTGATCGGCACGCATGGCGTTTTTCATGCGGGCGACGCGCTGGGCGCTGGCTTCGTCTTTCACCGGAATGGTGGCGATCATGCGCGTCCAGGCAAAAGGCGCGATGGTGTTGGCACGCACATTCTTGCTCGCGCCTTCCATCGCGATGATCCGCGAGAGGCCGACAATGCCCATCTTGGCGGCGGCATAATTAGCCTGGCCGATATTACCGATAAGCCCGGAGGTCGAGGTGAAGAGGACGAGACTGCCGTCTTCCTGCTCGCGGAAGTGATTGATGGCGGCGTGGCAGACATTGAACGAGCCCTTGAGGTGGACCTCGATGACCGCATCCCAGTCCTCGGGCGTCATCTTGTGAAACATCTTGTCACGCAGGATGCCGGCCGGATTGATGATCGCGTGCAGGCCTTTGAAGCTGTCCTTGGCCTGCTCGATCATGCGCTCGACGCCCTTCCTGTCGCTGACGCTGTCGGAGTTGGACACGGCCTCACCGCCGGCGGCACGAATATCCTGGGCGACTTTCTCGGCGGGACCGGCATCGCCGTGGTCGCCACCGGCGACCCCGCCACCCAGATCGTTGACCACCACCTTGGCGCCTTCACGCGCGGCCAGAAGGGCGCATTCGCGCCCGATGCCATTGGCTGCGCCCGTGACGAGAATGACCTTGCCATTCAGCACTCCCATAGGCTTACCCTCCTTCTTGAGATGATTGCGCGGCCGAGCCTAAAGCGCGCAGGCACTGAGGAAAAGCGGCATTGAGCTGGCAGATACGAGCGGAACGGGCCGAGGACGGGCCACTGGTGGAACGGCTTCTGGCGGAAAGCTTCGGTCCTGGCCGCTTTGCCAAATCGGCGTTTCGCCTGCGCGAAGGGGTCACATGGGTGGCGGGGCTCAGTTTTGTGGCCATCGAGGACGGCGAACTGAGAGGGTCGGTCCGCTTCTGGCCCGTCCATGTGGGGACGATGCGGGCGCTGCTCTTGGGGCCGCTGGCGGTGCAGCAGCCCCAGCGCGGTCGTGGCATGGGCATCGAC